>CALJKN010000153.1 GCA_937973585.1 uncultured Helicobacteraceae bacterium
CAATACGGCTACGCTAGCCGCTGAGGCACTAAAGCTAGCCGCATAAAGCGGCAGAAAGAAGTTACAAAGCCTTACTTTTTAAATATTTCTGAATATTCAAAAATATACACTCGATATCATCAAAAATATCCATAGCCACTTTTATCCCCTCAATAACCTCTGCTTCATTATTAGGATATTCGTGTGTTAGTCTATTCCGTATTTTACGATACTCCATCCACTTTGAGCCGTCGTCGATGATTTCGAGCTTTTCCAGTCTATCCAAAACATCCACTAACGACATATTATCTTTATATTCGCCAAACTTATCCAAAAAGACTCTAAAGAGCTTATCGCCCATCATATCTTGAAGTTTAATGAATCGATATATAAAGCTATCTATCGTTTTTATTTTCTCAAAATTTTCAAAAATATCACAGCCAAAATCATCGCTCCAACCTTTTATCTCAGCCAATGCCAACTTGGCACGATCTAAATGTAAAGTCGTTTTTTTGACTATCTCGTCTATCACAATACCACCTTTGTCTTCGATATAGTTTCGTATATATTTTGATTGGCTTTAAAAGGTGTTTTGACTACTAAATCAACTTTACGATAAATTCCGCATAGTTCCAACTTTGCCAGAATCTTTATCTCGTCCCTAAAGGTTACATTTTGACTTGACTCAACAAAAATATCAATATCTCCACCTTTTTTCGTATCATCGACACGACTACCGAAAAGATATATTTTTGCGTCCTCTATATGAGCCAAAATAACGCTTTTTATCGTATCTATATCCTGCGCCGAAAGTCTCATGGAGTTTCTCTAAAAAATCTAAAATCAATATGTATGGATTATAACACAAAAAGGAACTCAAGGAATCAGTACGAATAACATACCCTGCCGATTTATCACTTTTTACCGGAATTAGCATTTTGTCCGTTATTTACCGCTTTTGCGATTTCCGGAATCATATGAATCATCTCTTTGAATACCGTACCCCACGGGGCTTGTGCTTCGGTGTTTATGTCGGCAAATGCGTTTTGTCTGGAGTCGTTCCAGTTGAATGCCTTTTCCATCTCTTCTACATTTTTGAATCTACCGTCTTTTAGATGCAGATATAGCCGCCCTTGCCTGAGTGCGTGCCGTCTGTCTAGCAATCTCTCCGACTGGTCTAGCAGAGCCTTGCCGTATCGCTGCAAAAACACGGCGGATAGCACCAAAAGTCCGTAAAATGTAAATGATTTGATGAAACTCACCGTCATATCTTTCCATGCCAGATTTGTCTCTCTGTCTATTAGTGCCTTTATTATCGCTTCGTTTTTGTTTGAAAGATTTTTCTCTTTTCCGCTGCCGGATACCACACCTTGTTTTATTAATTCCTGATAGCCCAGTAGTGCCTTGTACTGCTCAAGCTCGTTTTTGCTCTTATATTCACTTCCGGATTGGGACACCTTGCCGCAAAACTCGATATTCACGGCTTTGCATGCATCATACGCTATACCCGACTGTATTGAGGCCAAAACCATCCCAAATAGTATTATCAGCGATGCAGTGACTGTCGCCGCTACCCCAAAAAACTTATAAGGCCTTGCCTGATTTTCCAGTATGACTATAGCCTTTTCCACAAACAAATCAACTACGGAATACCTATATGCAGTATGCAGAGTCTCTACACTCAAATCTCTTACATCTTTTGTAGCGTTCGTATGTAGGCTTATCTCGTAGTTGTCTGCAAGCACGTTTTTTAGGGCTTTGCTCCTTGAATCCAATTTGTCCTGAATGGTTCTATCCTCCGATTTTGTCCATCCAAGTAAAAAGCTAAAAATCCAGACAATAGCATAGTATCCCCTCACCAACCAGATATTTTTGATTTTTTGTTGAAATTTGCTTTTTTCATCCACTTCCAGACGCTTTTTGATTTCACCAAGCTTATTGCCCCGCCCCAACGGCCTTGTATAGGCATATAGCGGCTGAATAACAAAAACAAGCGATACAAGAAGGCACCAGAAAAGCAACCAAATGTTTTCCTGTAAAAAAATTAATGCACTAGTTATCATTTCATCCATTACCGACAGTTTCCTTTTTTTTGATTTTTGATTGTTGAAGTAGGAGATTTTGAGATTGAGAGCTAGTAGGAGCGGACGGAGTTAGGCTCTATCCGTCCATACCGCTTATTTAAACACAGAAAATAATATTATGAACGCAAAAAACGCAAACACCGAAGACCGAAAAGGGTGTTGCCTCGTAAAATCAGCCTTATACCAAAGATAAGCTGCAACGACTCCTATGCAGATTGATATAAATGTGCTAATTTTCAAAAAAACACCGACAAGCATAGCAACACATGTTGCGACAATATAAAATGCTGGCCACAAAATAAAAATCAAAAGACCTCTGCCATTCTGTGTATTTGAGGTTATTCTATTCGCAAACTCTTCACCCTTACGCCTTGAATTTTCCTCAAAGGTGTCGTGAATAATTTTGCCTGCATTTTCCAAATCTTTGAGACTGTACCCCATTTTCAAATCTCCTATAGAAAAAACGAGAGAGGCTAGCCTCTCTCGCCTATGCAATTAATTATCCGCAATACGGACATTTACCGTTATCGTCTAGCTTGCGACCGCAATAACTGCACTCCTGCGCAAAAACAACAATATGTTTAATTGCTATATCGACTACAAAACCAAGGCTATTTTTTTCATTTCCAAGCATATCCATTTCCTTTATTTATTACCAACTTTTACTACCGTTGCCGCCTTGCTTGCCCTTGCGATGCTCGCCGCTTGACGTTTTTGGAGCTCCGTTTTTACCTCTATTTTCCCTATCTGAACCCTTGCCTTTTCTGGCATCTTCTACTGGTTTTGAAGACATTCGCACCTCTTCTTTTTATTTAAAATATCATCCGCCAAAGTATTTACTGCCTGAACGTTTAGAATCTACATA
>CALJKN010000154.1 GCA_937973585.1 uncultured Helicobacteraceae bacterium
CTCAACTTGTTTGAGGCCGGAATTGTAGCTGAAAGTTTTGGGGTTGTCAAGGGGGTTTGGAAAAATTATTGTTCGATATTTAAAATTTCCGCATATCCACTCTCTGGGTATATCCTAATAGTGGCTGTTTTGCCGGTATCGGCAGTAAATGTTATATCGCATTCTTTTGTAATTCTAAAGAAATAGGCATTTTTATTATCTAATGCACTAATTCCTCCATAAGGTCGGCCTTTTTCATCGAAAACTATTCTGGCTTTAGACGGGCTAATACTCTCTTGATTGCAATTTTTAGTCGCAATATCTACTATTCCGTATTTTGCAGTTAAGTCAAAATTCTCATTATTGTATTCGTTTTCGTTTTTATAGCCGATTTCCGTAGGAAGTCTATGCGCCATCACTTCTCCGGTAAGCGGATCTCTTGCTGTCTCTAAAGTCGGTACATAATCAAAGTTACCACCCCTATTTTTATCGCTAAAAATAACATAAAGCATATGTTTAGAGTTTTGCCTAAACCATATTTGCCATCTTGAGTAGAACCATCTACCGTTCGGACCTTTTTTGTTAATATGGAGATTATATGTGTTGTCTTTCGGATCAAACTTGTTATCGCTCATTGCTAGATGCTGTGTGTATCTGATATGCTCCAAAACCTGCAAAGTTGCTAGATGAAGTCTATCGTCGTCTTTATTTGCGAACTTTAAAACAGCCGCAAAAATAGCAATAAGGACAATAACCAAAACAATTTCCATATAGGTAAAGGCTTTTCGCACATTTTATCCAAGCGGTTTAATTTATTGAGGTGAAGTCTGATTGTCGCAAAAAAAAGTTTAAAAGGGCGGAAAGGGGAGAGGACAATCCGCCCGGAGTGTCTTGGTAAAAGCTAGGAACTAAATATCTTCCGCTTTTTTGACATCATAAAGAATATCTTCCCATGGATGTCTATACATCGGCATTGCAAGCCGTTTCTCGTCAAGCACGTGCCCGATGAAGCCTATGCATCTACCTAGTACGAAGAATGCGTTTAGGGCACCGGCTTCGATGAATATATCCATCTCTTCGTCTGAGTAGCCAAGCGCCCTCCACATATCTATCATAAGTACACCGATAGTACCGTCAACGTTTAGTATCAGATTGTCTTTTTTACTAGTCGTTAGTTTTTCAACTTCTAGCGCATAATCAAGAAGCGGACTTGACGGGAAGTGCTCGCCTACATATTTTTTTAGTCCCGAAACCCTAAGGTCTGGATTTCTAACAGATTTGATTCTGTGTCCGATACCCGGAATCGGGATACCTTGTTTTTTCATATATTCTATAAATTCGGACGGGCTTAGACCGTTGTCGTAGCCGTATTTGAAATATTTTGCCGCACCGTCTATCGCACCGCCAAACCTAGGTCCAATAGTAAGAAGACCGGTAACAACAGAGCTGATAACGTCTTTGCCGGCTCTTGCGGTAACTCTGGCATTATGCGCACCGGATACTGCAGGACC
>CALJKN010000155.1 GCA_937973585.1 uncultured Helicobacteraceae bacterium
CGTCAAATAATCTTCCAAGACCCGTAGCGCCTGCAAAGTTACTAGGCGTAGTACTGCTATCGGACAAGGCAAACCTATATCCTGCCGCTGCCGCCGTTGCCGTTTGCGAAATTGAAAACTGTCCGTATTGTCCGGCTACGAAACTGGCTGAGAAATAACTACTCAAATCGTTTGAGGCATTACCGTCTTTATTGTCGTCTATAACTGCATTTATTTTTGACGCTATCGTATTTAGGGTGTCGGTATATATATCTACGTTTATAGTCCTTCTAAGTGCCTCAGTCCCATCGTTTTTGTATACCACAAAATCAAAACTTCCGGTTTTAAAGTTCTGCGGCAAAGTAGCCAATAGTTCGTTTCCGGTCGAGTTAATCTCATTAGAAGTCATGCTTTTTGTGGCGCTACCGGCATACACGTTATTCATGCTTTGTATAAAACCGCTTGCCAAAGTATCAAGTTTGTCTATGTACTCTTGCAGCTTCCCTTTTGTAGGTCTGCCGGTTTCGTCTATATCATACCCTCTCAAATCCATAATAGCACCTAGCTTGCCGCCTGTGAGCTTATCGGATATATCGACCAGTGTATAATCTTGGTATTCAAAATAAACCGTATTAAAACTTTTTGCCTGGCTGTTTTCATCTGCTTTCATCACAAGAGGGTGAAAAGTCGCCCCGTCAACAAGCGGATAGCCGCCTATAAGCATCGTATATTCGTCATCTCTTAGGTCTGCAACGTTTGTATCAGTCATCATATCGGTAGTAACACCGTTTTTGCTGACCGTCAGATTTACGAGTTTCGAGAGTGCGGTCTCTCTTTTGTCCCTCTCGTCTCTTAGGTCATTTGCTTTATTCACACCGTTTGACTCATGTCTAAAAATCTGCTCGTTTAGGTTGGCTATCTCTTCTGCAAGTCTATTAATCTCGTTTACCAAAGGCTCGACTTGCTCGTTTAGAGAGTTTTGCAAATCTGAGACGTACTCTCTCGTATCTTTTATAATATTCGCCAGATTTTGAGCATCTTTTGCTACTACTATTGCCTGTGTCGAATCACTAGGATTGTTCGCATACGCCTGCCAAGAGTCGAAATAACTTTTTAGATATTCGGCAACCCCTGAATTTTGTATGTCCGGAAAATATTTAGATACTTCGGTTAGCGTCTTCTCTTCAAAATTCGTAAACTCTTGCTGAGTTGATGCATCTTTGTATCTTTTGTACACAAACTCATCATGTAGCCTTGTCGTATTCAGCACCTCGACACCGGTTCCGACGTCGCCCGGTCTCGTATTCATCGGCAGCTTTGCCTGCAAAACGGCTCTTTGTCTAGTGTAGCCGTCATTTTCGGCATTTGATATATTGTGACTGGTTACGTTTACGGCGTATTGTGATGTTTGTAGTCCACTATAGGCAGTATATAAAGAATCGAATATGCCTGCCATCTTTAAGCCTTTATCTCTAGCATCGCAGAACGTCTTTGCGTCATACCGATATAGCCTGATTTTTGTTCTTTAGGGGGTACGATTTGCTCAATCAGACTGTTATAAAACGTGCTGACGGCTATAACGAGTTTGGCGTAGTGTTTATTAACGCTTTTTAGCTCATTTAGCTTGTTGCGCATAGAATCCAAAAGCTCTTTTTGTTCTTTTGAAAGTATGCTCCCCAAATCACTCCCACTATTATTTGCAGCCATCTCGACTATGTGGGCATCTATTAGGTTTTTGTAATTTTCAAAAGAGCCTAAAAACTCCTCTTTTGTTTTCAGTCTGGCAAACAAGTTTTCATGCCTAGCCTGCTTAATATCGGTTATGTCTGATTTTGTTACGTCAATGAGAGATTGCAATGTTTCTATTGCAAGGTTTAAGTGGTGAACTAACATTTTTTACCCCTTTATAAAATGGAAGGCTAAAACCCTAGCAGAGCTTTAGCCGTTTGACCCATATCAAGCGAATACTCTCCGCTCTCTATCTTTTTGGCGATTTTTTCTGCTTTTGATTCTTCTTTTGCGGATTCGTTTACCGCTTTTTTTGTTTCAGTTTTGACGGAATCGGCGACATCAAGTGTCTTTACGACTTTGCTTGAACCGTTTGCGTTAATTGTGCTTAGCATTGTGTATCCTTTTAAAAGGGCAATAGTGTTAGTTCAACACCCAATATCGACAATAACCGACAAAACTTTAGGATCTCTCTTTCAGGTAGTTGTATAAAAGCTCGCTAAAGCCAAAACCACCGGACAAAGAGTTCGACATCGTATCCGTATACATAGACTTGTAAATATCTTTTCCGGCATCATCCGGAAAGAGGGAGTATTTCTCTTCCAATGCGATATCAAGCATCTGCTTTATGAGAACGGCCTCAAAAGCATCGGTTTTCTCTTTTAGTGCCGCATCGTTTTTGTCTAACTGTTTTACGCTTGCGGCCTTTGATGTTCCGTAAGCGCTAAGCGCATTTGATACGTCAAGCATATGACCCCTCCTTTAGATTACTTCCAAATCAGCTTTGATAGCACCTGCACTCTTCATAGCTTCAACCACGGAGATAACATCTCTCGGTTTGGCTCCCAGTTTTTGCAGAGCCCTCATAAGTGTAGATAGTGTCATCTGGGAGGCAGATGCGGAAACTACGTTTGTGGTAGTTCCTAGTTTTGCCCCGTCGCCCATATCGATAACAGTTTTTCCGTCGGCATCCGGCTCTTTTGAACCCTCTGCCCTTATTTTTATCGTAATATCACCGTGCGTAATCACAACCGGATCAATCCTTATCTCAGAGCCAGCAATTATCGTTCCTGTTTTTTCATCGATAACCACCTTATTCTCTTTTTCCGGATTAACAGTCACATCCTGAACTCTGGCAACAAACTCGACAGAGCTTAGCTGTGCCGGCTTAGAGAGCTTGATTGTTCTTGAATCTGAGGCAAAAGCCGTTTTTTGTCCAAATGCCGCATTTATCGCATCTTGAATTTTTATCGCATTCTGAAAACTAGCCTGTTTAAGGCTCATGGTTACGTTCTCTTTTTGAGCCAGATCAAAAGGGATCTCTCTCTCAATCAATCCACCGCTTTTTAGGGTTGCGCTTGTGACATGATTTTTTTGCCCTTTCCCGCCGGCATTAAAGCCTCCGGTAGAGATAACACCTTGCGACAAAGCGTAAATCCTCCCGTCAACACCTTTTAGCGCAGTTAGCAGGAGCGTTCCACCCTCTAAAGACTTTGCATCCCCGATAGACGAGACATATACATCTACCTTGTCCCCTTGTCTGGAAAAGGCGGGGATATTGGCAGTAACCATTACGGCAGCAATGTTTTTGGATTTTATATCTTTTGGGTCAATTTTTACGTTAACCGTAGCAAGAAGATTGGATAGAGACTGAGTCGTAAATACCGACGTAGAGCCGTCGCCTGTCCCGCCAAGCCCTACAACTAGGCCATAGCCTATCAACTGGTTATCCCTGACACCTACGATATTTGCCAAGTCTTTTATTTTAGTGGCAAATAGATTGTCGCAAAAAGCCAAAACGGCTAGCAGTAAAAAGAGTGTTTTTTTCATTGTTTAAACCCGAAAAACGTAATTTTCAGGTTTAAAGCAAATAGTATTCCGAAAGATTTTACGGTAGCACGGTGTTAGACGGCATAGTAGCTAATGGATGTTTTACCGAACTTTTTAGTCTTTGCCAGATAAAAACCGGATATAGATGCAGGGGGGACAAATGTAGACATATGCTCAAATATTACTATATCGAGCGGTGTGCTCTTTATTTTTTCGACAAGCTTTATACACTTTTCATATATACCGGACATACCCTCTCTAATATCAAAGGGGGGGTCGAAATAAAAAATTCTCCTCTTGTCTTTCGGGAGGGTATTTAAAATATCTTCAAAAAAATTAAAACTGTCGACATTAAAAACTTTTCCATTCTCAACGCCGAGCGATGCAAGGTTTGATTTTATTGTCTCATACGAGTTTTTATCTCTTTCCATGAATACGACTTCACTTGCCCCACGACTAAGCGCCTCTATGCCTATGGTACCGCTTCCGCCGAAAACCTCCACAAAAAAAGAGCCTATCACCTCGCCTTGTAATGTATTAAAAACCGACTCTCTGGTAATACTTTTTGTGCTTCTCGTAACATTTTTATCGGATAATGGCAAAATTTTGCCCTTAAATTTTCCGGCAATTATTTTGAATCTAAAATCGGAACCGGAATGACTCATCTATACTCTCTAAAAACCTGCATTAAACCGGATACGAAATCATCGGTTAGCTTCCTGATTTTTTGTTCCATTTCATCATCGTTGACTACGGCGCTCTCCGGTTGCTCAACGAATACAACCTTTTCTTCCTCGATTATGCCGCCGATACTTTTGTAGTATTCATCCAGAGCCTTGACCAGCCTTGTTTTTGAAAAAGGCTTGGCAAGGTTTGTATCTTTATCT
>CALJKN010000156.1 GCA_937973585.1 uncultured Helicobacteraceae bacterium
ATAGAGCTTGAACGGCCATTGGCAGAACAGATGTTTGTATGCGAATTCGTACAGTCCTGCCCAAGCGTATGCCACACCCTAGGCGTAAAGCCGTTCTCATTTGGACGACCAACGTGATACATAATAGCCTTTTTACTAGTAGGATCTCCGCTTTTTAGCGTTTCATTCATTTTTTTACCGATTGTAGACAGTGCTTCATCCCACGATGTTCTAATCCATTTACCCTCACCTCTTTTTGAACCAGGGGCTCTTTTTAGAGGAAACGGAATCCTGTCCGGATCATACATCTGGCTATACGTAGCGGCACCCTTCGCACATATCCTACCGAGAGATGCCGTGTGAAGCGGGTTTCCTAGTATTTTTTTGACGCTCATCGTCTCTTTGTCTACATAGGCCAAAAGTCCGCATGATGCCTCACAGTTGTTGCAGGCAGTAGGGACAAGCATATAGTCGTGTACTTTTACGTCGTGCCTAGCTATACCGCCGTTTTTCCAGTCGTCACCGTCCATCTCTTTCCAGCTGTTCCATCTGTCAAACGGTGGATAGTATGCAAAATTTCCGTTCGAAACGGGGAGTTTGTCAAACTTGGCAACATCTGCACCGGCCTCTAAAGACGGTATAAATGATTTTACTGCCCCCGTAGCAACTACGGCTCCGCCGACGCCAAGCGCCGAAAGTTTTAGAAAGTCTCTTCTTTTTATCATTCTTCTTGTCTCCCTTAACTCAAAGGCATCATTTGCGGAGCGACAAGCCACGCATGTTTAACCATCCATAGACCTACTAGCGCCAAAACTGCCGCCGGAAGTAGAAATATAGATTTTTTTGTTCTGTTTGCAAGGCACGTAAGAGCAGCCGGCAAAGCAAATGCAACGATAAGGCCGAGTGCAAAATATGCCCCCATTCCGCCGCTTGTCAAATAATGGATAACCCACTCCGCCTCTTCCGATTTTGTAGGGGCAAAAATAACCTCTGCCACATACACGATTAAAGATGCAATCGCAGAGACACCCAAAATAACCCCTAGGTTTTGTTTTTGAGCCTCATCCATATTCATATTGAATTTTCCAGCCAAAAGTAGTATTGCACTTCCCGCAAGCCCAGCCGCAAGAACCATCTGAACTATCTCGGTAGGTGCCTGCCATATCTCTCTAGCATTTGAAAGACCCATTAGGCCCGCCGTATAAACCGTTGTGAAAAATGCTACAACTATACCTGGAGCTATCAATTTTGAAAGTAGCTTGCCGTCTTTTTTGATAACAGCCCATAGCCATAAAACCAAAATAAGCGAATAGATATTGATAAACCATGCACCCCATGTAATCGCAGAGGTAAAGTGCGAATGGAGGAATATATAAAACGCCCTAAACGGCTTATGAAGGTCAAGCACGGTAAAGAGTAACGTTATACCGACAAACGCAAGACCGACAAGCGGTACTAAATATTTATAAAACGTCTCACTGACAGGGTATTTTCTCATCATATAGACGCCCACAAAGAAAACACCGGTAGCGATTGATTTCGCCCACATATTCATAACAATTATCCAACCCCATGCAACCTGTGTAAAGAGGACGTCAAGGGTAACTATTGCCGATTTTAAAACCGGAACGTTGGCTACAAGAGATTCAAATATCATCAGTGGCCTCCCACGTGTTTTAGATGTCCTATCTCGTTAAACAGGTTAAAGCCTTCGGCTCTGGTACTGGCGAGCGGATTTAGATGGATATCTCCGGCAGAGGTATAAAAATGCTTCGGCATAGTCCCTTTTTCCGGTTTTCTGACTCTCGTATCTTTGTGTGAAGCTATATATCTGCTGATTGTGCTTGACGGATCGTCAAGATCGCCGAATATGTTTGCCTCGGTAGGACACACTACGACACATGAAGGGGCAAGTCCCGCCTCAACTCTGTGTGCACAGTATGTACACTTGTCTGCCGTATTGGTCTCAGGGTCGATATAGATAGCTCCGTAAGGACAGGCGAGAACACACGCCGCACATCCGATACATCTGTTTTTATCTACGTTTACTATCCCGTTATCCAAGTAATGCAGAGCACTTACAGGGCAGACCCTTTGACAAGGGGCACTTTCACAGTGATTACATCTAAGAGGGGTGAACGCCCTTTTGACTTCGGGAAATACACCGAAATCTACATACTTAACTCTAAGCCTCCACATAGACAAAGGGACGACGTTCTCCGATTTACAGACAACTTCGCACGCCTTACACCCTATACAAAGACTGAGATCTACCAGAAAACCCAGTTTCATATAAACTCCTTTTATAGTTTGAAAAAAAGGACTTATACTTCAAAAGCTTATGTGCGACATAAGCATCAAAGCATAGCGACGGCGATGATTTTACATAATAAATTTTTAATCAAAACTGAAAATGTAAGGCACTTGTAATCACTATTTCTAATCAAAAAAATTCTGCCGGATAATCGGCACAGATAAAAAAGTCTCTAAATGCTTTACCAAACGCTTAGCACCACGGCTTTTGACCATCCGTTCAAAATCTTGTTTTGGTATAATTTCGGCAAATAAAATTTTGGATTCGTTACTATGGAGACCATAACACTACTGTTACTTTTCGGCTTTTTCTTTATTTACGTTTGCTTAAAACTATTCGTATCAAAATCTCAAAGCTCTTTTTTGGAAAATTTTGAGACCCAAAACATAACCGGATGGGATCGCAACGAACTGGATGAGGCAAAAAAATACGCCTTAGCAAAAGAGGAGTTCTCATTAAAAGAGTCCCTCGTCGAACTTGCTATTTTTTCTTTTTGGATTTTTTTGGGGCTAAAGATGATTGCTCCACTCCTCACAAGCAACTCTCTTGCGTTGCAAACGGTCGGCATAGTTGTTTTTTTGGGTGTGGCCTTTATATTTGAGCTCCCGATAAAGTATATGCACGCTTTTGATCTGGACAAAAAATTTGGTTTTAGCGTAATTACAAAAAAACTTTTTTGGAGCGACAGAGCAAAAGAGCTTTTAATAACAGCTCTTTTAGCCGGAGCACTAGGTTTTGTCGGGGTTTATTTTATTGCGAATTTTGAGTCGTGGTGGTTTTTTCTATTTTTGACGCTAGCCTTTTTCATCGTAGCGGCAAATATCGTTTATCCAAACTTTATTGCCCCTATGTTTAATAAATTTGAGGATTTGGACGATACCGAACTAAAAGCGACTTTGACGGAGATAGCCCAAAAGAGCGGTTTTACTTTGGAGAATATCTATAAGATAGATGCAGGAAAGAGAGATACAAGACTAAACGCATACTTTGCGGGAATTGGAAAGACAAAAAAAGTAGCCCTTTATGACACTCTCCTCCAAAAGCTTCCAAAATCACAAATTTGTGCCGTAATCGGTCATGAGCTTGGACATTTCAGACTTGGACACCTAAAACAAAGTATCGGGGCTATGTTTGCTATGTTTTTTCTGTTTTGTTTTGTTTTGGGACATATTCCAAAAGAGATATACGAAGCATTGGGGTTGGCACCGACTGGCGGCTCGGTTGTTGTGTTGTTTTTGATATTCTCTGCTCCGGCAATGTATGTTTTTATGCCTCTGATAAACGGCCTGTACAAAAAAAACGAGTACGAAGCCGACAACTATGCGGCCTCACTCGGCTATAAAACGGATATGGTGTCGGCGCTAAAGACGTTAGCAAAAGAGAATAAAGCATTCCCGTTTGCCTCAAAAATAAAAATATTTTTTGACTATACCCATCCGCCTATTACCGAGAGGATCAAACGGCTTGAGGGGGCGGCTTGACCGTTAAAGAGGCGATAAGTACAGCAAAGGCAACGCTCCCCAATATAGAATCGATAAGCAAAGAGGTTTTGAGATTTTTTGCAAAAGAGCTAAACTGCAATACGGCAAAGCTAATCGCATTCGACGAGACAGAGGTTAACGTTGAGAGGCTTGGGTATTTTTTGAAAAAAAGGGGAGAGAATACGCCGTTTGAGTACATCATAAACGAGGCTGATTTTTACGGTGAGTTGTTTTATGTTGATGAGCGAGTTCTAATCCCTAGGCCTGAAACAGAAATACTTCTGGAGTATGCCGTCAAAATCGCAAAAGAGATATCGGCAAAGTCCCTACTTGATATATGCACCGGAAGCGGGATCGTTGCAGTCTGTGCAAAAAAACAGATCCCGCATCTTATAGTCGCTGCCTCCGATATCAGCAAAAAAGCCCTAGAGGTTACGTCAATCAACAAGACAAAGCACAATGTAGAGATTTCGCTCATAGAATCGGACCTATTTGAATCTCCTCAAACCAAAGGATTCGAGCTTATAACGGCCAACCCCCCATATATACAAAACGGCTATCCACTTGAGCCGCATGTGTTAAAAGAGCCTCACAATGCGTTATTCGGGGGAAAGCGAGGCGATGAGATAGTCAAAAGGATTTTGGAAGCTTTTTTCTCAAAAGACCACAAAGCTATAGTATGCGAGATAGGATATGACCAAAAAAATTACGTTTTAGATACAATCAACGGGAAAAAAAGTATAAAATACGGTTTTTACAAAGATTATTCCGGTTTTGACAGAGGCTTTTGGATTATAAAGGATTAGAACAATATGCTTAAACTATTCGCTTCGCTATACCTATTTTTAACGGCCGCCTCGGCGATTGGAGTGCTTATTTTGGGTGCCGCCGTCGCCCCCATTATATTTCACTCTGAAACCGTAGCAGGCGTCAAGCTCCTTGCAAGATACGATGCCGGACTACTAATGAGTGAGATATTTGCAAGGTTCAACTATATTTTACTGGTAACTGCTGCACTCATAGTAGCCTTTGAAGGTTTTTTGGCGGTTAATAAAAAAAATACAAAAGTTATGATTTTTTTCTCGGCTGCAAACCTCATTGAGATTTTGCTTTATGTTTTCTACTTTACACCAAAAATTCTCTCATATCAAGCTCTGGGTGAAGCCGCTACAAAAACGGAGGAGTTCGGAATGGTGCATAAAATGGCAGAAATGGACTTTAAATTTTTACTTTTTACCCTCATTATGAGTTTTTTTATCAGGTGCTCCACCCTGCTCTCCGATAAGCTTGCCACGGAACTAAAATGATAGAGATAAAAAATCTCAAAAAACGATTTGGCGAAAAAGAGATACTAAAAGGGGTAGATCTCCAGATAAGAGACGGGGTAACAACCGTAATTTTCGGTCTCTCGGGTAGCGGCAAATCAACTATCATCAAGCATATCGTAGGATTATTAAAACCCGATAGCGGCAACATATATGTGGACGGTTTCGATGTCACGAACGCAACCGAAAAAGAGCTTTTGGGAATTAGAAAAGAGATCGGTTTTTTATTTCAAAGCGGCGCTTTGTTTGATAGTATGAACGTGTATGAGAATATCGCTTTCCCGCTTAGAGAACACACCACCCTCAGTGAATCCGAAATAAAAAAAGAGGTTTACGCTGCACTTGATATGGTTGCCCTAGAGCCTGATAGGGTATCTAGGCTTTATCCTGATGAGCTATCGGGTGGAATGAGAAAAAGAGCCGGACTAGCTAGAACAATTATTTTAAAACCGAAAATTATGCTCTATGATGAGCCTACAACCGGACTGGATCCCATAATAAGCAATCAGATAAGCCAAATGATAATCAAGCTTCAAAAAGAGTTAAAAATAACATCCGTATTGATAAGCCACGACATCAAAGAGGCTTTCAAGTGTGCCGACTATGCGGCTATGCTATATAACGGTGTCATCATAGAATCTGCCGAAGCAGAGTATTTTAAAAATACCGAGAACACGATAATCCAAAGCTTTTTAGAGGGCGAGGAGATAAAAGATTAAGAGATAGCCAAATCAGATACTACTCTGTTTCTTCCAAGTTCTTTTGCCCTCTCTGCCATCTGTATAGACTTTTTTACCATATCGGCAAAGCTCGTAAGCATCGTTGCGCATACCCCTACCGATACGCTATAAGAGATTGAGCCGTCTTTTGTTGCCACCCTACCCTCTCTAATAACATTTAAAAGCTTTTCAAAAGTATACTCAATATAGCCGTCCTCGACGTTAGTGAGTATTACGCAAAAGCTCTCGCCCGCATATCTACATACAATATCCGAGCCCCTAAAAGTAGATTCCAACCTCCTAGCAAGGTTTTTTAGCACGGAATCACCCGCATCGTGCCCGTATAACTGGTTTATCGTCTTGAAATTATCTATATCAATAATACCTACTATAAAGTTGATATTACCCCTAACGGCATTAGCATGCAGTTTTTCACCTGTTGACATTAAATATTGTCTGTTATACAAAGAGGTTAGAAAATCAAAATTGGCATACTCTTTTTGAAGCTTTACAAGCATCAACCGCTCAATTCCCATATTGATCTTTGACAAAAAATCCTCTTTTAAAAAACCCTCTCCGATAGAGTCGTCTGCACCGTACTTTAGGGCTTTTAGCGGCAAAAAGGCATCATCGTTTGCGCCAATTGAGAGTATGTGAAGCATGTCCCTGCTTTTTACGCTCCGGATAGAATCAAGGACATCGAAGCCGCCAACATCTATACTATTTAAATCAATAGCAACGACTTCTATATTTTGATTTTGCCGAAGCAAAGAAAGTGCCTCATTTTGGTTTTCGCAATAATGCAGCTTGAATTTATTTACCGTTAGTAGCTTTGAAATTTCGGAGTTTTCGCCAAGCGAACCGCCAAGTAGCAGTATCTCTATATTTGAGTTTAGGGCAAGCCTTCTGATGATTCTAACAAGAGAATCAATATCGTCGATATCTCGCCTAAGGACGCAATCGGCAATATTTTTTGAGCTTATAAGGGCTAGGGTGTCATTGTCAGTCTCTTTTATTACGGCAACCGTAGAGATTGCTGATTTAAGGGATAAATCAAGCGATGCAAAGTCATCCTCCGAGCCATCCACGCAATCGATAATAGCGGCAAAATAGTCGCCATCACTGACCAATCCACGCTCTACGTCTTGAACGGAATGTGCCAAATGAACTTCACATTTTAAGTCTTTAAAAATTTTAGCGGCAAGGGCTTTTGCAAAAAGAGTATCGGACTCTTTTAGGATGATCTTTTTATCTGAGAAATCCTGTGTGAGCGAGTCCAGTGCTATCTTCACGATAAAGCCCCCGTATTAAATTTTAGTCCATCTGCCTTCTAAGGTAAGTGGGTACTTGCAACTCATCTTCATCAAATGTTATGTCGTAGCCGCCACTGATCTTTCTAATGGCTCTGGCCTGTGGTTTTTCCTGTTGTTGCGGGGCGCTTACTTGAGATCTCTCAACAACTGCATTTGCAGCCTCTTTTTCAAAACCGGTTGCTACGATCGTGATAATAACCTTATCAATATCTATAGATTCGTCGGTTGTCGTACCGAAGATTACCTCTGCATCAGGACTTGCGCTCTCAAACACTATCGACATAGCCTGCTGAATCTGAACAAGAGGGTAGTTTGGATGGAGGTTAAAGTGAACCAAAACACCCATTGCCCCACTAATTGATATATTATCAAACAAAGGGGATTCGATAGCATTTTTCATCGCCTGATAAGCAGCGTCATTGCCGCTTGATTCACCTACCCCCATCAATGCGGTTCCCCTATGGCTCATTACGGTTTTTAAGTCCGCAAAGTCAAGGTTTATATCGGTAACTCCGTGTTTTAGAATAACACCGCTGATTCCCGTTACAGCTCTCGAAAGAACGTTATCTACGATTTTAAAACTATCTTTTATCCCCATATTTTTATCTACTATCGCAAGTAGTTTATCATTTGGGATAACAACTATAGAGTCACATATCTTTTTGATTCCGGCAAGCCCTTCATCGGCAAACTTTCTTCTCTTTTGACCCTCGAATATAAAAGGCTTTGTTACAACCGCAACCGTTAGAGCTCCTATCTCTTTTGCAGCCTGAGAAACTACCTCTGCAGCCCCAGTACCCGTGCCGCCGCCAAGTCCTGCGGCAACGAATACCATATCAGCCCCTTCTAGGATTGATTTTAGCTCCTGATAGCTCTCCTCGGCAGCGGCCTTACCTATCTCAGGCTTCATCCCGGCACCAAGCCCTCTTGTAAGTTTAGCACCCAACTGAACTTTTACCGGAGCCATTGAACCGTCTAGGGCTTGTCCGTCCGTATTTGCAACGACAAGTTCTATCCCCGTAACGTTTTCGTTAATCATATGATTGATCATATTGCATCCGCCACCGCCAACGCCTATAACCTTTATTTTGGCTCCGACTTTCGGTTTTAGCTCTTCGACTTGAAAAAGATCGTTCATTTATTATATTCCTTGGCTGAAATTTAAAATAGTTGCGTGGCCCATCTCCAGAACCTTCCCATATATCCTTGAACTCCGGATTCATTTTTTTCATGGAGTTCTATGTGATTCAAAAGCCTCTTGTTTGTCTCTTTGGACTCTACAGGGTTTGACATAAATTGCGGCTGAAAGTCAACCTTTGGTTCTTCATCGGCAACCTCCTGTTTAATTTCCTCTTTTTTCTCTTCAAAAACAGGATTCATATCCTCTTTTAGTCTTAGTTTTTTAGATGAATCGATCTCATATAGACAGCTTTTCCCTGCCGCATACTGAACCAAGCCTACCACAGTAGAGTATGAAGGATCTTTTTGAGCCTCAAAAAGCCCGTCAACCTCTTTTGATTTCGCAAACCTAACAGGTACATTGTCAAAAATACTGACAGCCAAATCACGAAGACCGTCTAGTTTTGTCATCCCTCCGGTAAATACGACACCGGCACCGATTTGATTTCTAAAGCCGCCTCTCTCAAGTGATTTTGCAAGTATCATTAACGTCTCTTCGGCTCTTGCAAAAATTACACTTGAAACTATCTCCAACGAGACCTGATTACTCTCGCTCTCATTGCCTACTATCGGTAGCTCGATTAGAGCATTGGAGCTTGAGTATAAAGAGCCGTACTCTAATTTGACGTTTTCGGCATCTTTGATCGGCGTATGCAGAGCCATCGAGAGGTCGTTTGTAATATGATGCGAACCGACAGCCAGAAAATCGTTGTATCTGATAGAATTACCGAGATGCACGGCAATATTACTAGTTGCACCTCCTATATCTACTACCGCTACGCCCAACTCTTTTTCGTCATCGTTCAATACTGCAATAGCCGACGCATAAGCACTCAAAACTATATTTGCAATCTCTAGTCCGGCAAGCTTAACAGCCTTTCTAAGATTTTCAAGACTTGATTTTTGAACCGTTACGATATGGACACTAACCTCTAGTCTATTGCCGCTCATATCGATAGGATCTTCTATAAAATCCTGCTCGTCGACTTTAAAATCATACGGAAGAACATGTATGGTCTCATATTCAGACGGGATATTTGCGTTATAGAGCGCAGTCTGGATAGCCCTATTAATCTCTTTTAGGGTGATCTCACCGTTCGGTACGTTCACTATTCCATGCGAGTTTATACTTTTTGTGTATGCCCCCGAAATGGATACAGTAGCCTCACCTATCTCTATTCCAGCTATCCTTCTGGCATCGGAAACAGCCGTTTTGATTGATTTGGAGGCCAACTCTATGTTGGTTATAGCTCCCCTCTTCAGGCCGTTTGATTTGGCTATACCTATACCTGTAATATGCGGCTCACCGTCTCTTAACTCGGCTATGAGTGCACAGGTCTTCATAGACCCTACATCGATTGCCAAAATCGGCTTTACCGCATTCGCTCTAGTTTGGATATTCATATCTTCTGTTACTCTTTAGTACTCTTTGTAAAAGAGTCTGGCTTTATGTAAAGCTTCATCTCATACTTACTCTTTAAGTATTCTAGCACATTTTGATTAACAAGAGCCGCTTTAATATTTAGCAATGCCTTGTTATACACCATTTCGTCATTTATTGTACCATTTGTATCGGATATTTTTTGTTCTAATACTTTATAAAGAACGATTTTTGACCCGAGTGTAACCGAATCTTGTATATTTTTTGACCTAAATACATTTCCGGCCACCTCCATGCTCTCCATTTCATTCAAACCGGATATTACGTTTTTACCGTTTTTCGAGATAAAACCGACATCTTTTGCCTCAAATCCGCTTTTTAATAGCTTTTCGCCCTCTGCCTTCATAAGGGCAGAAGCATTTTCCCTCTGAAGAGCAATTTTTGCCACTTTTGACGCTTCAGCAAAATCCATCTCCTTTGAAGGAACCACTTTAGATACTTTAACCACAAAAAAGCTCTCTCCAACCTGTATAGGTTTTAGCGTTGTCGGTTTTGCAGTTTTTACAAGCTCAGATGCAACCTGTGACGGCATAGGGGTAGTAGATAGCTTAACATCGTTCATCGCCCTCCCTTTTACCTTTGCGTCTTTGAGGTCTACATATTTTTTTAGAGCCTCTTTTTTTGCCGCTTTGATTTTTGCATTTTTAGCGACAAATTCTTTTGCCTCTTCAAAGCTCATTTTTTTTCCGTCTTTGTGATACAAAGAGCCGTTTTCGGCATACTCTTTTTTGATATCTTCGTCGCTAACCGCTATGGCGATAGAAGCTACATCTATAACTTCCAAATCAAACGAAGGTTCGGTTTTAAAATTCTTTTTGTTTTTCTCCCAAAACGCTTTTACCTCGGCTTCAGAAACCTCTTTTATAAAGCTCTCCCCGTTTAGTATTTTTACCCCGATTCTATCCGAAGAGAGTATCGAACACGACAGGGCGGCAGTCTCGTTTTTTGAGACCCTAGGGGCAAGCACGGAGGCCGCTTTTTCTATCAAAAGCTCTTTTTTTAGACCTCTCTCAAAGTCTGCCACGGCAAGCCCTGCATTTTTAAGAGCCATAACATATTGCTCTTTATCGAATTTGCCGTTTTTTTGAAATGGCTCCATTGAGGCGATTTTGGAGGCAACCTCTTCATCGCTCACCCTCATCTCGTTCTCTTCGGCAAAGTTTTGAAGCAAGGCCTGATTTATAAGAGTCTGCAACACGGTATTCTCGAGATTTAGCTGTTTTAGCGTCGCCTCGTCAAGTTTTCCGCCGGTTACTTTTGAGTAGTAGTTGTACATATTTCCATACAGCGCCGAATAATCCTCTTTCGAGACCTTTACTTTTCCTACCTTTGCAACATCGCCCGACATAGAGCCGTAATCAAAACTCCCCCATCCTACAAAACCGGCTCCGACAAACGCTATTGTCGAAATCCAAATGGTGATAACAAGATATTTTCGATGCTTTTGCATCCAACTAATCATACAGACCCTTACTGCTCTATTTATAAAAATTAATTTGATTTTATAAAGATAAGTATTAAAATTCGGTAAAAAGGCCGTATCTTATGGAGTCGCAAAGACTTTTGTCAAATGATAGTTTACTAATCTGGCATCCGTGTATGCAACAAAAAAATTTTGAGTCCTTTCCCCCGATTTTTATCAAAGAGGCAAAAGGGGTATACCTTTACGGCAAAGATTCAAAAAGCTACATCGATGCCATCTCGTCATGGTGGGTAAATATCCTGGGGCACAAAAACCCAAAAATAGACAAGGCAATCAAAGCACAACTAGACTCATTCGCACACATCATGACCGCAAATTTCACACACGAACCTATGATTAAACTTGCCGATAGACTAACGAAGCTAACCAAAAACAGACTCGGCAAAGTTTTTTTTGCCGATAACGGTTCTAGTGCGATTGAGGCAGCACTAAAAATGGCTTTTCAATACCACAAGAACAAAGGGGCAACAAAAAAGCTCTTCGTCGCCCTCGAAAACTCTTACCACGGTGAAACTCTCGGTGCACTGAGCGTAGGAGACGTGGAGATATACAAAAAAACGTTTGCCCCTATTTTGCTACAAACAATAACCTCAAAAGCCCCAAAAGATACATCGGATACACAAAGCAAGCAGGCACTTTTGGAGCTTGAAAAAATCTTTTATGAAAAAGGGGGTGAAATTGCCGCTTTTATCATAGAGCCTCTTGTCCAATGTGCCGGAAATATGCAGATGCATTCACCTGATTTTTTATCCGGCGCAAAAAAATTGTGTGAAAAATACGGAGTTTTGTTTATAGCCGACGAGATTGCGGTCGGATTCGGGCGAACCGGCACTTTTTTTGCCCACGAAAAGGCAAATATTACCCCTGATATAATGTGCCTATCAAAAGGGATCACCGGAGGCTACCTCCCGCTTTCCGTAGTTTTGTGTACAAACGAAATTTATGAGGCTTTTTATGGCGATGGGATTGAAAAAGCTTTTTTACACTCCCATTCATACTCGGGAAACGCCCTTGGATGTGCCGCCGCAAACGCCGTACTGGATATTTTTGAAGAGGAGTCCATACTAAAAAGTCTGGAGCCAAAAATCAAAAAAATTAATGAAGAGCTAGAAAACATAAAAGGGTTAAAAGCAGTCTCGAATGTCAGGCAAACCGGAATGATAGCAGCTTTCGAGGCAGAGCTAGCAATCCAGAATGTATCTAAACATATTTTTGAAGAGGGGATCAAAAACGGGGTTTTCCTAAGACCGCTCGGCAATACCGTTTATATAATGCCTCCATATTGCATAGAAAATTCGGAGATTGAAAAAATCTTTGACGTAATTAAAAAAATCATCACAAGGCAATAATTTGCAATCACCCCACATACCCGTTTTACTTCAAGAGGTTTTAGACAGTTTTGGGACACTTGACACCGGAACTTTTATAGATATGACCTTAGGATACGGCGGACACTCGGAGGCCATACTAAAAGCCCATCCTAAAATAAAGCTAATCGGGGTCGACAGGGACGACGAGGCTTTAGAATTTAGCAAAAACAGATTAGAGCCATACAAAGAGAGGGTACGGTTTATAAAGTCCAATTTTGGCTCCGCAATGGATAAAATCAACGCCGACGATATAACGGGGATACTAGCCGACATAGGGGTCTCCTCCCTGCAGCTAGACAAAGTGGAGAGGGGGTTTTCATTTGGCGGCGAAACGCTTGATATGAGGATGGATACCTCATCCGATTTTTCTGCCTATGACGTTGTAAACTACTACTCCGAAGGGGAACTGGAGAGGATCATCAGAGTTTACGGAGAGGAGCGGATGTCAAAAAAAATCGCCTCCATGATTGTAAAAAAAAGGAAAGAGAGAAAAATAGAGAGCTCAAAAGAGCTATCGGAGCTTATAGCTTCAAACATCAAGGGGTGGAAAATACACCCGGCCACCCTCACTTTTCAAGCAATCAGGATAGAGGTAAACTCTGAGCTTACCGAATTAGAAAAGCTATTAGAATGCGTGAAAAAAGCTAAAAAAACCGGACTCATTTTGGGTATTATTTCGTTTCATTCACTAGAGGACAGGATTGTTAAAACAGCTTTTAAAGAGTGGTCGAGAGGGTGCATCTGCCCGCCGGAAGCCTTTAGATGCGAATGCGGTGGAAAAAATGAAATCGGCGAGATAATCACCAAAAAACCCATCACCGCATCGCAATCCGAAATCAAGCATAACCCAAGAGCCAGAAGTGCAAAACTAAGAGTATTTAGGTTTTATTAATGAGCGAACAAGGTAGCGGAAAATTTGAGTTATTAGACGAAATAGACGGCCTAAACCAAAAAAAGGAGGAGGGGCTAACGGCCAAGCAAATAAAATATGCACTTTTTTTTCTCATTATATCGGTAGCCGTAGCCGCCCCAAAGATATATCTCTCCTCCACGATATACTACTTAAGCCTTGAGACGGATACGCTCTATTCCGGCTACAAATCGCTCAAAGAGGAAAACGGCAAGTTGGAGCAAAAGCTCGAATATATGAGATACAAAGGGACTATTCTTAGTACTATTGATTAATTCTCACATTTTAGGCAAAACCCCAAATGAGGTCTTCAAAGCGAGCGCTCTCGCAACTAGACTCTGATAAATTTATATTTATTTCAGAGGGTTCAATTCAAAGACTATTAAGCTTCAATACATAAAATACAGAGGTTTCTAAAAATCCACACAAAGGTATTGTATGAGCCAAAAAACAATTTTAAAAACACTTGAATTGGCTAGTTTGGAGGGTGGCAAAATCATCCTTTGCAGAATAGAAAAACCATACGGCGAAAACTCCTCTCCGGTAGTTAGCATCGGTGTTAGCCTAAAAGGTGAGGAGCCGGATTGGCAAGCGCACATACCTTATGCCAATCTGGACGGTCTTATTGCGGCACTAACGGAGATAAAAAACAGCTAAACAATAAAAGGAGCTAATATGAACATCCTCAAACCTTTAATCGCATCGGCTATCCTTTCGGCAGCTTTGTTCGGTGCGGATTTTGAGCTTGACAAATCTCATTCGGCGGTAGGCTTTAGCGTCAAGCACCTTATGGTTAGCAACGTAAAAGGTAAATTCAACAACTTTGACGGAAACTTTAGCTTCGATCCAAAAAGTAAAAAAATATCTTCGCTCGCAGGTTCTGCAGAGGCCGCTAGCATAGATACCGACAACCAAAAAAGGGACGACCACCTAAAAAGTCCCGATTTTTTTGAGGCATCAAAGTTTCCGAAACTAACTTTTGAGATGACAAAATTTACGCCACTCAAAGGGGAGAAGGCAAAAATAGCAGGAAACCTAACAATCAAAGGGGTTACAAAACCTGTAGTCTTTGATGCCGAAGTCAGCAAAATAGTCCAAGATCCATGGGGTGGCTCCAGAATGGGGATCTCTATGAGCTCAAAAATCAATAGGAAAGATTTTGGGTTAAATTGGAACAAAGCACTTGAAAC
>CALJKN010000157.1 GCA_937973585.1 uncultured Helicobacteraceae bacterium
CAAAATTTAAAAGGATCGCAGATGAAAAAAATATTTGTTTTGTTAATATTATCAGTGTTTGCCGTATCTGCTTTTGCAACGCTTGAAGACGGCAGACTCTCATATAGAAAAAATTGTATGGAGTGCCACGGTGACGGCAAAAAAGGGGCTTTTATGTCTACGCAGGACGGATGGGTAAAGCTGTTTGCAAATGATGCAAAAGAGCTTAGACAAAAACATGAAAATACAAAATTTAAAAGTTTTTTTGATTCCGACGAGTATAAGAAAACCGGAAAAAATATGTTTGAATTTTTGAGAGAATATGCTTCCGACAGCGGTAATGTGGCCGGATGCGGAAATAGTTGCGAATAAAAAGGATATGAGATGTTGCAATCTTGCCCGATTTCGGGGGTAAAGGTCGATGAGAGTGCAGTTAGGATAAATTCATTTTTGGTTGTGATAGGGACTATGGCAGCTATCTTTTTTGAGTCCGGAGTCATTGCCGGACTATTTTTTGCAGATTTTTTGGTTAAGTGTGCCAATCCTACGCTAGCTCCGTTATCGGTATTTTCCGGTTTTTTGGCTAGGAGTTTTGGGGTAAAGAAAAAGTTTGTAGACTATGCCCCAAAAAGGTTTGCTGCCTTTATCGGCGCATTGCTATTTGGGGCGGCTCTTTTTGCGTTGTTTTCTGGGCAGTCGTCAATTTTTTGCGCACTTTTAACTATTGTTGTTTTTTGCGCCGTGCTAGAGAGCGCTTTTGCCTATTGCGTCGGATGCAAGGTTTATGCCGTATTTACCTCTTTAAGGCGATAAAAAGGGCAAAATTGCACCATTTAAACAGCGTCTCAACCCTGTAAAAACCTGCTTTTAGACAGACCTCCTTGTTCTCCTCTTCGCTATACGGAACAAGGACATTTTCGAGCGCCTCTCTTTTTCTCATAATCTCTAGCTTTGAGTATCCCATGTTTTTTTTGTATTCGTGGTATGAGTCTATGAGAAATTTATTTAGCTTTTTATCCTCGCTGATTAGCTTTTCGGCAAACAAAAAAACACCATGCTCGTTTAGAGACGAAAAGATGTTTTCTACTACTTTTTCCCTGATTATAGGCCTGATAAACTGCAAAGTAAAGTTTGCGACAAAAGCGTCAGAACTAGGCAGTTTTGCAGTAGTTACGTTTTGGTTTAAAAACTCTATCTCGCACTCATAGGCTTTTGCTTTTTTGGAAGCGACCGAGAGCATATCGCCTGAATCATCTATCCCGATTAGGCGGAACTCCTTTTTCCGCTCCTCTTTTGCAATTTTTATCAAAAGATTTGCGGTAGAACATCCTATGTCGGTGATTGTCCCTTTGTTTGGGACGTATCCTAGGAGCGCTTTTGAGGTTAGCTCCAGTATGCTGGCATATCCGGGGATAGACCTTGAGATCATATCGTCAAAGACTCCGGCAACCTCAGAGTTAAATGCAAATTGTGCGTCTATGCTTTTTTTAAAAATATCGTCTTTTAAATTTGCCACGCCTCAATTTCCTCTTTTGGTATAATAAACCGACATTTTATCAATTTTTTTAAAAGGATGAAAATTGAGTAAAAACACCGTTTTGGTCATAAATGAGCTAAAAAGCAAAATAGTTATCGGTCTGTTCTTTGCCCTGTATGCGCTGATTGGGTTATTGCTTGATACGATTATTTATAACATGCCTTCACTCTCGTATGGTTTTTATTCACTTTTAACATTTAGAGTTTTCCCTATGGCGACGACCGGAATGATTATTTTCGGTGCAGTCTCTATGCTAATTACGTACACCATGTACGACAAAATAATGCTGTACGGACATGAATACAGGCAGATAGATCCGTCAGAGGCGCAAGGGTTCGAAAAACGGCTTTACGATATGGTTTACACCCTTGCAAAAAAAGCCGCTCTCGGGTATATGCCTAGAGTGTACATCATTAATGCCGATTATCTGAACGCTTTTGCGAGCGGGTTTAGCAGAGATTCGGCGATGGTTGCCATCACTGCCGGACTTATAAATAGGCTGGAAGAGGACGAAATAGAGGCGGTGATGGCACATGAGATAAGTCACATCAGGCACGGAGATATCAAGCTGACTCTTTTGACATCGGTGTTGGCAAACATCATGCTGTTTATAACCAATATAGGTGTTATGTTTTTTGGCGGCTCAAGGGATTCCGGCGGTGCGAGGGCGGCAAAGACGGTATTGTTTGCACTACAGTTTATTTTACCGGTTATAACGGCTGTTTTGTCTATGTTTTTGAGCCGAACCAGAGAATATATGGCCGATGCCGGTTCGGCTGAGCTTACCGGAGACAGAACGGCAATGGCAAATGCCCTAATCAAAATACACAACGACTATTCGACGGTCACCTATGAAGACGAGGGCGGTGAATACAGAAAAGCGGCGTATATATTTGAGCCAAAATCCTTGGCCTCACTTTTTTCCACTCATCCGACACTGCAAGAGAGGCTAAGGGCATTAGGGTTTGAGGCATAAACTGATAGCAATAGGAGCCTCGACCGGGGGGCCGGGACATATACACAAAATATTAGAATCCTTGCCCTCTTCATTTGAACCTAGCATCGTTATAGCCCAGCATATAAACCATATTTTTATCGACGGCGTCGTGGATAGCCTGTCGCAATCGTGCAAAATACCGATATATGCAGGTTGCGACGGGATGGAGATAGCGACAAATTCTGCCGTTTTAATCAAAGGCCCTTTCGTAAATGAGATTCGAAAATACGGAGATTCTCTGCGGCTATGCGTCCTAGGCGATATCAGCGAGGATTATTCCCCTTCGATAGACAAGTTGTTTTTCTCTATAGCGGGGCTTGGTAATTTGTCGAATGTAATGGGGGTTATTCTCACCGGAATCGGTAGCGATGGGGCCAAAGGGCTTTTGGAGATGAGGCGTATGGGGGCTTGTACTATTGCAGAGAGCGAAAGTACGTCCGTAGTGTACGGGATGCCTAGAGCTGCTATAGAGATTGGGGCTGCCGACAATGGGGATGATTTGGATAAAATTATAGAAAAAATCATAGAGTTTGGAAGGTAGCCGTTTGTATACCCAAGTTCATCAGAGGATTTTGGATCTGTTTTATCTAAAAACAGGGATACATTTTGACGAAAAAAAAGACATAGTCTCGAACAAAATTAATAACTTTGCAAAAAAATCAGGTTTTGGCGATTTGGAGTCTTTTTTGTCGGCGTTAAAATCATCCGATTCTGTTTGGCAAGAGTTTGTAAATATGTTAACGGTAAACGAAACGTATTTTTTTAGAGAGAACAAGCAAATAGAGCT
>CALJKN010000158.1 GCA_937973585.1 uncultured Helicobacteraceae bacterium
ATGATTTTTCTTGCTTTTTGTGCATCGACTACACGTGCGTCAACTTCTCTCGCATTTTCTATTGCTTCTCGTATAGCGCTTTCGGTAATCTCAGAGTAGACAATGCGCTTATACTTTTTTATTTTGGCAAAGCGCACAATATCGTCCGCAATTTTTTCGCCTTCACGGTCGTTGTCGGTTGCGATAAAAACATCGGTTGCTTTTGATGCTAGTTCTGCTATTTTCTCAATTATTTCTTTTTTTTCGTTGCTGATATAGATCTCTTTGCCATGATATTCGGTGCCAATTTTTTCTACACCGTATTCTTTTGTAGGCAAATCTCTTATATGCCCCTTGGTTGCAACAATAGACCACTCTTTAACGTTGCCTTTGTTTAAAAAAGAGCCTATTGTTTTAGCTTTGTGTGGTGATTCAACTACGAAAAGCTTCATATCTTTGCTCCGGTAATGATTCTAGTGATATAGCCCGGCGACCTAAACTCACTTCTTAGGACATGAAATATGTGAAACACCACAAATGCATATAGTAGATATACGGCTGTTGCGTGAATGCTTCTGCAAATATCTTGATGTTCTGACGCAATATGGATGTAGGCTCTCAGCCACAATGGAAAGCCGCTCAAAAATAAAACACTCACTATTGAGACAAAGACGATATGCCGATTACTTTTTGGTAAAATACAGAACCTAAGCATTGAAGTACTTAAAAATATTACGCCGAACCAGAAATGCCAAATCCACACTTCCCGTCTAGCTAGTTTTGCGATAAACAGCTTTTCTACAGGCGTAGCTTCAACCCCAAGGCCGGAAAACGAGAACTCAAAACTCTCCATTAAGGCGCTTTTGCTGTAAAAATATTGATTTGTAACCTCAGTGAATAGTAAACCGACAAAAGCGAATACTATAATCCAATGTGCAAGTCTTGCCGTCCGACCATAGATGGTTAGGTTCATTTGTTTGCAGCCTGCAAACAAGCTTTATAGGCCATATTTTTATCGTCGATTCCCTTTTGTTGCAATAGTTTTGCGCAGAAATTAGTCGCATTCAAATCTTTATTGGACATAGGAAGATACTTAAAAGCAGAACCAACACCATACCCGACAGATGAAGAGATGTTATCCTTTTGAGCGTTTGCGTTCTCTCCTGCTAGCAAAATTAACGCAATTGCTATCATTATCTTTCTCTTTCTCTTCATTGTTTTTCCTAGATAAATATTGCTTTTTTCTTTTTTGCTTATCGGTATTCTTTTGCGGTTGTCCGTTGTGGGCTTCTATATTTAAAAAAGTACCGTCAAGGTTATACGCCTCCACGGTGCCATTTTTTGTGAACACCTTAACCACTTCTGTAACCTCGACCCTTAAAAGCTCACCTTTTAGCAAAACCCTAAAAATCACATCACCGTCACTCATAAACTTTAAAAGTTTTTGGTTTTGTGACAATGTCACGGAAATATTTTGTTTTATTTTTTTGCCTTTTTTGTGCTTTCCTTGGTAGGCAAACTCTCCTTGTTAGCAAAATACTGTTTGATTTCAAACAAACCTCTATACAGTTTTCCGCAGGCTTGCCCCTTGTCTAGCTCTTCTAGGTCGATTTGACTCGGCTTAGTCTCGTTATCTGCCATTTATTAAGTCTCCCCACCAAATTTCAGAACCATTTGATGAATATACCGACGGAGTACCTGGAACTTTAATCTCTCTTGCTATATCAAGGTGTTTTTTTAACTTCATGTCGAGGGCGTTTAATTTATCCGGATGGCAGATAGTTTTGTTGCTGTCTGCATCCGTGCATCGCAGTTCTCGATAAGCGCTGCTAGCTGGATTTTCGGCAACATATCGTAGTGCTTTTTGCGGTTCCTCTGAGTTAAGCACATAAAGGCTCATTTCTCTAGCATTTTTATGAAACGACAGAGGCATGAGAAAGACGTAGAATTTACCGTGCCTACCGAGTGCTTCAAAATTTTTTTCCATTTCCACGCAAGCCGGACACTCTGGGTCTATAAAAATATAGTATTCTTTTGCCCCTGTCCCGAACGTGAACGCAGATTCATTTTTTATTTCCGCTAAGACCATAGCACGTTTTTTTTCATCTTCGGACATTTGAGCCTTTTTCTTTATTAGCCCTTCTGTCTCTATCTTCGTCATAACTTTTTTTCCGGTACTGTCTTCAAAAGCACTCCCTAAAATAACAAGCTTTTTCTTGCTATCAATGAATACATCGCCCTCTTGTGTTCCTTTGTTTGTCAGTACTTGGTAACGAGCCATATATAGCCC
Organism: uncultured Helicobacteraceae bacterium; assembly: GCA_937973585.1. GTDB lineage: Bacteria > Campylobacterota > Campylobacteria > Campylobacterales > UBA6016 > UBA6016. The sequence goes on from CALJKN010000158.1 coordinate 2,270, forward strand.
GTTGAGTTTTTGAACCTCAAGAATCTTCATCCCGGTTTTTTGAAAAAATTTCATACCGCTTATGTCGGCTACGTTTTTATCCGAAGCGAATATGGCAGATGCTAATGTTAGCGCTAATATTGATTTTTTCATTATTGTCTCTCTTTGGTGATAATTAGTTTCCAGTTTGCCGAGCAGCTCTCAATAATCGGCTGTCTTCCTTTGGTAGTTAGCCCTCTCTTTAATAAGGCTGCGGCACATTGCTCTTTTATGTTTGCGTCGTTAACATTTGGATTGCTGACCAGCTCTCTGGCGATTTCTTTTGCGACATCACCGTTGACTATTTGTTGGGCAACTTGCTGATTGTCTGGTAGGAAAAACTCACTTTTACTATCGCTTTTTTTTGTTGCATTTTGGCTTTGTGTCTTATTGCTATCAGATACGCCATTGCTTTTTTTGATTTGTTTTTTTGTTATCGGTGTGTATTGCTCCGCATCTTTTTCAGAAAGGAAGAGGCCGCTTGTACTCAGATGGAAATATCCCGACTCCAAATCGGAATAACAATACCGTTCGTTCTTTTTCGCATATTTGATGTGAAGTCCGCCCGGCTTATCTAACAGGCTCGCCCTTCTGATTTTTATTTTTGCGGCTTTGTCGCAGACTCCGCTACTTTTTCTTTGCTGCTCTTTTATAACAACAACCGGCGCTATTATTGCATCTGGTTTTTGTGTTGCATTTTGTTCGATCGAGGACACCCTTACGGATAGCGAGTCGATTTTAGAGGCACCATCGGCAATTTTCTTGTCGGATTCGTCGGCTTGTGTTTTTATAGCCGAGGTTTGTGTTGCAATGTTGTCCATCTTTGACCGTATATCCGCAGTATCTCGTATAAGTTTCGATATTGCCGCTTTTAGTTCCTCCGTCTGAACTAAGCTATAACCGACACGCCCTGCTTTTTCTGTGGCATTGCGGTCAAGTTCGATCGCTGATTGGCTATTTGCACAACCGGCAAGATATAAGAAGGGCAGACAAGATAAGGATAAAACAAGCTTTTTCTTCAATTTTTTTTCTCCGTTATAATTTTATATAGACTTTCCGCATATATTTTGTTTCTGGAAGGTGTCGAGCTGTGGTAGCAAGCTATGCCTTCCCAGCCGTAGCTTTTTCTGCTAACACACTCCTCTACGACTTTGCAGGTTATTTGGCGACTTTCTTCAAAATCAAAATATGCCGCTATGTCTCTGGCATATTTGTAGTGCCAATAATGATTTATTTGAAACATCCAATGTTTTTACAATTTCTGCAATTGCTGCTTCAAGTTCAGCTTCCGTCATTTGTTTTGGCATAAACGATTCAAGTAATGTTTTTTCATTATTCAAAACTT
>CALJKN010000159.1 GCA_937973585.1 uncultured Helicobacteraceae bacterium
GCAACTCAATCAACCATTGATGATTGTCAAATTTTAAGACATCTTGAAGCAGGACTTTCAGATGCATAAAACACATCAACGCAAAATTTAGACTGTGGGTATTACTCGATTTTGCGATACATTTGCCCGAACGTTGCATGGTCAATCTAGGACTTTTATATTTATTTTTTTAATAATTAAAATCATAAAAAACTACCGAAAAAACAGGGACATTATCAAAAAAATAGCGTTTTTTGAAAGTCAAAAAAATGACAAAAAATAACTTCCTAATAAAAATAATCACCCTACTCCTCATCACCTCCGTATCCCTGTTTGCGGTAGACGAGATCATAACATGGGGATACGGTCGTCAGCTACACGATATCCTTAGGGCTATTCAGTCAATGACCGGAAACTCCAACGATGCTTTTGTAAAAATAGTAACGATAATAGGCCTTTTTGTCGTTGTCTTCCGGATAACCTCAAGCGGCAATGCAGACTATATGGCTATAGCCAAGTTTCTTGTAATGGCAACCTTTGTCGTAAATATGTTTTGGACACAACAAAGAGAGTTTGTCATCAGAGACAAAGTAAATAATTTTGTCTCTCCGGCCGTTCTGAGTATTCCGCCCGGCATCGGTTACACCTTTTCATTTTTCTCAAGGCTTGAAGAGGGTGTGGGAGAAAAATTTGAAGCGGCTTTTTCAACACCTAACAGCATTTCATATCAAAAGGCCGGTCTCGGCTTTATGATGTCCGCTCATCTAGGGATGGATACGGCCACAATCATCAAGCCCGAACTAACGCAAACATTTAACGCATATCTGGATAACTGTTTGCTCAACAGTGCGCTTATGAACAATCAGGATCTTAGCTATCTACTAAAATCAAAAGACCTTTACAACGATCTAGCTATCGATGAGGCGTGGCTAACACCGGTTTACACAAGCTCCGGCAATCCGGTGATGAAACAGTGTTTGGACGCATGGAGCGATATCCAAATAATGCTATCCGGCTCCCAAGACCAAATCATCTCTCAGTTTGCCAGTTCATTTGGTCAGATATCGGCAACAGACGTAACCGGAAAACTGGGCGATGTCGCCAAAACGCTTTTTAACAACACCGGAACTAGCGCGCAGGCATATATCAATCAAATGGCACTGCTAAATATGTACAACAGCGGGCTACAGGCCGTTGCGCTCTCAACCGGCGGCAGTATGAGCAACATAGCGGTAGCAAGTGCGGTCAGGGATGCCAGTACGCAACAAAGTTGGCTCCATACCGGTCTACAAGCCAAAAAGACGCTCCCGCTTCAAAAAGCATTTCTAACCATGATATCAACCGTTTTATTGCTTCTGATGGCGCTTTACAGCATAGCGTTAGCAGATTTTAGCGGTATTACTCAGATGTTCAAACTGCTTATTACCTTTTCGCTATGGACTCCTCTGGCTATAGTCATAAACTATATGACTTACACGACGATAGAGGCCGTAACGTCTGGAATCACCGCAAATGATCTACCGTCTATTTTGACAAAAGTAGCAATATCTCAAGAGACATCAGGATATCTGGCATTTCTCGGTTATGCGATAACTCTTGTGACGGCTATGGCTTTTACAATCGTTATGAAATCTACACAAGGCTTTGTGCAAGCTACAATGGCATCAATGCAAGGAGCCGGAATCCAACAGGCAACAGGTATAGGGGCGCAAGGGTTGGTATCCACAAACAACGTAACCACAGGCAATAGAAGCTTTGACAACCATAGTCAAAACTCTAATACGATGTACAGCAGATCCGTTGATCGTGCGGCACTATCCGGTGTCTCGATGATGGAGGGCGGCGGCGGAAACCTCAACTACAACAATAGTCTCGGCACAAACCAAAGGGTCAGTGACAACGGCATGGTGTCCGCTACATTCAAAGGAGATTCGGCCGCAAACGTCAGTATGAACGGCGTAAATCTGGGCAGAATGAGCGAATCCGTGGGCGAAAGGGTGGAGCAAACCAAACAGGCCTTAGAATTTGCCTCAAAATCAATATCCGTAGCCAGAGCCGAATCACTCGGCCATGAGTTCTCAAGCAGAACAACACAATCATCGATGGAGAGGACGGCAAAAGAGAGAGGCCTAAATTCTGACGAGGCTCAAACCGTTAGAAAAGGATATGAGGAATCAACCAGGAACGCTTATGACAAGGCAGTCGATGCGTTGGAGAAAAAAGGACTAGTCAAATCAACAAACGGTCGCCTTTATGTAGACGGGCATCTTGGCGGTGACGGAAAAATCCTTGGCGGCAAAGTAGGCGTTAGCGGTGAAAAATCATTATCCGCATTCCAAAACTCTGAAGCCAGCGAATCAACCAAAGCGGCGTTTGAGAGTGCCTATCGACAGCACCTGTCCCGTGAAATCGATCATCGTATGTCTACATCCGATGCGTTCAGACATAGCGTTGAAAAATCATTTGGGCACGACATATCGTCTGGCCAAAGTGCATCGAATTCAAAAAACTACACAGAGGCAAAAAGTTGGCAAGAGACACAAACACAGATTCAATCATTGAACAAATTCTCAGCCACATCATCCGAGAGTTCTACAGAACTCAATACGGCGATTGCCGAGCGTATTGCAAGAGCCGAAAAAGCTTATACGCAAGAGCAAAAAATGGATTTATGGAACGATGTAAGAGAACATCAAATCAAAGGTTCCGACAAATACAAAAATACAATAGACAACGCAGTTTCGGACGAATTAAAATCGAGAGGCGTAAATATATCCCGCCCAACAGAGGGACAACAAAGCTTCACGGATCCACATGAGCTTAAAGACGCAATAAAAAAAGAAGCAAGTACGATTCACAAAGAAGCGACAGGGATATCAAAAACACCGAATGCCGGATTGATGGATGATAAAAAAGAAATGGGCGAACTAAGAGGTAGTTTCGCAAACAATACTACCAATCTAAATCCAAACCCCAAAACCGCTACACAGCTACAAAATTCTGTATTGGAAAACAAAAACAGTCTGTTTGAAGCTAGCAATGACCGACTATCGACAAATCCAGTCTCAATGGGTGTAATGGCCGGACGAGAAACTATAGGTGACTTTGTAGATCCGGTGACAAAATTAGGCGGTCAAGCTCTGGCGTATATGCACAACAGCACACCTCAAGGCAATAACTCAGAGTATATGCGATCGGTCGTAAACGGTGGCGCAGATAATACAAACATACCGTCCGGCAGAGGTGGATTTGAGGATTTGCTAGGCAAAAAAGGAGACAAAACAATCGTTGTCCAAGAGGCTATCAATCCAAGAGCCAAAGTAGATACGGAAGCGATCAGAAGGGCTAGAACCGAATCAAAAGAGAGGAGTAAAGAAAAATGAAGCAAGTTGGAATAGGGTTGAAATTCAATCACCGAAAAACTGAAGACTATATGCTAATGACCGAGTGTTATTTATCTGTCATAGTCGAAGAAGCTAAAAAAACTATGGCAGTTAATAAAAAAATTAAGGCCAAAGGGAAGAGAAAATGAAAAAAGTAATTTCCGTATTTTTATCAACCGCACTACTATCAAATATGGTTTTCGCAGAATCTATGGCTGACTACATACGGATGCAGGTAGATACTACACCGTCACAATCCTACAGAACCGATAATATTATCGGTTTTTCCGGCGGCGATATGAGAATGCGTTTTGGCGGTTCACAATCGGTAAAATTACCGATTTCGGTACAAGCGCCCAGAGTAAGTGTAGGTTGTGGCGGTATTGATTCCGAATTTGGCGGTTTAGCCTTTCTAAAAGAGAACCTTGTTAAATTATTTCAGAATATTACATCAGTGGCTCCAGCATTTGCCTTTCAGTTGGCTCTTAAAACTTTATGCTCACAATGCTCAGCTACGCTTCAAGAGCTACAACAGATCGCAAATCAATTCAATTCACTATCTTTTGACGGTTGCGCCAATAGCTCGGCTATGGTCAATTTTGCATACGCAAGCATGCAAAAGGCAGGCATGATCGAGAAAACACCACCAAAAGAACAAGGATATTTATCGGAGTACCTCGGAAACGGTAGCGGCGGGAATGTGATTAGCGATTATTTGAGCGAGGCGCAAAAATGGCTATCCGGCAAAGGTGTAGCAGAACCAAAAAAAGTACTCACAACACTTCAAGGCTCCTGGCTAGAAAAGTCGCTTGATCCGGCAACCAAAAGCCGCTTAAATACACTATTGGACAACAAAGCTCTTCCGATAATGAGGGCTATGGTAGGTGACGTATATGGATACATGGGGGACACTGAGCCTGTATATAAACCTATAGATGCAATTTGGAACGCAAACGAAATCAGAAGATTCGTAGGCGTAGAGGCAGACGGGAGTACTGAACTGAGAGTCATAGCGATTTCAAACCCTTCGCTAGATACGGATGCGTATCCACCTCCGGCGATAAGCCAGATGACTATTGATTTCGTCGGTCTAAAAACTATTTTTAAAGAGCCGATCGCAAGGGTCTTAACAACTTTGGGTACCCCCGGCGGTACGCTCGATGCAGCCGACCTAAATTTTATTGCCGCAATGCCTTTGCCAATTTACAAAGTACTAAATAACGAAATATTGGCAAAAGGCTACGGTAATGCCGACGTAGACGAATTATCCGAGTTTATAGCCTCTCAACAGGCCTTAGCGATACTGGAACTCGTAGTCGGTGCAGCGCAAAAGTCTATCGCTAGTTTTAAGATGGAAAATGTTTTGTTTGAAGGTCAAGATGGAAAACAGCTTGAACTAACTGCAAGCTATATACACTCGGCATTTTTCACACAACTAAACGAGTCGGCAAAGACAATACGAAATGTCATCGGACAACAATACGAAAGTTCGATGAAACAGTTTATCGCCAAAAGAGAACAAAAAATCCAAATTAGAAAAATCGAACAAGAGATTAAAACCGCTATAGCCAAAACATCTTTGTATCAAAAAAGCACGTTAGTTGCATTTTAATTGAAAAAAGGGAGCAGATGAAACAGAAAAAACAAAAAACGCTTCTCGAAGATTTGGTAGGCAAGCTGATGGCAAACGATCCAAACCTAGAGGCAACAATTAAAGGGGACACAATAACGCTCGTATACAAGGCAAACAATCGTATCGAAAAAGCTAGCACCAAAATAGAGTACGTAGAGCTAAATAGACTAATGGAGTTACTATCTTGAGCCGTATATTTTCAAAAACAACACTTCTGATTTTAATCATGGCCGTTTTAGCATGGAAAGCCCCAGAGGTAATGCTTGTTGCCGTAGCGATTGCATTTTTTGCCAAACAAAATCCGGAAAAACCGGAAAAAAGCGATGAGACGGATAATGACACTTCAAAAACAAGCGATTATGCTCCTGCAACCGGAGCCGGTTTTGGATACGGCCTACACGACACTAGCGGTACCAATCCTACATCAGCCTACAGGAGTTAGGTTTGCAAAAGGTCGATACAAAGCTAGACGAAGAAACCATAGCCGCTATTGTAAAAAGAGGAGAGACGGTCTATTCTTTTTTGCAAAAAGCGGCCAAAGAAAAACTTGAAAACGACAGAATAGAAAAAATCATAATGACTGCCGTTTCGGTTTTGACCGAAAGGATAGGAAGCTACAAACACGACTCCTCGGAGGCACTAAATAAAAATACGGAGTACCTGCGAAAACTTGCAGACGCAATCGGGCAACTACAAAAATAAACACCAATAATCGGCCGAAATAAAAACTCCCGGCCGAAAACCACAAAACCTAAAAGGAATATTTATGAATCCAAGACCAGACCACGCAGATCGATGGTGGATAACGGCAAAAGGTTTTACTAACGACCTGTTTTTGCGTTTCAAAGTTGTGCATTACTATATCTTTCTACCAACTCTCTCCGTGCAATTTGTGGGGATGATATACGGGCTTTTTACCAAGTTCTCAACCGCCGGAAAAGCCCTTTTTAGGCTAAATATGGAGTTTTTTAGATGGTGGATACCATACTATGCCGGCGAACAAAACAGAACATATTGGGATCTGGGGCAGGGATACGAACAAAGCGTTATAGACTACAATGTTTATTTTTTTAAACAACTGGCTCTATACCCATTACCGCTAAGTCTCTCGGTAGGGCTACTCCTATTTCTAGTGCTCCTCTATGTAGCAAAAACAACAAGAGACGGATATATTAGCGGCTCACGTCTGGTATCGGAAACTGAGTTAAAAAAACTTGCCAAAAAAGTCGGTAAAACATTTTTTGAAATTGGAAAAATACCGCTACCTATAACCTCTGAGACATCTCATATATTTATAGTCGGTGCGCCCGGAAGAGGCAAGACATTAGCCGTCAGAAAAGTAATCAGAAAGGCAATAAGTGCCGATAAGAGAGGAATTATACTTGATATCAAAGGCGACTGGATACCGGATGTATATAGAGAAAACATAGATCTAATCTTTAATCCTCTTGACATACGGACTATTAAATGGACTGTATTTAACGATATAAAAGACCCTATAGCAATCAGAAACTTTTGCAGTTGGATAATCCCGGTTACAAATCAAAAAGCACCGTTTTTTGAAGAGAGCGCCAGATTTATCCTCGAGTCAATAATGCTTAAGTGTATCAAGACCGGCAATATTACAAATGCAGAAATTAGAAGACTCTCCTCCTTGACGCCTTATGAATTATCGCAAGAGCTTTACGGCTACGGCAGAGGTGATACTTACGTGGGTGAAAAAGGAAATAAGGATGTTTTCGCATCATTCCAAAGAGCTATGGCATTCATAGACTTTTTGGAAGACGGAGATTTTAGCATCACCGAATTTGTTAACTCCTCAAAGCCGGGTTTTATATTCATATCAAATACATCCAAAACAGCGCAAGCTTTTAAGCCGTTACTTACCGCTTTTGTCAACGTTTTCGCATTTACCGCACTGCAATTACCGGATGATCTAAGCAGGAGGCTATATCTGTTTCTTGACGAATTCGGCCGACTTGGGAAAATCGACACAATAAAAGATTTGGTCTTACTCGGAAGGTCAAAAGGGGTGTCGCTATGGCTCACATCACAAGATCTAAATCAACAAGCATACACATACTCTCAAGACGAGATGCTTTCTATTATAAACGCCTTTTCAACTTTTGCCGTCATGGGGTTAAACGAACCTAAAGGGGCTAAATACTGGAGTGAAAAATTCGGACAACAAGAATTATTTGAGATATCCGAGACAATCGGCATGGGGCCGCATGTTAACAGAGACGGCATAAACCTAAACAAACAAAAAAAGCTAGAGTGGATCGTCAAAGACGGGGATATCTTAAATCTGGAGACTCTGACTATGTATATAAAAATCGATGGTATCCCCGCATGCTCAAAAACAAAAGTTGAGATTATCAAGGCAAATACAAATGTTCCGGCGATTATCGAAAGAGAGATTAGTATAGATTCCATGATAAAACTCATGCAGAGTATCGAACCTGCAAATGAACAAGAACCGCTTGAGGTCGAAGCCCCACAAGACGAATTAGTACCGCCGAGCGACATACGTAAAAATATACTCAATGCCGAAGATTTTACATATTAAAAAAGGTTTTCGATGATAACCATGTCAAAGTCAATGTCCGCAGGAGCGGCCGCCGGATATTATCAAAAAGACAGCTACTACACACAAGAGGGTCAAGGGATTTGGTTTGGAAAGACAGCCGACACCTTTGGACTCGTCTCCGCCGTTTCAGAGCTTCCTTGGGCGGCAGCTAGATACGGCTTGGATCCATCAAAGATAACTCCGGAGATAGAACAAAAACTAAACGCTTTTGCATCTGAAGAGGGTAAGCTAAAAAGCGAAATAGATAAAAACGGCATAACCGATGACATTAAATCAAAAATTGATAGCTTCAACCTAAAAAAGGAGGAGTACAATAAATCACTCGGCCAGATTAAACTTGTAGGAGATAACTACGACAATAACGGCATATTAACACACAGAGCCGGATTTGATATAACGTTATCAGCTCCAAAAAGCTTGTCGATTATGGCTCTGCTAGGTGGCGACGAGAGGCTAAAAGATGCGTTGGTGGAGGCCAATAAAGAGGTGATGGAATACGCTGAAAAGCATTTTGCTCAGGGTCGCATCTGGAATCCAGAACTTAAAATGCAAGAAAAAGTTAATACCGAGAATCTACTCGTTGCACAATATCTCCATTCAACAAGCAGAAGTGTAGACGGACAGACACCGGATCCACAACTTCATATCCATAACTTTGTCTCCAACATCACGCTTACAGAGCAGGGATATAAGGCTCTTGAGCCTCGTGAGCTGTACAAGCATCAAAACTTGCTAGGACAGATAGCTCAAAATTCTATGGCCGAAAAAGTAGAAAAACTAGGATATCAGGTTGAATGGACAAGACAAAAAAACGGCAACTACACCTTTGAGATAAAAGGCGTAAGCAAAGATTTAATTGATAATTTTTCAAAACGAACCGAAATCATAGAAAAAGCAATCAAAAACGCCGAAACGGAGTCCGGCAGAATATTGACCGCCGCCGAAAAAGACATAATCACAAAAGATACAAAATCTTCAAAAGAGAAACAAAATCTTGACTCTCTAAAGGAGACTTGGACACAACAAGCGGAGCAACTCGGACACACAAAAGATAGTATCCTCACCGAAACAAGAGAGCAAATAGAAAATAAAAAACTTGCGGCTACGGTCGATGAGGCTATAAATATAGCACATACAACACTTGAAAATAAATACTCAATTTTCGACAAATACCAAATAATACATGAATCTGCAAAAGCAAGTCAAGGACAGTTTGAACTTAAAGAGCTTGAGACTGCAATCGAAAAGAGCGACGACATCATCAAGCTCAATGAAAAGTTTTATACGACAAAAAATATACTCAATGCTGAAAATTCAATCATAGATACGGTAAAGAGCGGCAAGAACGCCGCTGAACCGCTTTTGACAAGCAAAGAGTTTTTGGAGCAAACAGGCAATAGCGAAACATACAAACAACTAACCGATGACCAAAAAAATGCCCTCAAATTTATACTAACTTCAACCGATTCTTTTATGGCCATACAAGGCGATGCAGGGAGCGGCAAGACCACAATGTTTAAAGAGTTTGGCCAAGTACTCGCTGAAGCTCAAGCGTTATCGTCCGATAAAACTGAAATTATCGCTATGGCTCCAACCGGCAAGGCGGCTTCCGTAATGTTCAAAGAGGCAGGACTTGAGAGTCAAACCATAGATAGTTTTTTGCTAAAACCATCCAGAAACAGCGACGACGTTAAAAAAAGTACCCTCTATATCGTAGACGAAGCATCAATGATATCGACCTTAAAATTAGAAGCCTTACTCTCTAGGGCAGAACAAGAAAACGCAAGGGTAGTTCTGACCGGAGACATCAAGCAGCTCCCGCCTATTGAACAAGGATCTATGTTTGCCAAATTGCAAATAGACCAGACTATCCCAGCCGTAGAAATGACACAGGTACTGAGGCAGAAAACGGAAATAACACAAAGCTATGCCTACAATTTTAAGTCTGGGAATATTGAAGAGGCTTTTGATACCTTGTCATCACAAGGCCGGATAATAGAACATAGCGATAAAATAGAGCTTCGTAGTGCGATTATATCAAAGGCCGTTAGTGATATTCAGGAATTTGGCCTTGAGTCGGTGGCCGTACTCTCAAACTCGAACCAAATGAAGAGCTATATCAATCAGGGTATCAGAAATGAACTAATAACATCCGGATACCTAGAAAATACGGAAGCTCTAACGGTTAAGGCACTTGAAGCTAAGCAGTTAGATAATTTCGATGCGAAAATCGCCTCAAACTATGAGTCTGGTGATGTTATGTATGCTTACAAAATGCAGGGAGATATCAAAAATGGACAAGAGGTAACGGTTATTGACACGAATGCCGAAACAAATGATATTCTAATCTCATATACGAACCGTTCCGGCGAAACAAAAGAAAAGTGGATCGATGCCGAAAATGCGGCAGATGCCTACAACGTATACAGTGCAAAAGAAAAAGATTTTGTAGTTGGCGACAAAATCACATTTAATAGAAATAGCGGCGATCTAAAAAACGGAGAGCAACACGTTATTCTATCGATAGACAGAGACGAGCATACCATTACGATAGAAAAAGACGGCGAAGAGGCGACGATAAATACCGATGAATATAAAAACATCGATCATGCATACGCAACAACAACGCACAAGGCGCAAGGCATTACGGCTGATCACGTCCATATTTATGCCGAAGCAGACAATATGCAAAATTTCAATTCCGGATATGTCGAGGCAACCAGGGCAAAAGAGGATATCCATCTGTATGTTGACGATAAAAATGCCGTTGTCGAAAACTATAAAGAGCTAGCCGACAAACCCAACGCAAGAGACATCATCGACACCCGCCAAGACGATTTCGGTCAAACTAAAACCGATCAAGAAAAACGGCCAGAAATGGACAAAACCGAATCATCATCCGTATCCGATTCGGATCAATCCGACGAAAGATCACACAATACGGACGAGATAAATGATGAATATGAACTATAGTGATACCGAACGATCATTTGCCATCAAACTAAAAACTTTTAAAACTTGTTCGTCTATAATCTATTTATGATTTACATAGTAGGAAATAATAATGATACTAAATAAGGCCGTCTTAACTCTAGGCTTGTCTGCAATACTCGCAACATCTACATTCGCCGACTCAGATACCAAAGTAGAGCAAATACAAATTCCTGTAGACAAATGCTCTGCTCCTGTTATGTCTATAGCTATAAACGACGTAGACTGCAAAGCGCAAGCTTGCCAAGATAGTGGTGTACCCAGTGGCGGTGTGGCCGGATTGGCAGCACTGCTTAGCGGACAAGATAACGTCAAGGGAATCGGTAAGGGTGTAAAAAGTATGCTTGCAAATGCTATTAAAGAAACAAAATGTTTCAAGATAGTAGATTTAGAGCAGTTTGAAAAGATGAAAAAAATGATGGCTGCTACGGGACAAGAGGTTAAGCCTCCAAAAATAGACCTTATAATAGGCGGGACAATATCCTCAATAGACTCCAGTAAAGAGGGTGGAGCTATAGGCGGTGGGTTGCTTCCGGTTGTCGGACTTTTTAGCAAAAATACCGCAAAAGCAAGCGTTGGCGTTGACTTTTACACTATGAATCCTATGACTCTCGAAATGGGGGAATCTAAAAGTTTTACTGCCAATAGCGAAAAAAGCTCATGGGGCTTTGGAGGATTCGCAGGTGTTGCGGGCGGCGGATGGAGCGTCACAAAAAATGTAGCTCTTGATAACGTGATCCGTGATGTTGTTTTTAGCGCAACAAACTATCTAGTTGAAACGTATGCCAAAGATAAGATTGTTGAAAGAGCCAAGGTAGCCAAGGCCGACTAAAGTGACAAAGCACAAAACCGTGGGATAAATGATGGCTCGAATTTGGCTTTACCTGTAATCCACTAATGGCCTCTACCGACAAGGTCATTAGTGGTCGCCGAACTGCTACATTTGATGGCATCATTCCAAATTTTTAGCCAATATAAAAAACTACATCTAATATTTACCTCGCCGTAGTTTGTCTCTTAAAGCCAATCTCTAAACTAAAACCAACTGCTTTTGCATATTCCATAAGTGTACCAAGGTTTGGTAAATGTTTCGCATTTGGACTCTCTAGTCTTGAAATATTGCTTTTCTTTGTATGAAGTATATTGGCCACATCTTCTTGTGTAAGTTGTGCATCCATCCTTGCCTTTATCATCTGTTTTTAGAGCTCAAAAATAGGCTTTAGCGCATCGTATTCTTCTCTCACTTCGGCATTTTGCAG
>CALJKN010000160.1 GCA_937973585.1 uncultured Helicobacteraceae bacterium
CGGCGTATGCCGCCATCATCATAGGGCTCAAATCATTTGAAACAAGACACTCATTGAGAGCTTTTAACTCACCTTTTTTACTTTTAAAAAAAGCAAAATTATTTTTTTCTATGGCATCTATTAGTTCGCCGGCACACACTGGTTTTTGTTTTACTGGAGTTATTATTTGTTTGTCTTTATGCCCTTGTGACTTTATCCCTTTTAGGGCATCGACAAGCTCGTTTGCATTCAACGATACAAAAAATATTGTAATGAAAAGTAGTATTTTATGCAACTTTATACTCCGTTTTGGCGTTTAATTATAGCCAAGACGGAGTAAAAGGAGGGGTTTTAAATCTTATCTTTCGGATAGTTTGTAGTTTTCTATCTCGTTGAAGTTTAGATATTTGTAAATATCATTTTCCTTGCCTTTGATTGCGGCAGGCACAACACTCATATACTCTTCTACCGTTGGTATTTTTCCTAGTTTTGCACAAACCGCCGCAAGCTCCGCACTACCTAAATAAACTCTTGTATTTTTGCCAAGCCTATTGTCGAAGTTTCTTGTTGAGGTAGAAAACACCGTAGTGCCTTCCGCCGCTTGCGCTTGATTGCCCATACATAGAGAGCATCCAGGGACTTCCGTCCTTGCGCCGATAGCTTTGTATACTTCGTAATAACCCTCGTTCATCAGCTGTTTTTCATCCATTTTGGTCGGAGGGACTATCCAGAATGTATTGACGGCTATTTTACCCTCACCTCTCATCACCTCTCCGGCCGCTCTGTAGTGACCGATATTTGTCATACAAGAGCCTAGGAATACCTCTTGTATAGCATCTCCCGCTACTTCGCTAAGCGGTCTTACGAAGTCAGGGTCGTTCGGACAAGCCACTAGCGGCTCCGTCAGGCTATCAAGGTCGATTTCGATTATTGCCGCATACTCGGCATCCGCATCCGGCTCCATAAGGGTTGGATTTTTTAGCCAATCTTTCATTTTGTCGGCTCTTCTTTGAAGCGTCGCCTTGTCCTCATATCCGGCCTCTATCATCGCCTCCAGTAAGGTGATATTTGATTTTAGGTATTCGATTACCGGCTCTTTGTCTAGGCGCACCGTACAAGCGGCGGCGCTTCTCTCGGCAGATGCGTCGCTTAGCTCAAACGCCTGTTCTACTTTTAGAGTCGGCAACCCCTCGATTTCAAGTACCCTACCGTTAAAGATATTCTTTTTATTTTTCTTCTCGATAGTTAGCAGCCCCGCTTTTTCGGCGTAGTACGGAATAGCGTTTACAAGGTCTCTTAGCGTGATTCCGGCTTGCATTTTGCCTTTGAATCTCACAAGTACCGATTCCGGCATTTCAAGAGGCATAGAGCCTGTCACCGCCGCAAACGCAACAAGGCCGGAACCCGCCGGAAACGACACCCCTATAGGAAATCTGGTATGGCTATCACCGCCCGTCCCTACCGTATCAGGGAGTACCATTCTGTTTAGCCAGCTATGGATTACGCCGTCCCCCGGCTTGAGGCTCACACCGGTTCTTGACGTTATAAAGCCAGGAAGCGTTTTGTGTAGCGTCTCATCGGACGGCTTTGGATAGGCCGCCGTATGGCAGAAGCTTTGAAGGACAAAATCGGCAGAGAAGCCAAGTGCGCTAAGCTCTTTTATCTCATCCCTAGTCATTGGCCCCGTAGTGTCTTGACTACCCACAGTCATAGTGTGAGGCTCACAGTATGTCCCCGGTCTGATGCCGGTTACACCGCATGCTTTTCCGACCATTTTTTGAGCTAACGTATAGCCTTTGCCCGTATCTATCGGCTGTTCCGGTTTTTTAAATATCTCCTCGGCACCCATACCTTTGATGTTTCTGGCTTTTGTCGTTAGCCCTCTACCGATGATTAGCGGCACACGCCCACCTGCTCTCACCTCGTCAAGGATAGTGTTCGGGGAGAGCTTGAACGTAGATATGACGCTTCCGTTTTTGCTGATTTCCCCTTTTTTGATGTCGATTTTTATCACATCCCCTGTCTCCATTTGCGTCACATCCGCCTGAATAGGCAAAGCGCCGGAGTCTTCGCACGTCGCAAAAAATATCGGAGCGATAACGCTACCGATTACTACACCGCCCGTTCTTTTGTTCGGCACACCGGCAATATCAACGCCTAGATGCCACTGCACTGAGTTTGCCGCTGATTTTCTGGAGCTTCCCGTACCTACGACATCGCCCACATACGCTATAGGCATCCCTTTTTTCTTTAGCTCTGCGATAGTAGAGAGGCCGTCAGGCATTTTTGCTTTTAACATAGAGTTTGCGTGAAGCGGGATGTCGGCTCTCGTGAACGCTTCGCTGGCCGGAGAGAGGTCATCCGTATTGGTCTCCCCCGGAACCTTGAACACCACGACCTCCATCACGTCAGGGACGGACGGCTTATTTGTAAACCACTCCGCATTTGCCCAGCTATTTAGCACCTCTTCGGCAAGTACGTTTGATTTTGACAACTCCACGATGTCATTGAATGCCTCATACACCAAAAGTGTATTTTTTAGCTCATTTGCCGCCGCTTTCGCAACAGACGTATCATCCCCACAAAGTGCGTTGATTAGAGGCTTTACATTGTAACCGCCAAGCATACGACCTAGCATCCTGACCGCATCCAGTTTTGAGATACTGGCGCACTCCTCTACACCGTCAAGTATTTTTGATAGATACTCGGCTTTGACTTTTGCACCGTCGTCAACACCCGGATTTACTCTGTTTTCTAACAAGTCCGCAAGCTCCGCATTTGCTTTTTTCTCGCCCCTAAGTAGCTCCACCACTTCGGCAACCTGATTTTTATCAAGCGCCAAAGGGGGTACGCCAAGAGCCGCCCTCTCATCGATATGTTGTTTATAGTTTTCCGTAAAGCCCATCTTTAAGCCCCTTTTTCTATTTGGTTTGGGTAATATTACCTACTTTTGAATATTTTTAAAACAATAATGTTTCAAAAAGTAATCTTTTTTTGAAGCTAAAAACAAAAAATGTTACTTTTTTACTCAAAGGATTTTTATGAGGTTTAAACTAGAGGGGCTACAAAACACCCAAAATACAATAGATACGGTGTGCAAAAAGTGCGGAGAGCTAATGAGTGAGTGTATTTGCGGCAAAAAACCAGAGGTAAAAGCAAAAAATGAATACAAAGTTTCGCTCTCCATGGAAAAAAGAAACGGGAAGCCCGTAACGGTCGCCGGAGTATTTTATCTATCCGAAGAGGACGAAAAAGCCCTGCTTACAAAAATCAAAAAATCGTTAGCGGTCGGGGGGGCGGCAAAAGACGGAAAGCTAGAGTTTCAGGGGGAACACAGAGATAGACTAAGGGAGATTTTGAAAAAAGAGGGGTTTGGGGTTAAAAACTAATAGTGATACCTGCACGAAATAATTCTAAGCATCTCATTATCCACCTCATACACTAGCCGATGTTCTAAATCTATACGCCTAGAATAGCATCCGGCAAGTTCATATCTCAGAGGCTCCGGCTTCCCTATGCCGCTATATGGGTTACGGATACACTCCTGTATGAGCGTATTGATTTTTTTGGCAATTTTTTTATCTCTCTCTTGCCAATATAAATAATCATCCCACGCATCAGGAGTGAACAATAGCTCCATTATCCGATTAGCTCCTTTTTGACTACTTTGCCGTCTCTGGCCTGCCCTAGTGACCGGAGTAGATGTGCTTTGTTTGCAGGACTTGAAAGTAAATAGCCTGTCTCGCTGAGAGAGTTATAATCTTCGAGCGATATGACAACGACATGTTCATTATTTTTTCTAGTGACTATGCACGGTTCGTGCGACGACACCACCTCATCAAATACGCTTTTTAGATTATTACGAACCTCTGTAAACGATATTGCCGTCATTTTCTGCTCCATATCTTGTACATTTTTTTGCACAGTATATCGAAACTTTTTTCAAAAATGCCAATCTTTTACGTTTGAAATATAAGAACCCTTTGTGGCTTTGGCAAATACGGTCACTTTGGTTTTTGTTGCTTTTGAAATTTCCATTATTGTCGGCAAATTGGCACCGTTAAACCCAAAAAACAGTTCATACTCTTCGCCACTCTCCCCCTCCTCTTTTTTAATATGCTTTAAAAACTCATATCCAACCCCGTTTATAGCACTCACCCTCTCCATCTCTTTGAAAAGCCCGTCCGAGATATCCATACAAAAACTCATGTGCGGGGCGGCGGCATACATAAATTTATCCCGTAGTTTCGGCTCATAAAATCTCGATTTTTCAGATATTTTCCCTCCGGCAAACAGGGTATTCAAATCCCTCATGGAGTTGCCCAAAACCCCGGTATAGGCAACCATATCTCCCAACTGCAACCCTTTTCTATAAACAGGATTATCACATTTCGAGATTATCGTGATTGAGAGATCGAGTTTTGTGTTTGCTATCGTATCGCCGCCGATTATCTCAATGCCGTATTTTTTTGCCGCTTTTTTGAGCCCCTTTTGGAGTGCCAAAATATCGTTTTCATCCATCGACGGCGGTATAGCGGCAGTTATTAGGGCGTATTTTGGTACGGCGTTCATAGAGACTGCATCCGAGATGTTTACAAGCATCGCCTTGTTACCAATCTTCTCATAGTCCATCCACTCTTTTTTAAAATGTACATCTTCAAAAAAAGCGTCCTGAGAGTACACCAAGCCATCCACAAAAGCCCCGTCGTCACCGATGTATTTCGAGTTTGAAATATGTTTTATAAAAAAATTTTCTTTATTCATAACTTACTTTTAGCGTCCCTTTTTGTAACATTATCATAGTTATTACTAAAAATGCGTATTTTATAGTCCTATTTTAAAAAAATTAGATGATATAATCCCGCTAGCTTCTTTATATGCTAACGGATAGAGGTTTAAATGGATATAAAAATAGAAAAACATGATGTCGTAATAGTCGGGGCTGGACTAGCCGGATGCGCAGCGGCTAGAGAGTGCCAAAAAGCCGGACTAAAAACGATAGTACTGACAAAACTTCACCCGCTCAGGAGTCACTCCGGAGCGGCACAGGGCGGCATCAACGCTGCCCTAAATGAGGAAGACACTTCACTTCACGAGTTTGATACCGTAAAAGGGAGTGACTACCTAGGCGATCAGGACGCTATAGAGCTTATGTGCAAAAGCGCCCCTGAAACAATCAGATGGATAGAGAGGATGGGTGCCGTTTTCTCCAGAACGGATGACGGCAAAATAGCCCAAAGACCTTTCGGCGGACAAAGCAAACCTAGGGCTTGCTATGCAAAAGACAGAACCGGACTTACACTCCTTCAAACCATTTACGAGCAAGCCAGAAGAGAGGGTGTCCTCTTTTTAGACGAGTGGTATGTATGCGACATCCTCTACAAAGACGGAAAAGTAAACGGTGTGGTGGCTTATAACCTAAGGGATATGGAATTTAAAATCTTTAACGCCAGAGCCGTAATGTTTGCAACAGGCGGATATGCAAGATCGTACAAAATAAACTCAAACGCCCTTGCAAATACCGGAGACGGCCTATCTATCGTCGCCAGACACGGATTGCCGCTTGAAGATATGGAGTTTGTACAGTTCCACCCGACCGGACTATCCGGAACCGGAATTCTAATTTCAGAGGCGGCCAGAGGGGAAGGTGGACTACTATACAACAGCCTCGGCGAAAGATTTATGTCCAAATATGCCCCTGAAAAAATGGAGCTTGCCTCAAGAGACGTAGTGAGCCGTGCGATCACAAAAGAGGTTATGGAAGGCAGAGGGGTCGGCCCAAACAAAGACTCCGTATATATAGACCTGACGCATCTCGGCGAAGAGGTCATAAACGCAAAGCTCCCGGAGCTTAGAGACCTTGCTATCACTTTCCTCGGTCTTGATATGGTAAAAGAGCCGATACTAATTCAGGCGACCGCTCACTACTCTATGGGTGGAATACCGACAGATATCAACGGAAAAGTCAGAAAAAACCCTACAGAGCTAACCGACGGTTTTTATGCCGCCGGAGAGTGTGCCTGTGTGAGCGTTCACGGAGCAAACAGACTCGGTGCAAACTCGGTACTGGAGGCGCTATTTTTCGGTAGACACGTCGGCAAGCAGATAGTAAACGATGCAAAAAATATATCGTTTAAAGATGCGAAAGCGGAAGATGCGAAAACTGCCGTTGCAGAGGTGGAGGGTCTGCTTTACTCAAAAGGTCAAGAGTCGGTTACTAAACTTAGAAATGAACTTCAAGAGAGTATGACGCTAAATGCCGGTGTCTTTAGAACCGAAAAAAGCCTTATGGAGCAAAAAGAGATACTAAAAGGGCTAAGGGAGAGATTCAAAAATATCTCCATAGCCGACAAATCAAAAATCTTTAATACAGAACTTCAAGAGGCTATAGAATTAGGTCATATGCTTGATTTTTCTATGTTTATCGTCGAAGGGGCAATCAGTAGAAAAGAGAGCCGTGGAGCTCACTTTAGAGACGACTACACTGAAAGAGATGACGAAAATTTCCTAAAACATACTTTTGCCTACATGGACGGCGATACGATAAAGCTGGAGTTGGCTCCGGTCAAAATCGGAAAATTCGCCCCTCAAGTCAGAAGCTACTAAGGGTAAGGGGCTAATATGTTTGAGACAAAAACTAAAAAAATAACCTTTAAGGTTTTCAGATTTAATTCGGATACCGACTATCTTCCGGCATACAAAACATACGAGATGTCGGTCGAGAATCACGAGGTAGTTCTCGATATTCTAAACAGAATAAAATGGGACATAGACGGAAGCCTTAGCTATAGAAGAAGCTGTAGACACGGTATATGCGGCAGTTGTGCCGTAAAGGTCAACCAAAAAGGTGTTTTGGCGTGCAAGCAAAACGTATTTGAGCTTATTGATATATTCGGTACTACCGAGCTTACGATAGAGCCTCAAAGCATTAAAAGGGCTATAAAAGACCTTATTATCGACAAAGCCGATTTTTGGGGAAAATACGATGCCGTAGAGCCGTACCTAAAAGCAGAAATCGAAGAGAACCCTGAAGGTGAAAATATAGTATCGCCTCATAGTGCCGAGAGGATAGATGAGGCCGATTACTGTATCCAATGCGGCTCTTGCTACTACTCTTGTCCGTCGGTACTCTACAATGAAAATTATCTTGGACCTGCGGCGTTGGCTAAAACATATAGATTTACGGCAGATGAGAGAGACGGTGCAAAACTAGAGAGACTAACCGAAGTAAACCAAATGGGTAAAGGTGTTTGGGACTGCGTTAAATGCTTTGAGTGCGCCCAAGTATGTCCGAAGGGGGTTGACCCGATTGGTAAAATCACAAGACTTCACAACCAAATCTTCTCGGAAGGTGTTGCCGAAAATAATGTAGCAGCCAGACATGCCGTCGGCTTTGTCCACTCTATCGAAAAACACGGCTTTTTGGATGAGGGAGAGCTTGTTAGATACTCCGAGGGGAACATCGGTGTTATGAAGCATCTACCGGAAGCGTTTGATATGCTGACGCACGGCAAGATTGTCCTCCCTTGGGATATGCCGAAAAGTGAAAACTTAGACGAGATAAAAAAACTCGTAGATAGCGCCTCCACACAAAAGTTTGACTAGGAAAACGCAGATGACAGGATTAAGATACGCCCTTTTTACAGGTTGCACGGCTAAAAACTCTACGCCGGAATTGATGAAATCTACCGATGCGGTAGCAAAAAAATTAGGTATCGAGCTTGTAGAGCTAAAAGAGGCCTCTTGTTGCGGCGCTTCGCATCTACAAGATTACGATGAGTTTTTGTCTTTAGTTTTAAATGCCAGAAATATCTGTTACGCTGAAAAACTGGGGCTTGATTTGGTTACTATCTGCAACACGTGCAACCTAAATCTCCTGCTTGCCGATCAGGCGCTAAAAACGGACGGAGAGCTTCGAAAAAGGGTGAACGAAAAACTTGCCGAGGTTGGTCTGGAGTATAAAGGGACAACAAGGGTGCGACACTTTTTGTATGTTCTAATCGAAGATTTCGGCCTTGAAAACCTTGCAAAACTAACTGAAAAACCTCTGTCGGATTTCAATATCGCTCCGTTCTACGGTTGTCACAATATAAGACCGGGTAGCATTCAGGACAAGGCAAACGGAAAAGAAAATCCGTATAACCCTACCTCTTTGGAGAGGGTAATAGAAGCTGTAGGCGGCAATGCCGTAAACTATGCCTCAAAAAATAAATGTTGCGGATTCCATGCTGATTTGCAAGCCCCTAAAGCGGCGATTCAAATGACGGCAAACGCCTTAATGGATGCCTCTGATAACAATGCGGACATGGTGGTAACCCCTTGCCCTTTATGCCATCTAAATATGGATATAAAACAAAAAGCGGCTTCAAAAGCGGTAGGCAGAGAGGTGCATATACCTATTTTGCATCTTCCGCAAGTAATAGGCCTTGCTCTTGGTATCGGAAGTGATGAGCTTGGATTAAAACACAATATTGTAAGACCGGAGTTTGCACTCTAAAACAGAGCCACTCCGCCCCCACACACAACAGACACCCGCCCAAAAAGCGGGGTTGCTTTCTACTTACTTCACAAACCCTTTTTCGGTAGACTGTTTTTTGATTTGCTCTGCCGGATAGTTTTGCTCTTTTTTAGAGCCCCCCGAGATACTAGCTTCACCGACTTTTTTGATATTTACGGTTGTTAGCTTAGCAACTTCATCAGAGTAGTCAACTGCACTTTTGCCGTCTTTTGAGATTTTAAACTTTCTTAGCATACCGCCAAATACTATTTTGCCGTATCTGCTAGAATCACCTATGCTAACGGCAATAGTATTGTCTTTGTCGTCTATAAACTGGATAGAGTAGTTTTGGGTTCCGCTCTCACCGTCTATAAGATACGTTACGGTTCCGTCATTTCTAAAATCATACGATAGCTTCCCTTCGTCATCTTTCCATTTCCCGACAAGGGTTCTAGCAAGTGGAAGCTCTATCGATACAGCTTTCGGGGCTCCGGCCAAATCTTTAGCCGCCATTACGCCAACTTGCGCATCACCGGAACGCACTACGGTCACCTCTTCCCACGTACCGTTATCATGCATAATAATCGTTCTGCCGTCTTTTAGCGTTGCATATTGTGCCGCCATCAAGCCGACAGCCGCAACAGAGATAATAGCCATTTTTTTAAACATAAAAAAATCCCCTCGTAAAAATTTATAAATACTAGCTAAAAAGCTTTTAAATACCGCCGTTTTACCGCTTCATTGGTATAATCAGATACTTGGTTAATTGAACCCTCTGATTAGTTCTCACATTTTAGGCAAAGCCCAAAATGTGGTCTTCAGCGTGAGTGCTCTCGCAACTAGTTGCTCTGATAGATTCATATTTTTTCAGAGGGTTCAATTCTCAAATTTAATGCAGAGGTTTTTTATGAAACAAAAAATGTGGGACGGACGTTTTGAAGAGGGGAGTAGCGAACTGTTAGAAGAGTTCAACGCCTCGATATTTTTTGATAAAAAACTATACAAAGAAGACATAACGGGCTCTTTGGCTCACGCAAAAATGTTATGCGCCATAGGGGTACTCTCAAAAGATGAGTTATCTTCTATACAGTCGGGACTTGGACAGGTTTTGGCGGAGATCGAGAGCGGAAAATTTGAGTTTTCGGTTTCGCAGGAAGATATACATATGGCGGTAGAGGGGAGGCTAACCGAAATTATCGGAGAGGCGGGGAAAAAACTACACACCGCAAGGAGCAGAAACGATCAGGTTGCTACCGATTTTAGACTTTACGTCCAAAAACAAAACGACAATCTGGCCGGACTCACAAAAGAGCTTATAAAAACCATTGTTGAAATCTCAAAAAAACACACGACAACGCTAGTCCCTGGGATGACGCACCTTCAACACGCACAACCGGTCAGTTTTGCATTTTTGATGCTTGCGTACGCATCGATGTTCAAAAGGGATTTTGAGAGGTTTTTGGACTCCAAAAAAAGAAACAATTTCTCCCCGCTAGGCTCCGCCGCACTAGCCGGAACCCCACACAAAATAGACAGAGAGATGACGGCCGCCGAACTGGGATTTGACGCACCGACCGTAAATGCTATGGATGGGGTATCGGATAGAGATTTTGCACTTGAGATATTGTTTAATATTTCTGTTTTGTTTACCCACATATCAAGACTCTCGGAGGAGCTTATATTGTGGAGTAGCTACGAGTTTAAATGGGTTACCATGAGCGACAAATACTCCACCGGAAGCTCCATTATGCCGCAGAAAAAAAATCCCGACGTAGCAGAGTTACTAAGGGGGAAAACCGGAAGGGTCTACGGTAACCTGATGGGACTTTTGACTGTTATGAAGGGGTTGCCGCTAGCATATAACAAAGATATGCAAGAAGACAAAGAGGGGGTCTTTGACTCTGTTGAGACAG
>CALJKN010000161.1 GCA_937973585.1 uncultured Helicobacteraceae bacterium
TCCCATTTTTTATAGAGTTTGCCGAATCTAAAGAGTTTTCTAGCGGCTCAAAGGTATTGGTAAAGTGCCATAGGGAGAATGTTTTTTTTAGGTTTTCGGATGAAACGTACAGAGTGGTAGAGTTTTTAAGAAAAAATTTCGGTGCTTTGCATGTTGAGGTTGATTATTCAAAAAAAATAGCAAAAGTACCCATAACATGCCAAGAGGAGTTTAACGCACTTCGTGGACTTCTTTCAAAAAATATAAAAATAGGCTCATTGCAAACAAAATTTACCTACAACGAAGAGGAGTTAATAAGACTCCATATAAGCTCTAAAAATAAAAAGAGGAATGGCGGTTACTCTGAATTTGAATTTAGAAATACGGTAAATAGGTATTTTTCGGAGTTAAACTCAAAACGTGACGATAGTTTTGATGTAATTAAGCGCAGATACTATGAGCTTGTCAAAATATATCATCCAGATAGGGTGCACGGTGAGGATCCGGCTATCGTTAAGCAATATACGACCAAATTTATAAAAATAAGAGAGGCATTCGAATTTATCAAAAGGATAAACAGAGCCTCCTAGGGAGACTCAGATGTTTTTGTATGAGCTAAAGATAGCCCTTATTGTTGGAGTATTCATCGGTATATGAACGAAGTTTTTTGAGGCTCTGCATAGCCTCAAAAGTTTTATTTTTTTGCTCAGACAGTATTTTGATAGCTTCTCCGATTAGGGCGTGAGCCTCGGTTATCTCATCGTGATTTTCGCTTTTAAATTCAACATCCGCCAACTCTTCCAGTTTTTTTAAATCTTGATTTATTACTGCTAATTTTAGTTGCGAGAGATATTCGCTCACTGATTTGCCCCTGTTACATCTTTCCAAGCGTCTATTAATCCTCTTGTAACATTTATGACGGTATCCAGAGGAGCCGTATCGTGTTCGAGATTTGCCGTACTGAGTAAAAATATCTGGTGGCTGTATAGTCCGTTTAAGTACTCGGCTACCTCACCACCCTTTTCGTAATTTAGTGAGTTGATTAACTCGGCAAAGATATCTATAGATCTATTAATCCAATAGACCCTTTTTTCTATATCGTCGTCTTCGATGGCCTTTTTGGCTTGAGACGTAAATCGCAAAACCCCCTCAAAAAGCATTTGGACTAGCTTTTCCGGAGATTCTACCCTTGCTGCGTTTTGCGCATAAGCATTTACTGCTGCTCTCATTTATATCCCTGCTTAGCTTGAACTGTTGTTGATTTGCATTTGTAGAGATGCAAATGATTGTTGGTATTTCGATATTATTTTATCGTATGCCGCAAACTGTGCTGCCAACTGCTCATATTTTGTATCAATACTTTTTTGTGTATTTGTTTTTTCGGTCGTATTGGAATCAATTAGACCTTGAAAAGATGTGCTCAGCTGATTTAAGCTTGATGTTGATTTGCTGATTAGGCTTGCAAAATATGTATTTAAATCGGCAAATATACCTTTTTTCTGTGTTGACTTTCCTGCTGCAACCGTACTCTCTGTTATTGCTCCCGTGGTTAGGCCGGACTCTTGAGCTGCCAGAGCCGTTGTTGTTAGCTTGATTGTGCCGCCACCGTCATTTTCAAGTATAATTTTGTCGCTACCGTTTGTATATGCTTTTACGCCGGTTGAGTCGTATGAGTTGTTGATTGCGGCAACAAATAGTTGTGCATTTTGCTCGCTTGTATTTGTGCTTTGTGTGGTTACGGATGCTATGCTAGTGCCGTTTATGATGATACTTCCGCTCCCTACAACTGTATTAGTGGCGGGCATACTTGCTGCATTAGGGCTATTATATGTCCCTTTGGTGATTTGCGTAGATCCTCTAAATACTTTTTCCAAAGTAGTAGGGTCGCTAGAGAGTGCAGTTGTTAGTTTTGTTTTGTCGACACTAAGAGTCCCTGATTTGTCTAATGAAAATCCATAATCCATAAGAGATTTACCTGTTGTAGGCTCCACTTTAGTTATTAACTGAGCCATGTTGCTATAAATAGAAGAGACAGCGGTTTCACCCTGTAGCGTCCCCGCTGTTTTCGTCGACGAATCATATTTTGTCAAGTCTTTTATCTTGCTATTAGCGGTATTAAATGCAGATACAAAAGTATCAACAAGAGTCGGGATTGTGCTAGTATCCTGCTTAATGGATAAATTAGCCGTTGATGTCGTGACTTTATTTAGTGTAAAAGTAGCTCCGCTAATGATGTCGGTTACGGTATTTGATT
>CALJKN010000162.1 GCA_937973585.1 uncultured Helicobacteraceae bacterium
TGTAGAGAAAGATTATTCTAAATATCCGTCATTTATTTCATTCGATGGATATAAAACAGACTATACGCCCGAACAGCTGAAAAGAATAGCAATGATAAGCCTTTCTTTTGCCGACTATTCGGTATGGAACGGTAAAGGATCTATTAAAAAAGCCGAGTTGGAGAAAGTGGTAAAAGTGATCAATGAAGTACACGCATTGGGCAAGCCTATCCGTTTTTGGGGAACACCCGATGGCGTTACCGCATGGAATACATTCCACAATCTAGGCATAGATTACATTAATACCGACCGCCCTGAAGCCTGTGCCGATTATTTCTCGCATTTCGACAATAAGAACTACCAAATAGGGAAAAATGAAGATATAACCGATGATGTAGCACGTGCCAAAAGGCTGGATAGAACTACTGATAGCGGACGAAATACATGAACTGAAAGGTGGTGACACTGGACAGGGCAATGCGTTCGGAGCTATTGCTTCAATGTCTAAAAAAATCATGGGCTTAACTGGCACACTCCTAAACGGCTACGCCTCTTCGCTTTTCTACATCCTCTACAGACTTGACCCAAAGCTTATGAAACAAACTCTTAGGTTGGAATATACCGACGTGAAGCGTTTTGTAAAAATGTTCGGGGCAGTTGAAGAAATCTATGATGCCAAAAGCGTCACGAGAGAGGGGGTTGTAACTAAGCTTGGGAAACAGGTTAATGTGAAGGAGTTGCCAAAGATTAGTCCACACCTAATGACGCTTCTGCTACCGACTACTATCTTCTTGAGACTGGACGAGATGAATATCGCTCTTCCATCTTATGAGGAGAAAGTTGAGCTAGTAGAAGCTGATCCGGAATGGAAAGAGGGATACCTTCAGTATATCTCCGACCTTGC
This sequence comes from uncultured Helicobacteraceae bacterium, assembly GCA_937973585.1. Lineage (GTDB taxonomy): Bacteria > Campylobacterota > Campylobacteria > Campylobacterales > UBA6016 > UBA6016. The sequence goes on from CALJKN010000162.1 coordinate 884, forward strand.
CGGTGACTGCAAAAAAGAAAAGCGTCTTGCGGGGCAACTTGCAAATGACGCTATATCTTTGGCTGACCTGCCGTATAAAGAGTATTCATATTTCGTGAATGACTCTAGCGGTGGGTATTACGAACCTATAAGCAGGGAAGACCTGCCAATGACCGCAAAAGAGGCGAGGGCACTAGAAATTTGCAAAAATGAGCTTGCTCACGGACGCAAGGTTTTGATGTTTGTAACCTATACGGGTCTTGGCACATCTGCTGCACTTGAAAAGGTGTTAGCCGATGGGTTGGGTCGCTATAAAGTTCAAGCGCTTCCAGCTTCAGTTGAGCCGGCAAAAAGGGAAAAATGGATTAAAGATCATCCTTGCGATGTATTAATTTGCAACCCTGAGCTGGTAAAAACTGGGCTTGACTTATTGGAGTTTCCGACCATCGTCTTTTTCCAAACTACTTACAATGTGTTCACATTGAAGCAAGCGGCGAGAAGGTCATGGAGAATCGGGCAAGAAAAAGATGTAAAAGTCTACTTTCTGGTCTACAAAGACACTCCACAACAAAAAGCTCTTGAGTTGATAAGCAAAAAAGTCGCTGCGGCCAACAGCCTTGAAGGTAGATTTTCTGAAAGTGAGGACCTTGCGGCTCTTGCTGAAGATGAATCAAATCTTCAATTGGCGATGGCTAAAGCGATATTGAGCGGCGACAGCGGTAAAGCTTCCGACATTCAGCTTTCAACTGTGCGTGAGTACGGTAGACGAGAATGGGATGCGTTTGAACAACGCTATATCCAAACTTGTGAAAGTTTTGATGCGGGAGTGTCAGCCGATGTCGAAATAAAAGAAGAAACCATAAGCATCCAAAAACAGGAAGAGATAGCTCCGATAGCAGCCGCTATTGTTGAGACAATTATCCCTGTTGAGGAGAAAGTGGTTGAGGTTGTAGAACAGGCGCCTGTGACTAAAGAGGTAGCCGGTGATTCAAAAATCGCTGTTTACCGAAGAGTAAAACAGGGTAAAGCTTGGGTTGAGCAAAGACTAGAGGTTACTACCGATGAAATTCGGGCAATGGTAGCGGATGGTGATGCGATGATTCAGGGTAGCTTGTTCTAAAAATACAAAATAAACAAAACAACCCAAAGGGGGATTTTATGCCCCTTTGGGGGTATATTTTCTTCTTTTTGGGTTTTAAAACAAGGAGAAATAATGAAAATAACTTTTGGCGGGGCAACAGCCTCAGTTTTCAGTCTCATAAAAGACTCAGAAAACAAACTTGTATACCTTGACATGGCAGGGCAAGAAGACATGGTGAGAGCCGTGTCTGCCCAAATCATGCAAGGGACAATCAAGGGAGGCGACCAATGGCTTCGTCTCTCTGAAGGTTATATGGACCTATTCAGGGACGGCAATCGCCGCCTGATAGAGCCTCTGGGTGAGGGGCAGGCGAGGGCAATAATATTCCAGTCACGATGCGAACCATCGGTTGGCATGGAATTTCTTATCGCCGAAAACGAGGCAGAAATTGAAAGCCGCTTTAAACAGTGGCTGGATGTTCTGCCCCTGCCTAGGATATCTGCTCTGGATGAAAAGTTTGGAGTAGATTTAGAGAAAGCTCTTTTCGAGCTCCTCCTGAAAGAAGGGCGACTCGCGAAGTTGAGAGTTCAGCTCGGCTCAATGATGTGCTATGAAGTGGATGTTAGTTTAATCACCAATGATTATGCACTTCTTAGGGGGTGCATGGTCGAGGTGCTAAAAAGGCATGCGCCTTATGCACCGGAAAAGAGACGGGCAGAATTGCCTCTATCGCCGCTTCTAACAAGGAAGCAGGTGAAAGCCATATATGACAAGCTAGACAGTATGCCAAAAACATACGACCTAGATGGTGTATGGCCTAAGCCTGTTGGCGTCAAGTTGTTTAACAGCAACATGACAGCCTACATTGTAGAGGCGGATAGAGGCGATGAGAGCGATGATGAGTATGGCCTTCACCCCCAAGCGTTCGGATATATTGAAAATTTTTCATATCCGGATTGCTCAGAGTGGGGCTATATTTGCGTCGAGGAGCTAATCGAAAACGGGTTTGAAATGGACCTGCTTTTTGACGGAATGCTCATAGACGAAAAAGGCGAAGTGTTTGAGAAAAACACTATCGCTGCTTGAGGAGGTACAAGTGGAAGAGTTTATAAAAACTCTAACCAATGTGCCGCCAGAAGGCTGTGATTTACAAGTAGGCGATAAAGTGGAGTGGACTAACGATTACGGAGTTGTGTTTCATAACACCGTAATTGGGTTTAACTACGACGGTTGGTATCAAAAAGAGTATAAAAAATATGTACATTTTGATACTGAAAGTTATTGGTTTCCGCATGACCACAAAAATATAACGAAAATTTAGTCGCACCCGAACGGGGCAACCTTGAGACATAGGAAGCCCCGCAAGGGCTCCTATTGTCTTTTTAGTCCATAGGAGGACAATTATTATGAAAACGCTAATTATCGCCACTGCTATCATCTTTGCAACCAGTGCGGTTGCACAAACACCATTCCAAAAATTCGCAACAACGGTTGTAAAAACATCAGACGGCAGCAAAGCTGCTGCGATAAAAGCTGTGTTTGGAGGTGGGAGATGATGGCAAGAATAGAAGAACTTTACAAAGAAATGTTCTCGGCGCTAGAGGACGGTAACGACCTAGAGGCGGCGAAAATCTATTGCGAGATTGAATACCTAGAAGAAACGGAGGTGGCAGCGTGAGACTTCAAATGTCCGAGCACTTCCTGGATAGGGGTTTTGAGAGAGGTTTCGACTACAATGTGCTTAAAAAAGCTTACGCAAAAGCCATAATGGCGCAGGTAGGCGAAGAAATAAAGGTGAGTGCCAACGGCTCTACCGCAATTCTTAGAAAGGTTGCGGAAGACCTTGTTGTCGCAATAACTGGCTGGAGCAGGTATAAAAAACCTGTAGCGGCCTAATTTTATATTTGGAGCTTAACGCTCCTGCCCGCTTAGCGGGTTTCATTTATATTGATAATTTTGGTTCCCTCGTCTGAGGGCGGAAACTTGATACAGAGTACACCGCCCTTGGGCGTGTATTGTGTTTTTTATTGAAAAATAAAAAAGGAAGCGAAATGCAAACAATCACAATAACACTTGGCGACAGAAAAGTAAAAAGACCAGTTATAAAAAACATAGAAACCTTCAGAGGATTTTATGGCCAAGTTAAAGGCGTATTTTTTGAGGTTGGAGGATACAACACACATGCAATCCAAGGATTGCAACAGTGGGGCTACAGCCTTGGCTTCCAACTTAGTCATGGTGACAATGTTGTTGAACATTTGTTCAACAAATTGAAAGCGTCAGAAAAACTGACACATAATGAAAGTGAGGCTTTCTATGAAGCAATCCGACTAAGAAGCCCTATAGCTAAAGTAATGGGGATGGTATTTGACTTCAGAGGAGTTTTAAGCAAGCTCCCAAATGTCCAATTCTGGACACTGGAAGTAAATATGTCGAAGAGAGAAAAGGAGATATACAAAGATTCTCCTGTTTACGCTGATGAATTAAATTAATTTTTATTGTTGCCCATTACGGGGAGAAAATACTTTCCCTATAATGGGGTTGTATTGTCTTCTTTGAGGGTTATTTCTACGCTTTAGCGTTTTTAATTTAGCCCAACGGAGGGGCAATACAATGACAACAAAAGAAATAATAATAAAAAATATAGGCGAGTGTGGCTTTACTACTGGTAATTCTGTGAGAGGTAAGGGATTAGAAATTCTAACTTCGGCTAAAACGCTTTCAAATGTTTATGCATTTGGTGCGGAAGTAATTACGGCAGAAAAAGCCCAAAAAGCGCTTGCCAAAATAAGTGGCAATGTCACTTTA
>CALJKN010000163.1 GCA_937973585.1 uncultured Helicobacteraceae bacterium
ATATGTTAACGGTAAACGAAACGTATTTTTTTAGAGAGAACAAGCAAATAGAGCTGATGGGGTCGCTAATTCAAAATTATTCCGGCTCTGTTAGCGTGTTGTCGGCGCCGTGCTCTAGCGGCGAAGAGGCTTTTACTGTTTTGATGAGTTTGTCTGAATCCGGCTTTTTGTCAAAGATAAAAAAAATAACCGGAATAGACGTAAACTCGGAGGTAATCAAAAAAGCAAACGGCGGGATTTACCCAAAAGGGAGCCTCCATAGAACCGCACCCGATATGGTAGAGCGCTATTTTGAAAAAACGGCGGACGAGACTTACAAAATAAAAGAGGAGTTTAGGCGGTATGCCGAATTTTCTGTTATGAATATATTTGAGCCGTCTTTTGCCGCTTTAGGTGAATTTGATTTTGTCTTCTCAAGAAATATGCTTATTTATTTCGACAAAGAGAGCCGGAAAAAAGCCGAAGAGAGGCTGTACAATGTGCTAAAGCCCGGCGGCATATTATTTTTAGGGCACGCCGATATAGTCCAGAACAGTTTTAACCTAAAAAAACACGTCATCGGCGGAATCGTATACTACGAAAAATGCCAATAAAAGAGCAGTTTTCAGCCTACGGGTTTATACTACTAGCCTCTATCTGTTACGGCTCACTGGGAGTTGCGGCAAAACTAGCATACGCTGACGGGGTAGGGCATAGTGCTCTGCCTGTGTTTCAGATGTTTTTCGGTTTTTTGTTTTTTGCTATTTTAAACATCAAAAATATCGGAAGTTTTTTTTCAGTCTCCCAAAAAAAAATATTACAACTCTCCTTGGCCGGATTTTTGAGCGGGCTAACCGCATATCTATACTACTCGTCGTTATCTAACCTTACAGCTTCAACCGCCGTAATCTTGCTGTTTCAGTTTGTATGGATAGGCGTAGCTTTGGAGGCTATATACGAGAGGCGCTGGCTAAGTCGGTATGAGGTTGCGGCAATTTTGCTTTGTTATGCGGGGACGTATCTTGGGGTAGGGGGAGTCGGCGGAGAGCTTCATATCAGGTCTGTTATTGAGGGGTTTTTGTCCGGAGCCGCTTTTGCCGGATATATATTTATCAGCTCTTTTGTGTGTACCGATGAGAGTTCGGAGGCTAGGACTTTTTGGATTATATTTTCTGCTTTTATTGCGACTTTAGCTTTTTCGTTCGGCGGTATTTTTGAGACAGCCGTTTATCCGACTATATTTTGGGGTTCGTTGTGTGGTGTTTTAGGGGTTCTTATCCCGTTTTATATTTACTCGGCCTACTCGCCAAAAATCGGCTCTGCGGCCACTTCTTTGGTGGGCTCCACGGAGCTTCCGGCTGCCCTTGTTATTTCTTGGGCTTTTTTGGGGGAGGAGTTGGATGGTTTGCAGGTGCTCGGAGCCGTTATCGTTATGTCCGGCGTTGCCCTGATATTTGTAGCGGCTAAAGCCAAATAAAGCCCTTTTCGGTTATCTTTTTGAAAATAAAACAGAGGTACATTAGATGGAAGAAGCGTTAAGCGGGTTTTTTAGCTCAGCCCCTTTTTTGGTTAGTTTTGTAGCCGGCATTTTGACGTTTGTCAGTCCGTGCGTGTTGCCGCTTATTCCGGCATATATCTCATATATATCGGGGATGTCGGTCAAGCAACTCTCAAGCGACGAGGGTGTATCAAAAGCGGAGAGGCTAAGAATTTTTTATGCCGCTTTGATGTTTGTACTCGGCTTTAGTATCGTGTTTGTCCTTTTGGGTGCAGCTATGGCTGAGCTAATTGGGGATGTATTTAACCACCAGTGGATAGGTTGGATTGCAGGTGGCGTGATAGTCCTTTTCGGTCTTCACATGGCTGGATTTATCAGTATTAAATTTTTAAATTTTGAGCAAAGGGCAAATTTTGGGGATGTAAAAAGCAAATCGTTTTTTGCCCCTTTTGTCCTTGGTCTCTCCTTTGCGCTAGGGTGGACTCCGTGTGTTGGCCCTATATTTGCCGCTATAGTATTCAAGGCCGCACAGGAGCCGGCTACATCTATATGGCTTTTGACCGTATATGCGGCGGGACTTGCGGTTCCATTTTTGCTAACGGCCGTTTTGACCGGATTTATGCTCGGATTTTTGACTAAGATAAAGAGATATTTTAGGATTATAGAGATAGTCGCCGGTTTGTTCCTTGTGGTATTAGGTGTTGCCATAGCTACCGGAGGGGTAGGCAAAATAGCGGCACTCTTTACCGGAGGTGAGTGATGTTTGCCAAAATCGTATCCGTATTTGTTTTGTCGGCGCTTTTTGCTTTTGGGGCAAGGGTAGATTGGGCGACAGATTACAAAAGTGCGGTTGAAAAGGCAAAAAAAGATAATAAGGGTATTTTTTTGATGCTCTCCCAACCGGGCTGTCCGTCATGCAAGATGATGAAAGACGGGGTTCTCAAAAACGGAGAATCGGTAACCGAAGAGCTATCGCAAAATTTTGTGCCTGTTGAGGTAAATATTCTAAAAGACGGTTGGAATAAAAAATTTAGAGCTTTTGCGACTCCGACTTTTTATATCCTCGATAAAAACGAGAACAAAATAGGGCGGCAGTTGATAGGCGAAACATCCGAAGACGAGCTTCTAAAAGCCCTCAAAGCGTTAAAAAAATAATAGAAGATAGGTTGAGATGTTAATCAAGAATACTACGATTTGCGACAAAAGGGGTCAAAAACGCTCCGACGTGAGGTTGGAGGATGGGAGGATAAAAAAAATATCCTCTATGATAGAACCTAAAAAAAACGAGAGGATAATAGACGGAGAGGGGCTATTTTTGCTCCCCGGAATTATAGATATCGGAGCCAGTATCGGCGAAGGGGTGAGTGATATTTATAAGGCTCTTAAAAAAGTTTCTACAGATGCGGTAAAGGGTGGAGCTACAACAGTTCTAATCCAACCGGATACGCCGATAAATACCGAAATCGGACTTGACTACTTTTTTTCAAAATCAAAAGAGTTATCGCTATGCTCACTCTCTCCTGTGGCCTCCGCTACAGAAAATAACGCTTTAGAAAAACTAAACAATCTAGCTATAATCTTTAAAAACGGGGCAATAGGGGCATATATCCGTTCCGATGCAAATTCCAATATCCTAAAGCGCTCGATGGAGTACACAAAAATGTACTCAAAACCGCTTTTTGTGACGTGTGCGAATTCACATCTCGATAAAGGGGCGCTTATACACGACGGTGCGGTCTCTTTTAGATTAGGTCTTGGGGGATTTAGCGTCGTTAGCGAGACTAGCGAAATGGCAAAGGTCGTCGATATAGCCTCTTTTGTCGGTTCAAAACTGTTAGTTAGCGGGGTATCTAGCGAAAAAGCGGTCTCGAATGCCGCCGTCTACAAAAAAAACTATCCGAATATCTTTTTTGATGTATCCGTTCATCACTTGTGTCTAACGGATGAAGCGTGTGTCGGGTACAACAGTTACGCTAAAAACTACCCGCCTTTACGGGAAGAGAGGGATCAAAAGGCACTCGTGGATGCGATAAAAAACTCCGTCATTGACGTGATAAGCTCAGGACATATCCCTGTTAGCAGACTCACAAAAGACCTATCATTTGAAGATGCAGCTTTTGGGATAGAGTCACTGGGGGTTATGTTTTCTATTTTATATACAAGACTAGTGCAAAGCGGTGAGGTTTCGATGGAGAGAGTGAGCGAGCTTACAAGCTTTAATCCATCTGCTATTTTGGGTTTTGAAAACAAAGGGCTAATCAAAGAGGGGTACGATGCGGATCTGTTTTTATTTGATCCGTTAAAACATTCAGATGTCGGGGAGTTCTCGCCGTACAAAAATATCGTTCTGACCGGAGCCGTTACCCATACGTTTAAAGCCGGAGAGCTTATTTATGAGCTTTAGTATCATAGAGAGAGTATTGGTATTTATCGGTACCCCTTTTATGTTTTTATTCGGTGCGGTCGGTAGGTTCGGCCATTTTTTTATTTTCAATTTTAGGCTTATCCCTCTGGCTGCAAAGCCGCCGTTTAGAACTAAGGAGATTTTTTACGAAATCGAGAGAATCGGGATAAATTCCGGCGGGATTATAATTCTGACTGCCGTTTTTATCGGCCTTGTTCAGGCAATTCAGATATATCAGGGGTTCCACAAGTTCGGGATGGAAAATATGATGGGGTATACGATATTTTATGCCCTTGGAAAAGAGCTTGCCCCCGTCATAGGTGCTTTGATGGTAACGAGCCGTGCGATAAGCTCTATGGCGGCAGAGCTTGGAACCATGCGGGTAACGGAGCAGATAGATGCCATAGATACGTTGGCGGTTGATTCAAAAAAATATCTCGTTATCCCAAAAATAATAGCAGCGACAATTGCTCTTCCCGTCCTTGCCGCACTTTTTAATCTAGTCGCAAACGTCTCATCGTTTGGGATAGCAACCGTGGCTTTGGATATAAACCCGACATCGTATCTAAATACGATCAAGCAATACTCTGAGTTTTCAGACTTTATGACCGGACTCGTAAAAGCTTCGGTATTCGGTTTTTTGATTAGCTCAATCGGCGCATATTTTGGCTATCACGCATCCGGCGGAGCCAGAGGTGTGGGGGTGGCTACTACAAAAGCGGTTGTAGCATCTTCGGTTACCGTGCTTGTAGCCGATTATTTTTTGGCATCGCTATTTATCGTTTTAGGATTTTAAAAAATGTCGTCGATATTTGGTCCGGTTCTCTCCAGAAGATTTGGCCTCTCTCTCGGTGTCGATGTTACAGGAGAAGGGGCAAGGAGGTGTAACTACGATTGTCTTTATTGTGAATTGGCTCCCGCAAAAAAGATAAGCGTGTTAGACTCGTTTGTCGAACCGGAGATAATCGCAAAAGAGGTAGAGGAGGGGGTTGCCAAAAATCCGGATATCGATTTTATCACTATAACGGCAAACGGGGAGCCTACGCTATATCCGAAACTTTATGAACTTGCGAGCCTCATAAGGGGGTTTAAAGGGGATAAAAAGCTACTCATCCTCTCAAACGGCTCAACTATAAATGATGCAAAAATTGTAGAGACGTTAAAACTGTTTGATGTCGTAAAGCTATCGCTGGATAGTGCTTTGACGGAAAGTTTTAAAAAAGTAGATAGAGCCGGCAATATCAGCGTGCTTGAGCTTATAGACGGTATGGCTGCATTTAGAGGTGTATACAGCGGTACTTTTGTACTTGAGACGTTGTTTGTCAAAAACGTAAACGATACTATATGCGATATAGAGGCGCTAAATAAAGCCTATCTGAAGATAAAGCCGGACAGGATAGATATAGGGAGCATAGATCGGCCTCCGGCCTATAAAGTAGAAGGGATAGATGAGGGGCGATTAAAAGAGATCAGGGATGCGATGGAACCGTCTTTGATGGTCTCTATAGCCCTTAGAAAAAGCAGCGATTCAAAAAAAAGAGCATTCTCAAAAGATGAGATACTTTATTCTCTAAAAAATAGGCCGTTTACCTCTTTTGATATAGAATCATTGTTTGATGACGGCTCAAAAGAGATTTTCAAACGACTATTGGATGATGGTGAGATATCGCAAAAAACCGTCGCAGGGACTATTTTTTATCTACGGTAGATATTTTCACAACCCCCAGGCTATCAAAGCTGTCGGCTATTATCCATAGTTTTTCCAACCATTTGGATTGAAAGTCCGATATATCTGTGCCGTTTTGAAACTTTGCGAGGGCGGATGATATATCTGGCGCAGGTATTTTCTGGATGGGGGCAAAGTTAAAATCCAAAGTGGCAAAACATCCGTTATCTAATCTAGTAAATTTTGCAAAATTATCTATCTTTGAATCAAAAAAAAGTCTTGAATTTCTGGCATAAACGCCTCCCAATCCTTTAAAACCACCCTCGTCGGATGCTCCGAATATTGCCGAAAATACGGAGGCTATTACACCGATTACACCATCTTGCTTGTCACCTTGCATCTGTATTTTTACGTCACCTCTAATCGGGAGAGAATCCGGATAGAGTGCTTTTGCTATCCTATCTGCAGCCAAAAATGAGGTTAGCACGGTAGGGCAACCGTGTCCGGCAAGCTTTACGGCATACAAAAAATCGTATT
>CALJKN010000164.1 GCA_937973585.1 uncultured Helicobacteraceae bacterium
GCATCTAGCTTGTGCGCATTCATTACCGTCTCGATGGAGTCCGCTATCAGCTCACGACTCGGCAGGGAGTAGAGCATCCCGTCGTGCCCCATCGCTATACCGTCATCCACGCCGATGGTGTTAAACTCAAAAGGGACGCCGCCCGCTTCTCGTATCGCCTCTTTGACTATCCTACCGTACTCTTGAAGGAAAAAATGCCCCGGAATGATGTCTATATGGCTGTTCGCCACACCGATGAACGGCTTGTCAAAATCCTCATCTTTTAGTCCCGTTGCTCTTAGCAAACTTCTATGCGGGGTCTTCTCCCACCCTTTTTTGATTGTATCGCTTCTCATCTATCGTCCTAACGAAAAAATTTTGACAAATTATACAAAAGGGCGATATAATTTCGCCACTAAAACTAACAAAGGAGCAGAAAATGCGAAACACATACACACCGCAATACAACTTTACAAAAGCCGTTTCTTCACTGCTCCTGCTCTGCCTCTCAACACTACTGTAAAACACAACCATCAAAATTAATTCTCAAATCTTAGAGCAAAGCTCCAAGATTAGGTCCTCAGCGGACGGCTCTCGCAGCTAGCTGCTCTTTTTAGGACCATTTGAATTTGTAATTATCTAAAAACTGTGCCCATCAAAGGGGTCAAATATACATTTTTATTGTCAAAAATTTGGAGAAAAACAATGAACCATACAAAATATAAACCATATCCTATTGTCAAAAACATACAAAGAGAGTGGCCAAGCCACCAAATTACATATGCGCCGATATATTGTTCGGTGGATTTGAGAGACGGCAATCAGGCGTTACAAAACCCGCTTACTATAGAGCAAAAAATAGAGTATTTTAGAGTGTTAGCAGGGATGGGATTTAAACATATCGAAATCAGCTATCCGAGCGCATCTGACACAGACTTTGAATTCACTAGACGAATCATAGAAGAGGATATTGCGCCGGACGATGTCTGGTTGCAGGTGCTTATCCCTGCACGCCGAGAGCTTATCGAAAGGAGCGTGGAGGCGATGAGAGGAGCCAAGAGGGCGATATTTCACTTGTACAATCCAACAAGCGAATTTCAGCGCAAAAATGTTTTTGCCAAAAGCGATGAAGAGATTATTGCGATGGCTGTTCGCGGGATAAAAGCCTTGAAAGAGCTTACGGCAAATTTTGACGGCGAAGTAATGTTTGAATATACGCCGGAAAGCTTTTCGCAAACATCTTTGGAGTTTGCTGCCGCAATTTGCAACGCCGTCATAGATGAAGTAGAGCCGTCAAAAGAGCGCAAGATGATAATCAACTTGCCAAACACAATGGAAGCTTGCACACCAAACATTTATGCCGATAGGGTCGAGTGGATGTGTAAAAATTTGAAAAATAGAGAGGCTGTCATCGTCAGTGTCCATCCGCACAACGATAGGGGGACTGCGGTAGCCTCCGCCGAGATGGCATTGCTTGCTGGAGCGGACAGGGTCGAGGGGACATTATTTGGGAACGGCGAGAGAGCGGGAAATTTGGATTTGGTGACTTTGGCTTTCAATATTTACTCACAAGGTATCGACCCTGCATTGAGCTTATCGCACATAGACGAGGTTAAAGAGTTTGTGGAGCAAATCACGGGCATAGCTACACACATTCGCCATCCATACGCCGGAGAGATGATATTTACGGCTTTTAGCGGAGGACATCAGGATGCCATCAAAAAAGGGCTTGATGCACACAAAAACACGGACGGCGCACATTGGGAAGTGCCGTATTTGCCGATAGACCCGATGGATATAAAAAGGGGCTTTGAGAAAGTTGTACGGATAAATTCGCAATCAGGCAAAGGGGGTGCGGCTTTTATAGTAAAGGAGTTTTTAGGGATCGAGCTTGACGAAAAAAACAAAAAAGAGTTTGGAAAAGTAGTCAAAAAACAGAGCGACAAGGAGAAAAAAGAGCTTGATCCCGCACAGATTGTCGCCCTTTATAGAGTTTATGCCTCCGAGAACTTATCGGCTCTATAGGAGTAAACCTCCAACTTTCCGTTTTTCCAAAAGTCGGATTCGAGTCCGGCTTTTTGGCAGAGGCGGGAGAGGAAATCCTCTTTTTTCGGTATCTCTTCCCATACGGACGGCAAAAATGTAGCTTGATAATCTCCGTATTTGATGATTAACCCATCAACCCCTGCCGTTATCTTTGAGAGTAGTTCGGCTCCGTTTTTGTAAGCGATTTCGGATGGGGTCGTTAGTATTGATACCTCTATTTTGACGGTTGTAAGCTCTTGAACCGTCAAGGGTGGAAATCTAGGGTCTCTAAAAGCACTTGAAATAGAGTTTTCTACGATATCTTCAAACAAGCTTCTATACGGTATCAATGAACCTATGCAACCCCTTAGCGATTTATCCCTATTTTTTAGTGTCACAAATACCGCCCCAGGCTGTGAAAAAATATCCTGAAGCATATCGGCTCTTGCGGGCGGTGCGCCCAGTAGCTCGCTCTCAAGAGAGTTTCTGGCCAGCCTAAGAGCCGTCAGTTTCTCGTTTTCCGTCATTTGCCGTCCTCGTAAAAAATAAAACCGCCGTACCCGACCACTCTGTCACGGTCTCCACCGGCTTTTGCGCTTGTCCGGTAGTCTAACGTTTTTGATTTTAGGTTATGTTTAATTGCATATAGTGTGGCGGCGGCAATACCCACTATTCCGCATGCCTCGCATTTTGCCAAAGCGTCCATATTGAGTTTTTCAACCGCATTTATACAGTAGCCGTCTAGTTCGTTTGCGGTTTTTTCGTCATAATAGTGACTCAAGTCACTGCTAATAAGAGATATTTTGTCATCCCCGTCCAAAAAAAACTCAATCAAAGCCTCAATCTCCTCATACCCTATCTCACCGTAGACCACAGGCACTATGGAGAAATTTTTTAATGTTTTTTGCAAAAACGGGAGCTGAACCTCCAATGAGTGCTCAAATCTATGGGCATTATCCTCAATCTCCAAAAATCCAAACCGATTTGAGAGCCTTAGAGACTCATCCCTGTCAACCTCTATATTGCCTAGCGGTGTTTTGAAATAATCTGCGCCGGAGAGTGCCGCACCTTTTATATATACCCTATGGGAGGGGCCAAGAAGCAATATCTTGTATTTTTTATCTTGATCCAATGCTGATAGTTGACCGATGGTCTTTGCCGCACATTCGCCGCTATATACGTATCCGGCATGGGGGGAGATTAGGATTTTGGGACGTTGTGCGAACTTTGAACTATTTTTCAGAGAACTCTCAACAAAGTTTTCCAATACCGCTTTATCGTCCGGATAAAACATTCCGGCTACAGCCGCATCTCTAGCAATCAAAGGAACTCCTTTATAGGGATTAGGTCTCCGAAGTACTAAAATTTATATTAAAAAAAATTCAATAAAAATTATATTAATGAAATATAACACAAACATTTTCTTAACAAATTTCGGTTAGAATCCCCAAAGCTCTGAAAAACAGAGGAATCTAAATAATAACACTGGAGAGTCTTAGATGGGACTTTACGATAGGGACTACGCTAAAAATCCCCAAACTAATAACGGGTTGGAGAGAATCAACGATAGGTTTAATTACGATATGGGTAGCTCTGCCGAGTCTAGCCACGTAATTACGGATATCAATGCGTTTGTCAAAACGACGTATATGTACTTTGCGGCAAGCCTTATGGCCGGAACTGCCGGAGCGTATGCCGGTATGCAGGCGGCAGCTACGATAAAAAGCTTTTACTGGCCGCTTGTGATTTTAGAAATCGCCCTTATTTTCGGTCTAAATTTCGTCAGAAACAAACCGGGTATTAATGTTGCGGTATTGTTTGCATTTACGTTTATTAGCGGCCTTACACTTACACCGCTTCTAAGCAATATCCTTCACATGCCGGGCGGTGCCGGAATCGTGACAAATGCATTTTTGATGACATCGGTTGCATTCGGCGGTCTCACTCTGTTTGCTATGAACACCAAAAAAGATTTTACGATGATGGGCAAGATGCTATTTATCGCCCTAATCATTATGATTGTAGCCGGAGTTGTAAATATCTTTTTGGGTAGTCCGATACTTCAGCTGGTTTTGGCAGGGGCAGGCGCATTGCTGTTTAGCTTTTTTATACTATATGATACGCAAAATATCATCAACGGTGCTTACGACTCGCCTATCAGTGCAGCGGCAAGCCTATACCTTGATTTTCTGAATCTATTTGTATCACTCCTTCAAATCCTCGGAATATTCGGTGGAAGCAAAGAGGAGTAGCCTCGATTCGGCAAGCCTATTACGGCTTGTCGATGCCAATCTAAACCGCCTAAAAGAGGGGATAAGGGTTGTAGAGGATATATGCAGATTCGTCTACGAACTAAAAGATGAAGCCTCAAAACTAAAAACTATCAGACACTCAGCCAAAACATCACATCTACTGGAGGCGCTAAGTCACAGAGATATCATCGGCGATATACTAAAAACCACGACACCTGACGAGAAAAAACGTGAAAGTATCACGGCCGTCGTAATAGCAAACTTCAAAAGAGCAGAGGAATCGGCAAGAGCTTTGGAGGAGTGTCTAAAGCTTATAGATACCGCAGAAGCGGAAAAATTCAAACAAATCAGATATGCCCTCTACGATGTCGAAAAATCGTTTTTCGAGAAACTCCCAACCGCATAAAATACTTCAAACTCTAATACGTTGGGGCCGCTCTCATACAATCTCTTTCCCTCTTTATACCCTATTTCGTTTCTTTTGCCGGATACCCCGGTCTGCTTTATAAATCTCACGGCATCAGCTCCGCTCTCAAAACTTTTGGTAAAAATCTCACTTTTAAACTCCGATATTTTGTACTTTGATAAAATATTTTTTAGTTGCAGTGTTGACGGCAAAAAGCTTTTAATCTCCAAAAATTTATTGACCGAATCAAATGTTTTATCTGTAAATATAGAGACTGCAAACGTAGAGCTTATTTTTGAATATCTCTCAAAAAACAGCTCTAAGCTTTTTGACCATTGAAGAGCCGAAGATGAGACCAACAAATCATACTTAGAAGAATGGGCGGTTATCTCAGTTATCGTAGTAGGGTCGTCAAAATCTCCATTGATGACGTAAACACCGTTTGTTATCGGGTGTAAAGCGCACATTCTAGGACTCAAATCGCATGCCGTAAACATATCGGACTCTATTATCCCGCTCTTAAAGACCGCTCCGTCACCGCACCCCATATCAAGCACCGAACGGTAGTGTCTAGCAGGTAGCATTTTTAAGAGTTTTTCGGCAACTTCGGTCTGTATCTCTCTATTTTTTAGATACCCTTGTGCAAACCTATCAAACTCGCTCACAAACATTGCATACTTTCAAACTTCTTTGGCTAAAATTAAAGCCTTAATTATAGCCTTTTTCAAGCTTCTAAGGGAATTTAAAAATGATAAATCTTTCGATCGGACTCCAATTTGTACTTGCAATTATGCTCTCCATAGCCGTATTGCTCCAAAAAAGCTCATCAATAGGGTTAGGTGCTTATAGCGGTAGCAACGAATCAATGTTTGGAGCCAAAGGGCCTGCCGGATTTTTGGCAAAAGCGACTTTTGCTATCGGTCTTATTTTTATCGTAAATACCGTGTTTTTGACGTACTACTTTAACAAGCAAAAACATACGTCGGTTATCGATACGGTAAAAGTGCTCACACCTACACAAACACCGGCCGCTAAATAATTTATGAAACCTCTTTTAGCCCTCTCCCTTTTTTGCTGTTCGCTCTTTGCGGACGGCTACGTCTTTTGTTACCATAGATTTGACGACCCGAAACCAAAACACAAAGCAATGAATATATCCTCGGAAAAGTTCACCGAACATCTAAACTACCTAAGCTCAAACGGCTACAAAATGGAGCCGTTATCAAAAGTAGTAGCAAACGTAAAATCGAAAAAACCTTACAGAGAAAAAACAGCCACCATAACCGTTGACGATGCCTATAAAAGCTTTTATGATCACGCTTTCCCGATTTTAAAAGCCAAAAAAATCCCTTTTACCCTTTTTGTCTACGTCGAGGCGATCAAAGGGGGCTATAAAGATTTTATGACGTGGGAGCAGATAAAAGAGGTTGCCAAATACGGCGAAATCGGACTTCACTCGTATGCCCACAAAGACTTGACAAAAATGAGTCCGGAAGAGCTCCAAAAAGATACCGCCGATTCTTTTGAGATTTTTACAAAAATGACAGGACAAAAACCGAAATACTATGCCTATCCGTTTGGGCATTACAATAAAGCGGTTCAGGCAAAAATAAAAAGTTTCGGATTTGAGTCCATCGTAACCGTGGATGCCGGAGCGGTAAACGAAAATAGCGACGTTTTTTCGTTGGAGAGGATAGCAATGTCCGGAAACGACGATTTCAAGTTGGCTTTAGGGGTAAAACCGCTTGACGTTTCGATGGAAAAAGTAGCCATAAAAGACGGCCAGTGGGTCATAAAAGGAAATGTCCAAAACTTTGACAAAAAAGAGATAAAACTATACGTCAATAAAAAGGACAAAAGGGTTTTGGAGCTAAACAACAGCTCTTTTGAAACATTAATCGACCCGTCCAAAATCAACTCAAAACAAAAGTTGATTTTTTCGACGGACGATCATAGATACAGAGCGAAACTAATTGAAAAGGATTAAACAATGCTAGAAGAAGTATACTCATTTGCGAACGACGGAATGAATAAGGCTCTTGATAGCCTAAAAAGGGATTTTGGGACTATTAGAAGCGGTAAAGTAAGTATGTCGATACTTGACGGAATCAGAGTTGACTACTACGGAACCCCTACCCCTCTAAACGGCGTAGCAAACCTAGGGACTCCGGATGCCAGCACTATCACGATAACCCCTTGGGAAAAATCTATGCTAAAAGAGATAGAAAAAGCTATCCAGATAGCAAATATAGGGGTAAACCCTGGCAACAACGGTGAATACGTAATGCTCTCTTTCCCTCCGATGACTATGGAGCAAAGAAAAGATAATGCAAAAAAAGCAAAGGCGTTCGGCGAAAATGCAAAAGTAGCGGTCAGAAACGTCAGACGTGATGCAAACGACAAAGTAAAAAAACTTGAAAAAGACAAATCAATCAGCGAAGACGACTCCAAAAAAGCACAGGATAAAATCCAAAAAATCACAGATGATTTTGTCTCAAAAATAGATGCGGCATGTGAGCAAAAAGAAGCGGAACTACTAAAGGTATAAAAATGGACGTAGCACAAATCTACAAAGACGCAAACGCCCTGCTTGAGGGACATTTTTTACTCTCATCGGGCAATCATTCGCAGTTTTATCTCCAATCGGCAAAAGTATTGGAAGATCCAAAAGTAGCCGGAATGTTGGCAGATGAGTTGGCAAAACAGATAAAACAAAACGGTATCGAGGTTGATACGGTTTGCTCACCGGCTCTCGGCGGGATTTTGGCCGGATACGAACTTGCCCGTGCACTCGGCGTTAGGTTTATTTTTACCGAGAGGGTCAACGGCGAGATGACGCTAAGACGTGGATTTGAGGTCAAAAAAGGGGAAAAACTCCTCATTTGCGAAGACATCATCACAACAGGTGGAAGTGCGGTTGAGGCGATGAAGGCCGTCGAAGCGCTAGGCGGAGAGGTAGTCGCTTTTGGGGCGTTGGCAAACAGAGGCTTTTGTGAGAGGGTCGGCGGAGGCGCAAAAAGAAAACCGGAGGCAAAACTGCCGGAGAATAAACCGTTTTTTGCACTGACTGACTTTGATTTTGATATGTATACGCCTGACAACTGCCCGCTATGCAAAAACGGCAGCGTAGCCGTAAAACCGGGAAGCAGAGGAAACTAGGTGTTTGTCAAAAAGGATAGGAGATATATCTATCCAAACCCTTTTTTGAGGTTGTCGGCTTTTTTGTTGGATTCGTTTTTGATTGTCGCTCCGTTCGCCCTTTTGTGGGGGGTGATATTCGGCTACCGTGAGATGAAAACCGACAACCCTAGTATCTACCTAACCGCCGTTGAGTTTGTCGCTTTTTGGCTCATCACATCGTATATGATCTCAAAAACAGGGCAAACACCCGGTAAAAAGGCTCTTGGTCTATACGTCATACACTCCGAAACGTTTGAAAAAATCAGTTTTGCAAGGGCTAGTTTTAGATTTTTGCTATGGACAATCTCATGGTTAACGCTTGGGGCGGCTTTTTTTATGGCATTTTTGAGCCCAAAAAAACAGACGCTATCCGATAAATTTTCGAAAACTTTGGTGGTCAGAGATATAGGGGCCAAAAACACGGATGCCTAACCGTTTCGGGGTCTATACCTCGTTATTTTATTTTTTTTACTTTTGGGCCACTGCCGTTTTTGTCATTTTTACCCCAAAAACGCTTATAGGTGTCGGGTATTCGGCGTTTGAAATCGGAATACTCCTCTCCACCATGCCGCTCATCAGGTTTGCCGCCCCTTTTGTATTTTCAGGAAAAATCAAACTCGACAAAAAATCGTTTATTTTCTCTCTTTTTATGAGTGCAGCATCTTTTGGATGTTTTGCATTTACATACCATAGTTTTTGGCTACTGCTACTAAATACCGCCGTATACGGGGTATTCGTCTCCGTCACCCTCCCCTACATAGACTCTTTGGCGATGTTTAACGTCAAAAAAGAGAGCTACGGCTACATTAGGCTGTTCGGTTCCATAGGGTTTATCGGTGCGGCACTAGTGATTGGTCACGGTGAGCTGGAAAAACTCGCCGTATATCTACACTACTTTATATCGGTTGCCATCATGGGTATTTTCGGCGTTTTTGCCGCATTGTCGGCGGCTGCCCTCCCGAAGCAGGAAAAAACAGAGGGGGAATCCGAGTTTCATCTATACAAAAGCGACATTTTTTTCTGGCTTTCAGCTATATTGGCTCAACTTAGTTTTGGGGCATTCTATGCCTTTTTTACCGTTTTTGAGACGGAGCACGGGATGTCCGTATCGGACGTTACCCTGCTTTGGAGTATTGGGGTAGTAGCGGAGATTGTGATGTTTTTGTTTCAGGGGACTCTTCTAAAAAAACTCGACCCGCTTTTTATTATGAAGCTAAGCGTTGCAATTTTGGCCGCCAGATGGCTTGTACTGGATATTTTTCCCGGTAATTTTGCCGCTACGTTTGCGGCACAGCTAACACATGCGCTCACGTTTGCCCTCTACACAACTGCCGCCTTTGTATTTATCTTTTCCAGATACCGGAACAAAACTATGGCACAAATGCAGTTTTACGGCCTCTCATACGGGCTTGGCGGCTTTTTCGGCTCTTTGCTTGCAGGCTCCCTCTACGGTGAAAACCTATTTTTGTATTCGGCCATATTTGCCGCCGCCTCGTTTTTAGCCCTCACAAGGCACAAGGAGAGACGCTGACTCTTACTGCGCCAGAGTGATTTCGACTCTGGAGGATGGAACCCTCTCTCTAATCTCCGGAGCCCTCAAAACAGGCTCCGACATTTTTATCCGCTCTTTTGCAACCCCTGCCGCTACCAGTCCCTCATAAACCGCTTTTACCCTGGATGATAATAGCTCCGTCATCTTTTTCTCATCTGCCGTAACATGCGTTATCATGAGGCTTCTCATATCCTCTTTACTAAGTTCCTTGTCAAAGCCGAGCATATTTTTCGGCTTTGCAAAACTCTCCGCCGAATACGCCGCTTTTAGGTATTTTAGATATTCACCCTCTTCCACTTTAACCTTTTGCCCGACCGGAAGTTTTAGATCTTTTCTTTTTTGCTCAGCTACTTTTGCCTCAAAAGTAGCCCTTTTGTATCCCGATATATCTTTTTCACCGTCGATAAATCCTGTCAAAACGATATTTAGATTCGGCTTTTTGGCGGCTGCTTCAGCTATTTTTTTGAGTTTTTCACTCTCGTTGTTGTCTAGCGTCGATAATCCCGGCATAAATCCGGCAAACGAAAGCTCATCGGAACCTCCAAAGAGCCCGGCAATAGCCGAAAACGGTGATTTTATAATCTTAAAAATGAGCTGTTTGATAAGTTTCCAAACGACCGCACCGCTTTTTATCTCCGGATCATCTAGGCTCCCCTCCACCGGTAGCTCTATATCTATATTTCCCCTATCGTCTTTTAGGATTGCGATCGCCAGTTTATACGGCAACTTCACAGCCCCGGGCGACTCCACCTCATCTCCGAGATTGAATCCAAAAAGAGATATTTTGTTTGAGGATTCAAGCTTTCTACCGTATATCTGATAGTCCAGATCAAGCCCCAGATTTCCGCTTGCTATTTTGTAGCCGATAAACTTTTCGGTATACGGGGTAAACTGCGCCATGGGCAAGTCAATAGTCGAGGCTTTGAGCTTAAGGGCAAAATTCTCTCCACCGGATGGGTTTACACCCCCTTTTAGAGCAATCCGCCCATATCCCCCGCTGTTTGCCCGTAGGTCTATCGCCGCCGTTTCGTTTTTGTCAACCGATATTTTTCCGATACTTCCGGCCACATCGGTCAGAGTGGTTTTGAACCTCTTTTTTAAAGACCTGTCCTCAAACTCTATCCTGCCACCCTGCAAAGCGATACCGCCTAGCTCAAACGGGATTTTCTCCGCTTTTGCGGTTTCCCCTTTTTTTACACCCTTACTATTGTTTGCATCGCTTTTTTGTCCCGCAAAGTGTTTTTGGATATTTATACTTTTATTTTCATCGATTTTTATGTTAGCAAAAAAGCCCGACAGCGAAGCCCCCTCTATTTTGACCCCGTTTTTTGGTGGATATGAGGCTTTTACCCCTTTGGCGTATAGGGTATCAAACGCCAGCAGCCTACTCTCTTTTCCCCCTTCAAAAATAGAGAAATTGTTTACCGATACCCTCGATATATTTGCATCCGCCGTAATATCTTTTTGAAAAGAGCCCGACACCGAACCGTCAACAAAAGCCTCGGCGGAGATAAGTCTCAGAGTAGGCGGCATAAACCCTAACGTATCGATAGTCGTAAGCCTTAGTTTTGAAGCGTTAAAGTCGCATTTAAACGCTTTTTGGCTCACCCAGTACTTACCGGATACCCCGATATTTCCCTCGCTTGATGAGGCTTTTACGTCAAACGAAAACGGATTTTTTGACGCTGTGGAGAGGTCTCTAAGGGTAAGTTCTATAGGTTTTATCTTTATCTCATACGGTTTTTTACCCAAAAACAGCTCGTCTCTGTAAGAAGCTTCACCGTTTACCGACAGCTTTGAAACCGTTACGCTCCATGGTTTTGAATCGTTTGTATCGGCTGTTTTTTTAGGCTTACCGCCGCCCGCTTGCCCGTTTTTTGGTTTATACACGGACACCGATAGACCGTTTATATCGATATCTTTTAGGTCGGCTGTTTTTTGTGCCGGATTGAATGAAACTTTTGAGATCTCCATATTCTCAAATCCGACTTTTTTAACCGTATCGGGTAACTTTGCCGCCAATGAATCAAGCCGAATCGAATCCACGGAGCCGTTTAGGTCCTTTTGGTTAAATGCGGCGTGCTTAACGGTTAGCTTCTCAAAAACAACATCTTGCCCGTCGGTATTTACCGAAAAATCTGAAACGTTTAGATCTGTTTTTAGTGATACCAGAGGGTGGGAATCTTTTTTCTCAAACGACATAGTACCGACCAAATCGACCACCCCGTCTATCTTGTTGACCGTGGTGCTCTTTGGCAAAAACGGCTCAATTTGCAATAGCCTAAAACCGGACAGAGCCACAAAAAGCTCACTTTTGAGGTCTTTTGCAAAAGGTCTCGTCTTGCCGGAAAATTTTAGTTTTGTCCCGTTGATCACACCGTCAAAACCGGGGGTGATAAAAATCTCCGTATCATATGGAATTGTCGATACGAACGGGATATTGATATTGAGGTTTTTTGCGGATACTTTTGCCCCCGTGATCTCATCCGATAGTTCAAGGGCGGAGTTTGTGATTTTGATGTTATTGATAGAAAAATAGAGAGGTTCGCCGCTTTTTTCGGTTTTGTTTTTCAGAAATATCTTTTCAATATTAAATTTTTTCTCCCCATCTCTTTTGAGATTCGCAAAAAATCCGTTTAACTCTATTTTGTCGATTATAGCGGCTCTTTTGGTAGCGCTGTAGTAGCTAAAGTCAAATTTTAGATCGGCAAAAGAGAGGATCGGCACCTTCTCCCCTTTATGGGTCATCGAAAAGTCTTTTACCTCGGCATACGCCGATAGCGGATCAATGCGGACACCCCCTACTTTCATCGTAACGCCGTATTCATCGTATACTTTTTGAGGTAGGTAGGTTGATAAAACATACGGGACACCGAAAAATACCGTCTCATAACAGGCGGCAAATATCAGTGCAAAAACAATCAAAAACTCCCTCAAAAAAACCAAAACCCTATTCACCTTATCACTCCATCTCAAACAATTCGTAAGCTCTTAATATATTTTTGCCGTTTACCTCATCATAGATTGCCGCATTTTTGTATCCGGACATATCGACTTTTTGTGTTATCGTATTCATATCGGCACCCTCTTTGATCGCCGTTCGGACACTCTCTCGTAGCTTTGTTAGATACCCCTCCATAAATTCGTATCCGTTTTTAGAGGTTTTGTCTCCATGCCCGCCGATCAGGTATTTGTTGTCCAGTTTTTTTAGGGCGGCTATTGCCTCTAGCCAACCGTTTATATCGGCATCCCTAAGTGGTGAGATCATATCGTTAAAGACTATATCTCCGGCTATAACTGCTTTTTGTTTTTTCAAAAACACTACGACATCGGACTCGGTATGCGAATGTTTGGATAGTTTTAGTATCTCTATGTCGCCGTTTGCGGTTTTGACGGTAGTATTTGACTCGATATATTCGGTCGGAAGGGCTACACCGCTTTTTCCGGCGATACTTGGCGGCAACATCTTTTGCATCCTGTCAAACCTATCCGGTTTTTGCTCGTATGCTTTTTTGATGTTTATATCCCCGATGATTTTGGCTCCGGCCTCTTTGTAGTACAGGTTGCCCCCTAGATGGTCGTCGTGATAATGGGTGTTTATGACGAGTGAAGGTGCTTTTTTTGTTGTTTTTTTGATAATTTCGGCCGCCTCTTTTGCGTATGTATATGTAGGGCCTGTGTCGATTGCTACCGATATATCTCCGCCGTCAAAAAAACAGGAATTTACCATATTCCCTTTGTTTTTAAGAGTCGGACTGGAGCGCTCCCCAAAAAAACACCATACGTTTTCGGTGATCTTTACAGGCTTTAGGTTGTATACGGAGGCAAAAACAGATACGGAACAAAAAGATGTCAAACACAAAAATAAATATACACCCCTCTTCATTGCTAGTCCTCTCTTTAAGGCTATTATTTAACATTAGGTTATCTCTTTTTTTATAAAACAGTTCTCAAATCTTCAAGCAGGCTCAGGGATTAGGTCTTCGGGGCGAGAGCCAGTCAGTGCTAGTGGCCTTCGTATTACTTCACTGATGTTACGCACAAATACGAGCAAAGCCCGTATTTGGCGGCAAGGGCTACTCGCCCTTTGCAAACCCCATGTAGCGTTAGCGGAATTCCGCAGCGTTAGCGAGGACAAAAGCCACCCGCAAGCGGGAGAGCAATATGTTTCGCACTTTAAGTGTACGCAAGGTCAGTTACTTTCGTAAAAAAATTTGCTTTTAGCTATAAAAATCTATATAATGTATCTACGGTGTATTTATGCACAAATAATTCTTTAAAAAGATTTCGGCGATGCATTTTGAATGGAATGAAGAGAAAAATATTCTCTTAAAAGAGGTTAGAAATATATCGTTTGAAGATATTGTTTTGGCTATTCAAGGAGACAAGATACTTGATTTTATAGAAAGTCCAACACATGAAAATCAGAGCTGTCTCGTTGTCGATTTTAATGGATATGCCTATATTGTGCCTTTTGTTCAAAAGAATGAAAGCACGATTTTCTTAAAGACGATATATCCAAGCAGAAAACATACGAAATTTTATAACTTAAAGGACTAACTATGAAAGATAAAGAACTTTACACAAAAGACGAAATGGCTCTTTTCGAGTCCATGGAAAAAGATATTGATAGCGGTACATATAAACCGATGGAAAATTCAAAGCTTGATGAAAAAAAGAAGTTATTCAAACAAACTGCAAGCAATACAATTGACCGAATGACCAAGAAAAAAAGCTACAATCTAAGGCTTTTTGAAAACGATATTGAGAGCATTAAAGCTATGGCTCTACAAAAAGGCTTGCCTTATCAATCGTTTATTTCTTCTATTATTCATCAAGTAGCAACAAGACAGATTAAGATTTAGTCCTTTGACAACACCTACGTTTTTAGATTGAATGTGACAGGGACGGAGACTTCGATCTCGTGCGGAGGGGCTTTGTCAAACGGGGTGCTTGTTATTACGGTCTCGATAGCGTGTTTATCCAAAAGTGCAAATCCGCTACTTTTTTGAACCCTTATACTTCTAGCCGGAACACTGCCGTCAGGTTTTATGCAAAAACAGACTACTACACTCCCCTGTAGGCCGATTTTTTTTGCAAATGCCGGATAGACCTAGAAAGAGAAGAAGAAGAAAAGAACAAGAAGATAAATCTATCTAATCAATTTTGTCAAAAATTCACATATTACATTATGTAACATAATGTAATTGAAGTTGTCTTGTAAATAAAACTTTAAGCATACTTTTAAGCAGTGGGGGGGGTAAAATCCTTGTGACTGTAGACTTATGGCTATGAAAACTTTAGTTTATGGTACCTTTGTGACAATTTAAATTTTTTGGAGGAATGGATGAAACTATCAACTATGTTGATAAACGGCGCATTGTCTATATGTGCCGCAGTGGCTTTCACGGCTTGTGGCTCTAGTGGTTCTAGTGGTTCTAGTAGCTCACCTTCTGCTAGCGGCAACAAGACAGGCTATTTTTATGATGAGGCAGTTGGCGGTTTGACTTACAGTTGTACCGGCAGTGGACAAACGGTTACTGGTACTACGGGAAGTGACGGAAGTTTTAGATACAACACGGGCGACACTTGTACATTTAGTGTAGGTAGCGTTACGGTAGGCTCAGCTGTAGTGCCTAGTGATGGTAGGGTATTTCCTCAAGATATTGCTGGCGTATCTAGGACAGATACATCAAATGGCACTGTTACTAAAATTGCACAATTCTTGCAGTCCATATCAGATACTTCAAGCGGAAGCATATCAATTTCTTCTACAACAGCTCAAAAACTGGCAAACATAAGCGGCAATATCGCAAATCTCGACCTAACCACGGTCGTGACGGCAGCGGCGAAGACCGTAGTAGACGCAGGTGTAGCACAGTCAAGACTTGGCTCGTATATCAATCAGATAGCTCAGAGTGACCCAACAGTAACATCTAAAGGTGCAAAGGCTGAAGCTGATGCGAAAGCTTCAACAACAAGCTCAAGCTCGTCTAGTTCTAGTAGTTCGTCTACGACCACTACAGTAAATACGCCGACCGTGACAGGCTTACCAGCTAGTATCACACCAAGTGGACAAACTGCGTCTTTTACAGCTACAAGTGATGTTACGGCGACAGGTTATTGGGTGGCAGTACCTCATGGAGAGACAGCTCCGAGCGCTACGCAAGTGACACAGGGCAAGAAAAACGATGGCACAACATTGGCTTCATCGTTTAAAGGTAGCGCATCCATGACTGCGGCTAGCTCGACCACATTTAGCATCTCAGGACTAGCATACAGCACAAACTACGACTTGTACTTTGTAGCGGTGGCGACGGCAGATACCAGTAAAGTGTCTACAATTTCATCCGCAATCACAATGAATACAGGCGCAGCTCCAGCGGTAGCCCCGACATTCTCTGCCATTAGTGGCTCTGCTACGGCCTCTTACAACTCGGCGACTTTTCATGTCACAAGCGATGTCGGCGCAACAGGCTACTGGATAGCCGTAGCCAAAGATACGAATATGGCAGGGCTAACGGCGGCAGAGGTAATAAATAGCGCCAAATCTGGGGTGACAATTGTCTCTAACGGCAGTACGGCAATGACAGGCGCGGCGGATACGACAGTAACCGTGACAGGACTGACTGCAAATATGCAGTATGACATCTATTTTGCGGCTAAAAATAGCTCAGATGCAGCATTGACTACGCTAATGAGTTCGCCTGCGAAATTTACGGTAGATACCACAGTGGCACCAACATTGGAAAACACATCGATGGGCACTATGCTTGCCACAAGCGGTGTCTACACATTTGACACTACAGTTCCTACGGATCTGTATCTGCTTGCTGTCCCTACCGGCAGTACTGCTCCGACTGCCACAGAGGTTGTTGCAGGTGTAAGCTATGGC
>CALJKN010000165.1 GCA_937973585.1 uncultured Helicobacteraceae bacterium
GGCTGATATGGTAAAATATATAAGTTTTCTAAGCTGTATTCCTTTTTCTGATCTTCAATATATTTTTTCATAACTCCTTCACCGATAACATAAAAATCAATCGGATCGTTTTTCATTTTCTTTGCCGTTTCAATTAAAGGATACCAATCTTGTGCATGACCGACATTTCCTGCATACATCAGCTTAAGATTATTATTTGATTTAAATAAACTATTATCAATGTTTAAAGATGAATAAGAAAGAGGATTTTATAGGTCTGTATCTACGAAATTAGGGATTATATGAAGTTTAGACTTGTTTTCAAATCGTTCTATAACGGTATCATAAAAAATCTGATCAATTGTTGTAACAGCGTCTGATTTGTTATACACAAAGCGCTCCAACCATTTTAGAATTCTAATAACAGGTTTAGACTTTAACCCAGCTTTTTTAATTTTTCCTATAATCAAATTAACAAATCCAATTGTAAGCGGTGGCGAAGGAGATAATATTGCATTAATGTTTCGTTGCCCTAACCCGAGAACAAGTGCCATAAGATGCCAGAATATAAAACCAACGATTCTTAATAATGTGGACTTAAATTTTTTCTGAGGTATATGCAGAACTTTTACACCATTAAAGTTACTTTCATAATAAAAACCAAAAAACTTCTTTTTTAATGGTTGTTTAATTAGCTCTTCAGGTACAATATTATAATGAGGAGTGGTTGTTAAAACAACCACTTCAAAACCATGCTCTTTAAATGCTTTAGCAATATCCTTGTATAAATAGGCGGTTGAAACTCCGTCTGGACTAAATACGATACTGTGTATTAATATTTTTTTCCTTAATGTCATTTTATATCTCTTCCGACCATTCCCCTATCTGCAAATACATTTGAGTTTAAACGATTTATGACCCTTTTTGGTTTATTTAATTCAAACTGATATAGATATATAATTCCCATACATAAAAATGTCATTTCATAGGGATAACCGATGCACACTATACATCTCGAAATACAAGATAGGCTATATGAGCAACTGGTTCAAAGCGGTATTAATATCCAAGAAAAACTACGTGAACTCCTGAACGATATGGTGGACGACGGTCATCCATCTATCGGTGTCGAAGAGGCAAAAAAACGGGTCGGTAATGCGGTAGAGAAATACAGAAACGGCGAAATGCAGTGTGTTTCGCATGATGAGATGTGGTGTCAGATAGATCAAGACTGCGAGACAAAAAGTGCGCATCTTCTATAGTCCTGATTTTAGGCGAAGTTTTGCATCTATATGGGAGTATATCGCTAGAGATAGCATAAAAAAAGCCAATCAATTTAAATCGGAACTCAAGCAACACATTCAAAGTCTTGAAAATTTTCCATACAAATATCGACAATCGTACTATTATGACGATACCGATATTAGAGATTTGATCTTTAAAGGGTATACGGTTCCTTATCTCATCGATAGCAAAGCCAATGCAGTCATCATACTTGATATATTTAAATGGAGCGAGCGATGATTTTTTTGCAACTCTCATGAAAAATGCATGGAAAAACCGGAATACAAAAAACTACCGCCGCCCAAGCTCCAAAACATCCCTCTCAATCTCAGCCCTCAGCTCTTCCTCCGTCGGCAAATACAGCTGATACTTCGACACAAACAAATTTTCGTTTTCATTTAAAACGGAGTATTTGACGACGGTGTTGTCTTTGTCGGTGCAGAGTATGATACCTATCGTTGGATTGTCGTTTTCGGCTTTTTCCATATCGTTGTACATCCGCACATACATATCCATCTGACCGACATCTTGATGGGTTAGTTTGCCGCTTTTGAGGTCTATGAGGACGAAGCATTTGAGGATGTAGTTGTAAAAAACCAGATCGATATAAAAATCACTCGTCTCGGTCTTGACCCTCTTTTGCCTCGCTACAAAAGCAAACCCACGCCCAAGTTCCAGCAAAAATTCCTGTATTTTTTCGATAAGGGCGGATTCTAAGTCGCTTTCATAAAAAGCGTTGTTTTGCTTGAGATCCAAAAACTCCAATACATAAGGGTCTTTGATGATGTCTTTTGGGGTGAGCTGTAGGTCTTTGGTATTGCTTGTCGCTTCCGCTATTACGGGTTGTTTATCTTTGCTCGATATTATCCGCTCGTAATAAAATGTTCCGATTTGTCGCTCTAGCGCCCGTACGCTCCAGTTTGCTTTGGCGGATTCTTCCATATACCAAAGTCTGGCTTGTGGATTGTCTAGCCTCATAATAAGGCGATAATGGCTCCAGCTCAATTGGTCACACAGTGTGTGTCCAATTGGAAAAGCAAGATAAAACTGCCTCATCATTTTCAAGTTGCTAGCCGTAAACCCCTTGCCAAACTCGCTCGTTAGCCTCGATGAAAGCTCTTTGATGAGATATGAGCCGTACTCCGCCCTGTCTTTGCCGTTTTGTTCTTCCTCTACGATTTGCTTGCCGATATTCCAATACGCCTCAACCATGATGAAGTTGACTTGTCTGTAGGCGTTGTCTCTTGCGGTTTGGAGGATGTTTTTGACGCTTTGGTATAGATTGTCGTTTTGCGTCAAGTTATTCATATCAGGCCTCTATTTGATGATGACTTTGGCGGGTACGCCCACAGCCGTTGCACCGTCTGAAATGTCGGAGACTACAGCGGCTCCGGCTCCGATAGTGCACTCTTTGCCGATTTTTATTAGTTGGATGACGGTTGCGCCGATGCCGATGTGGCTCATATCTCCCACACTCACACCCCCCGCAAGGGCGGCGTTTGGGGAGATGTGGACAAAATCACCGATTGTGCAGTCATGCTCAACTATGCCCCCGCTATTGATGATACAGCCGACCCCGATAGATGCGTAGGCGTTTATGACGCAAAGGGGCATAACGACCGAGCCTTCACCCACCGAGGCGGACGGAGATACTACGGCGGTTGGATGGGTGAGGGCGGGGAGGCTATAGCCGTCTGATTTTAACCTCTCAAATACCGCTTTTCTGGCCTTGTTTCCACCTATGGCGACAGCTACGGCGATAGTTTGCTCCATCTGCCCCCCTCTGATGCAGGGGTAGCCGCAAAATTCGGTTTTGAGGGGGTCATCGTCTACGAAACCCTCTATCTCATAACCGCAAGCTCTCGCTATGTCGGCTATCACTTTGCCGTGACCGCTTGCTCCGTAGATGTATATCTTTTTCAACCGTTATTTCCAGTAAACTTATCGGTCGTCGCCATCCCATCTTTGCTGACCCCCTCGCTTTTTAGGACTTTTTTTACCGTCCAGAGGATGATTTGGAGGTCTAGTTTGAATGATATGTTTTCGACGTATTTTGCATCCCACTCCAGTTTTTCGCTCCAGCTAATCGCATTTCGCCCCATCACCTGAGCCAGCCCCGTGATGCCGGGGAGGGTGTTGTGTCTGGTTGCCTGTCTGTCGTTGTAGAGCGGGAGGTATTCGGGCAGAAGGGGGCGGGGGCCTACAAAGCTCATTTCCCCTTTTAAGACGTTTAGAATTTGCGGTAGCTCATCGAGGCTTAGCCGTCTTATCAGTTTGCCGACCCCTTTTAGCCGCTTTTCATCTGGGAGGAGTTCGCCGTTTTCGTCTCTCTCGTTTGTCATCGTCCGAAATTTGTAGATTTTGAATATCTTGCCCCCTAGCCCCGGCCTCTCCTGAGAAAAAAATACCGGTGAGCCTAGCCCCTTTCTAACTGCAATGTAGGTAGCGGCAAAAATCGGTGCGAACAAGATAGAGGCGAAAAGCGCCAGAGTAAAATCCAAAATACGTTTATATTTTTTAGCATACATGGCGGTTTATATCTTTAGCCTAAATATTTTTGCCTCCGGTGTTTCGGAGACTTTTTCAAATAGGTTTTTGTCATAGTTTTCGAGGACAAACAGCTGAACAAACGTAGAGTTGAACACCTCGTCATCCATCAGCATATAGGTGTGGTATGAGGGCAAAAATACGAGATGCATCTCTCCGCCGTTTTTGACGCTTTGATGCCTGCTGACAAAAGAGCCGTTTTTGTCAAAATACGACACCGTAGAGGTTTTGATAGGAAAAGAGTTTTGTCCGATTTTTGCCCTCATCTCTACTTTGTCGATGATGGCATCTCCTAGATTTATAGTTTGCGAATCCTCTTTGTAGTCGGTATAGATACCTAAAAACGGAGATGTTTTTGCCGTGCCGTCTTTTAGGTCTATATTTGAAAAGAGCTTGACTGTAGTAAAAATCTCAAACATCTCATACGGTAAAAACAGGTATACATCCCTTGTTTTCGGAGCCGCTACAAAATCAGGCTTTGAGAGCAAATCGAGATATTGCTGGTAATTGTCTACCCCAAGCCCCCTTTTTTCCAGTAGATGCTCCAGAGTCCCTTTTTTTACCTCTTCCCCTTTTTTGATCAGCTCTTCATACCCCTCTACCGACTCCCTCATCATATTTGCCGATGCTCTTTGGTTTGTATTGCAGAGGATAAAAGACTCTATAAAGTTTGTGGCTCCGTCGTGCTTCCCGCCGTCGGAGTGGTTTTTTACGTTTGAGTAGTATCTGATAGGGTATCCGTAATCCCACCACGCAAATACGTAATCCTCGTGTTTTGCGATTTTGCCCAGAGCGTCTAGCTGTTTTACGGTTTGTGCGGTAAATACCGTCGGGACGGTGTAGCCGTATATGTGGTATAGGTTTGGGATTGACATGAGTGCTAGGGCTATCGTCGCTATGGATGTTTTTGCCACCCCTTTTAGAGAGCTGATGAGCCAAAAAACAAAAAAGAACAGACCCAGAGCGGCGAACGGAACCGCATATACGGTAAACCTAAGCCCTCCGAAATATGCGAAAAGACCGAGTCCAAACATCGGCAGAGTAAGGGCAAAGAGCTTTTCTTTTCGGACAAACAGGGCAAAGCCTATCAGGGAGAGGATAAAAACAGGCATGGAGCCGGAGATTCTGGAGGCAAATAGATTGATATCCATCCTCCCGGCCTCTCTGACGGTTTGGACTACATCGTAGTATTTTAGGGTGGTTTTTACCGTTAGGCTGTCTTTGAAGAGGTATGCCTTTGCCGCCGATACGATAGGGTCTATCCCGCCAAGAATGGCAAACGCCGCCACGGATACAGCCGTTGCCGACACGAGGATCTTTAGGTTTGAGATGGCTAGGGGGGTATAGTATGCGGCGACACCCGTTAGCAAGACCTTTGCCAAAAACGGAAGATCGCTGATCATAACAAGCGAGAGGGCAAGGGTCAGATATATATGTTTGTTTTTTCTCTCAAATACTACGGTATACAAAAAGGCAAACCCTATAGCCCCGAGCATCCATGTAAAAGACTGCGGATACAATAGCTTTGAGAGGGCAAACGAAAACAGTAGCAGAGCCTGCCAAAGCTTGTTTTGGTCTTTAAAGTAACTAATCAAAAAAGCGGCGACAAAGGGGGGCATGATGAGGGCAAACATATCGCTGTCGTAGTAGCCAGCCATCGTTCTGTTGTAGTAACTATAGGTGATGGAGGCAAATACGGCTGCAAAAAAACCTATCTCCGTCTTTTCAAACGCCCTGCCTATGAGTATTATCGGGATGACGACAAGGGAGCCAAAAAATGCCGGCATATACAAAATCAGAGTCTCAAAAGAGATAAACGGCAAAAGTTTATAAAGTATCATCGTGGCGTATGCTACCGGCTCGGTCACGGCGCTCCTATCCCCTGTTTCGTGGGAGCCTGCGAGTAGGTCTCTGGCTCCCTCTGCATAGAAGTAACCGTCGTTTGTATTGATCATAACCTGATTGTTAAATTTGTACTCTTCGACGTTTGAAGCGTAATCCACCCAATACATACGGGCAAAAAAACTGATCAAAAAAGCTATGGCAAATAATATGGCCGTTTTTTTATCGTATTGCACTATTTTTCGCATCGGTATCCCAAATTTTTTTGGGCAATTATAGCGGTTTTTGGTTTTTGTGTATTGCGCCAGTTATTAGGCGATTCCGCTTAGTCCATATTAATTACACTAAATTTTAAAATTTGAGGATTGTCCTCTTCTAGGCAATATCCTGTGCCGCTTTTTGTCTCTTCCATTAGTTCCATCACACAGGTGATTGTTTTGCCTGTTTTTGATACCAAATGACCTTTTGCATTACCTGTGATATTTGCAATCATAGGGTGCAATTCAAATCTCTTTTTTGCATCAAATACAAGATTTCCATAATATGAACTTCCTTTTAGAGTAAGCGTCAAAGAACCGTTTTTGTTTTCTATTCCGGATATACTTGGTTTTTCGGTTTGTCCACCAACGTTTGTATGCGTTTGATAAGAGGCACACCCTGCAAATAATATCGACAAAACAAGCGTCGCTAGAGATAATCCAATTTTCATTTATTTCCTTCAAAAAGTTTTTGCATATCTTGATTTTGTTTTTCAAAAAACTTATCAAGCTTTTCATTTAGTTCATCGTAGTTTTTTTCGGTGCTTACGTTTGGAGTTACGTCTTGCCCGTTCTTGTCAAATGTATTTTTTAGGAGATAAGCTCCTATTAATAAATTGACAAAACACAAAAATGCGATAATGCCTAACAGTATTGATTGCTGATTATTATTCATCGTTATTGCCTTATTTTACAGTATCCGGCGTTAATACACTTGGTTTTTGTGTAGTCTACGGAAATTGATTTAGAGTTATTTTTTATCGTAAAAATACATCCGCTGTCACGGTCTTTAAACACATATGTGCTTCCGTTTTTTGTCAATTCTTTATCGGTAAATTCGCAACTTATATTGCCTTGTTTGACAAATAGGGAGCCGGATAGTGTTTGTGTGTTTTTTCCAAGTGAAAATAACACTTCGTTGCCGTTTGAAGATTCAACATATTTTTTTGTATTTGAGCTTACCTTGTCGTCGGTGATAGTTTTAGAGAAACTTTGCGAAGAGGAGGAGCTAAAAGAGGAAGAACTAGATTCTGCATGGCTTGACGACTCTCCGAAAAGCAATCCGGTAATACAAAGTAGCATTGCGACTTTTTTCATTTACTCTAATCCTTACGGTGTTTGAATGGATGATACTGACGAGCTAAAGCTAGGCAATGAATTTTTCAAAAGCTCTATCCTGAGGTACTCTTTCGAACTTTTTATTGGGATTTCGAGTGCAGGATTTGTTTCGAATGATTTTTTGGATACAAAGGCGGCATCTTTCGGTGTTTTGTTTTTGATTTCATTTGTTTCATAAATCCTGAAGCCAGATGTTATGTCAAATAATGCGGTTTCAAAGCCGATATGTTCAGACTGTTTTTTGCCTTTAGGCTCAAGCCAGTATAGGGGCTGAACGCAGTATTTTGTGGAGGGGGTCGTAACTTTCGGCGTGTGCTCAAATTTCGCTTCATCTATATTTTTTCGTATAGCCTCCGTTAGCCCTTGCCCGTCATATAGTAATTGTTTAAAAGTTTTTTTTACTAAATATCTAGTTACAGAGTCATACCCGTCAATAGTGCCGATATCCATTTTCCCTGATTTTGCGCAAAAACTAAATAACTTTGCGTCGGACGGAGTGTTTGCGGACACTATATCTTCGACTATAAAATCACCTTTCTCTGCATTTAGCTTCGGAGTTATTTTGATGGAATCCAGAGTCGCAATTACAGTACCTTCTTTTTTCTCATCTATGGTTGCTTCCTGAATAGGGATTAAAACGTCTTTTTTGTCGCCCACCGAACCGATATTTTTATATATTGTGATAGATGCGCCGGGGGCCAATAGGTTTTTTTCATCTTCAAACTCTATTTTTGAGGCTTTTAGATTTGTGATTTTGTATGAGACTTTATCAAACGAAACTCCTTTTGAGAAAGACTCCGCCAATGATAACGTCGCATTTTTCATTGCCGTCTCATATCTTGAGCTTTTGGAGAGTCCCTTGCCGTGGACAATCTCATCGGAGATATTGTCAAATGCACAGTCGCTGTGAAATACTCTGCCGCTTATGTCTACAAGTTCGCCGCATGCTCCGGCATAATAATGCCTTTGTTCTGCATAGTCGAGATTCGTCGGAGCTGAGTAGTAAAATGGGCCGTCATACGAGAGTCTGATATAATAATCTGGTACTAATCTTTTGCCCTCCAGTACTCTTACACCTGACTTTGAAATAATGTCTCGTTTGGCAGCATAAAAATCTTTGCCGATCGAAGTGACGGTAAAACTGCTTTGTTGTGCTATTTTGTCCGAAAAAACATCGTAAAGCATTTGTTCCGGCGGCAAATCCCCGATTTGCTTATCGGTTGATATATCCAGCAGCGTAACTCTGGGTTTTTTTACACCGTCCAAAGAGCCGTTGTATGTTTTTACGAGAATATCACCATCTTGACTTGGATACTTTGGGAATTCATCTTGGCCTATGGAGTATCCGTTTGCGGAATATAAGACTTCTACGCTTCCGTTTTCCCTGTCTAGCGTATCACCTTTGGCTATGCCGCCGTCTAGCCCTTTATCAAGTATCAATAGGCCGTCGTATTTTCCAATGACTTTTGTAGATAGTTTATGCGGCTTAAATTTTTGACTAGCTTCTTTTGCTAGGTGTTCAAATAGCGATGAATATCCAGATGTATACCATTCGGCTAGTTTTTTTATTTTTTCGTCTCCGGATGCGGCCAAATTTCCCTGAACAATATTTGTGTATGAGTGGGAGTAGATAATATCGCCGTTTGCCATATTGATAAAGTTTATACTGGCAGTTACAGGTAGAGTGTAGCTTTTTACCGATGAGTTAGGCAACTGCTCTTCGTATATTGAGGCTCTTGAGACTTTCAGATAAACGGCAAAACTATTTTTTACATTTTTTTTATCAAGCTCTGTTTTTATATCCGGATAATATTTCCTTATTGCCGTATTAAAAGCCTCTAGGATATTCTGGCTATTTGCCCCTTTGGAGTAGTGAAATGCTTGGTTTTTTTCGATACTATCCTCGGTTATTACCATTTTCGGTGCCCAGATAGCAAAAGAATCTCCGGCAACGGCGGATGCGGCAGACGCAAGTAGCGTCGCCAATACGGAGCTTATTTTTTTGTGTAGACTTATTGTCGTCAATCAAACATCTCCTGTTTTGCCTTCAAATCTTTGTCCCTGGCATTTTTTTGAATCAAAGAACCTATTTTTGCTCCCAGTTCCGTAGCCGAATCAATCCTGATATTATTCATACAACCTTCAGATGTGGAGTCGCTTTTCTTGATGGTTTTGAGTGAGCCGCCAGGAAGTTTCGCATTTGTTTTTAGCGGGATGATACTAATCGTTCCCGCATTCAATCCGCATCTAAAATCACCGGTAGAGTCTTTGGATGGATTGTAGCCTATCTCAAGAGTTCCAATACCTATATAGCTTGCACTAGGTCTTTTTTTGCGGATAAAATTTTTAAAATTATCGCCATCATTTCTCATGGCTTCATTGTATGAAGCATATTTTTTCTTTGATACTTTATTGAAGTCGGCCAACATTCCGCTTCCATCTTCAAAAGTTACACCGAATTTTCCGAGTGCCGATTCAAGTTCATTTTTCATAGCGTCGTTTAGTGAACTTTGCGGTTTTAAAACTTCGGTATTGATGGTTTTTGAGTAGTGGTACTCCTCTTTATCGTTAACTTGGCTATTTACGTTTCTTGAAGAAGCTGAGCTTTTGCTAGACGCACTCGACGCCGATGCTTGAAAATCCTTGCTATATGCCCCTTTTGATTCGCTACTAGCGGCATAACTAGCCGATTGTTTTGCGGAGCCTTTTGAGCTTGCGGCAACTGCGGCATCGTCTCTGCCGTATGCGCCTACGCCGTTTCCGGATACTGCGGCTTGCGATGAGGCTCTGGCGGCATATTTATCGTCGTATGATGCCTCCGAGCTTGCCCTTCCTGAAGCTGAGCTTTTATCGCTATATGAAGCCGAACTTTTATCTTTTATGCTCATACTTGATGCACTAGATGAAGCCGAACTTTTTGATGTGTTCTCTTTGTAGCTTTTGCTATTGTCTCTTTTGTAGTCTATCCTCTCTTCAAGCGGAACTTCGCTTGCATTTAGCATATCTCTTTTTACCGCTTCGTCTATAAAAACAACTATACTCCCAAGATTTTCCGTTTTATTGTTTAAAGCTCCGAGCCGAACATTTCCGAGTTCTTCAACAAAAGCCGTATCGTCAATATCAAGCGTTATTTTTACCGCATAAAGGGCGGAATCGGATTTATCTCTCTCAATCTTAGGTTCGCTTTTTAAAAATGAATCTCTTTGCTTAATTAACTGAAGTATTCTGGGATCTTCCGGCGGTACGTTTATTGAGCCTTGGAGCTTTTTGATTGCCGATATTACTGCATCGGCCATTGCCTTTCGTTCGGCTGTGCTTTTTACTGTTTGCGGGTCGCTTGAAGCTATGGCTACGGAACCCTCACCTGTGGCTTTTAATGCAAGTAGTTGTTGGGGAATGGCTATGGAGGCTAGTAGAGCCGTAGCGGCTACAACGCTTTTAAAGTTCATCTTTACCTCTTGATTTGTTTGATGTGTGCTCCCCTGCCTTTTTTCACAAAAAGGCAGAAAAGGGAAATCTATAATTTGTTATTTGCTGCTTTCTTTTGGGGCTTGCGAGCTGCTTGTAGGGGCTGTAAAGTTTACTTTTCCGGCTTTGTACAAATCTACCAATTTACTTCCGATTGTGGCTATCGATGTTACGCTTTCAGGAAGTGTTGTGACCATATCTTTTAGTTGTCCGAGTTGTGATGCATACTGCATTGCGGCGGTAGGGTTTGACGACAATGAAGACACCATATCTTTTGCACTAGCTAGAGTATCTTTATACTTGAGTCCAGACAGCATAAAATTGAATCCGCCGACGGCGAGCTGTTCTCTTGTTTTTTTATCAGCTTTTTTAACTTGCTCTATAGTTTGCTTGGACTCCGTAGCGGCTTTTAGGGCTGTTTGAACATCGCTTACGGCTTTGCTGATGGCTGCATCTTTTTCTTTTGGATCTGAGATGGATTCAGCCGCTTTGAGTGCCGATTCGAATTTTCCGGATTCTTCTTTTGAAAGTATAGCTTTGCTTAGGGCTTCTGAAGATTTTTGTAATAGGGCTTTTGCCGTAACGTAGTTTTGTATAGTAGAGTCTAGGGCGTTGCCGTCAACAGCTTTTGCTGTCGAACCCCCCCCCACAGCAGAGACAACAGAATCAAACATTCCGGCATTGGCACCGCTTACTACAAGTAATCCGGCCAAAATAACTTTCTTTAGCATTCACTAGCTCCTTTTGTTCTTTATAAATATATCTCAAGTTATTTTATCTATAACCAAAGATCGACCATTATACATGGCACACACTTACGATTGTATAAAATTGTGTAAAAAATAAGTGATTCTTTTTTTGCATAATTATAATCTTATTATAAGCTTTTTAATATTTTTGTTTTTAAATGCGGCGCTGTCGCAGGCATGGGTAAAACTCAGATTTGCAAGAGATAAAGAGGCATCATGCGCTTTTTGGGATGCGTTATATCGTGCTTTCAAAAGCTGCTATATCCCGTAAACCCTCAAATGTGCTTTTACTATGGGTTTTATGTCGTACTCTTTTACGCATACCTCTCTGGCTGTTTTTGTCAGTTTGTTGCGTAGTTTTTCATCGGTTATCAGCTTTTCGATTGCCGCCTCAAGCGCCTGACTCTCTTTTACCGGAACCAAAAGCCCTGTTTTGCCGTCTCGGACGACATCTCTAGTCCCGCACGCATCGGCTCCGACCACCGCCACCTCCATACTCATAGCCTCCAAAGCGGTTCTAGGCAGCCCCTCTCTGTAGCTTGGGAGTACAAAGATATGGGAGTCTTGTAGTATCCCCTTGACGTCGCTTTGTTCGCCCAGATACTCCACCCCTTTGTAGTTTTCAAATATCTCTTTTCCCAGCCCGCTATGGTTGCCGAAATCCTCGCCGCCGACATATACAAAGCGTACATCCCCGTATCTCTCTTTTAGATTTTGAGATGCCTGTAAATATTCGATTACCCCTTTGTGCCTGATGAGTCTGGCAATCATCACGACGGTTAGCGGCTCCTTTGCGGCTTTTTTGCGGCTCCACTCTTTTGTGTCTATCCCGACACCGTTTATTTTGACTATTTTTTTCGGGTCTATAATATTTTTGCGGCTCATATACTCCGGATCGTCGGAGTTTACGAACATTACGGCGTTTGAAAGCCTAAAAATCTGTTTGTATAGCCGCTCTATGAGGGTGCGGACAACTCTGCTTTTTAGGTCGTTTTCGAGATAAAAACTCCCAAGCCCCTCTACTAGATTTATGATACGAGGCACTTTGGCTAACCGTCCGGCTATCGTTCCGTAGATATTCGGTTTTGCCGTAAACGTGTGAAGGATGTCGAGATTTAGCGGTTTTATCGCTTCATATATATTTTGTATCGCTTTTATCTCTTTTAGGGGATTTAGACTTTTGCGCTCTATACCGTAGGTTACGCACTCTATTCCGGTCTCTCTGATTTTTTGCAGATAAGCCCCCTCCGGCGCTACAGCTATCGGCGTGTGCCCTAGCCGTTTTAACTCCAACATGACGGGGAGCCTAAAAGCATACAGGTTGAGATCCAGATGAGAGAGAAAGCCGATTTTCAATTTTTACCCTTTTTTATGATATTTTTTGCCATTCCGCCGAATATAAATAGGTGAAACGGTGCCATGGCGTACCAGTATAGCCGCCCCATGAGGCCGTGCGGATAAAAATATGCGCTTTGGTGGAGTTTGCCGTCTTTTATCGTCCACTCTAGCCAAGCTTTGCCGGGGAGTTTCATCTGAGCAAACAACAAAAGTCTCTCGTTTTCCCTGACATCTACCACTTTCCAAAAGTCTACGCTATCCCCGACCCTCAGATGTTTCGGGTCTCGTCTCCCTCTGGAGAGGCCGTATCCGCCGATTATCTTGTCTATAAACCCTCTGATTTGCCATAGGGTTTCATACCCGAACCACCCGTTATCGCCCCCGACGGCGGATATCGTCTCAAAAACTTTTTGCGGAGGGGTACCGCCCAGTTCGATACTCTGCCTATCGACAAAGACCGCCTCCGCTATTTTGGAGTGGTCGTTTTCCCATGCGTCTTTTGAGGCATCCGACCATCTGCTGATTATTTGAGAGTTTTGGATGTCTTCGAGTGCTTTTTTGACGGCGGTTTCGTAGTCTAGCGGGACGATGTGGGGGAAATATTTTTTTGCGTTATCGTTTTTGACTACCGCTTCGCTTTTTAGCCCCTCCACGAGAGCCGATGCTACGGAGTATGGTACGGGTGTGATTAGGGTTAGCCAATACGATGAGAGTTTTGGGGAGAAAAACGGAACAGGGAGGAGAAATCTTTTTAGGTTTGCCGCTTTTGCATATCCGGTCAGTAGCTCTTTGTAGCTTTTTGCCTCGCTTCCGATGTCTATTATTATGTTTTGATCGGTAGTTATGGTCGCCGCACAGGCCAGATACTCTATTACGTCTCTCTCGGCACTCGGCTGGCATAGGGTGTGAACCCATTTCGGAGCTATCATAAACGGGAGTTTTTCGACTAGGTTTCTAATAATTTCAAAACTTGCCGAACCGGACCCTATGATGACCCCAGCCCGAAACCACAAGGTTTGTATCGACTCCGGTCTTTGGCTGAGAAGCTCTCCTGTCTCTATGCGGCTGATCAAGTGTTCGCTTGCGCTCTCCTTGCTTCCCAGACCCCCCAGATAGACTATCCTCTTTACCCCTTGTTTGATGCACGCCTCCAAAAAGTTTTTTGCGCTTATTTTGTCAAGCTCTCTAAAATTTTTGGACTCCATCGAGTGGATTAGATAGTATGCAACCTCTATGTTTTCTAGCGCCCTCTCAAGGCTCTCCGGCTCAAAAGTGCTCCCCTCAAAAACCTCTACGTTTTGGGATTTTGTGACCGTCTGACCGCTTTTTACAAATAGCCTGAGCCTGATACCGTCCTCTTGCAGCAAGCGGTGTTTTAGCCGTCTGCCGATATAGCCGGAAGCTCCCGTGAGTAGTATATTCATCCCTTTTCACCTCTATATTTATTGTAGCAAATGTTGCGTATAATGGTTTTAAAATAAAGGGGTTTTAGAGGCTTGGATGAGATAGAGGTAATACCGGAATACAAGAGGGCTTTGGAGGCCGTTTTGGAGAACGAAGGTGCTTTGTTCGTTACCGGCAAAGCGGGAACCGGAAAATCCACCCTCATAAAATACCTCTCCTCAAGGTTGGAAGATTGCGTTGTGTTGGCTCCGACCGCCGCCGCCGCCATCAATGCCGGAGGGGATACGATACACTCATTTTTTAATCTCCCTGCAAGACACATAGACCCCGGTGAAAAACTGAGATTAAACCCGAAATCAAAAGATGTCGTCAAATATCTAAAGGCTCTTATTGTCGATGAGGCATCGATGGTAACCCCGAATATCGTAGATGTAATAGATATTTTGCTCCGTAGATACAGAAAAAACGATGAGCCGTTCGGTGGCGTATCGGTTGTGTTTGTCGGCGATTTGTTGCAGCTTCCGCCTGTTGTTTCAACGCACGAGGAGCGGATATATTTTAGCGAGCGGTATCCGACGCAGTTTTTTTATTCTGCCGACGTATTTTTGCGTACCGAGATTATCCCGATCAACCTAACCCGTGTCAGACGGCAGGAGGATAACGATTTTATAGAGGCTCTAGGTTTTGTCAGGGAGGGGGTTGACACAGGCAG
The DNA here is from genome assembly GCA_937973585.1 of uncultured Helicobacteraceae bacterium. Lineage (GTDB taxonomy): Bacteria > Campylobacterota > Campylobacteria > Campylobacterales > UBA6016 > UBA6016. The sequence goes on from CALJKN010000165.1 coordinate 14,700, forward strand.
GGCTGTTTCGTATTTCAATACCAACTGTCTAAAGTCGCATGCCGATCTTGATAACCCTATGTGGCTTGTCGCCACAAATGCCGCCGCACACTCCATTAATGCGAAAAAATTGGCAGGGCTTGCAGGGGATACAAAAACCTACAAAGCCGACGTAACCGGAGATGCCCCCGCCAGTAAATGGAGGCTTCCGGTGCCGGAGGTGTTGGAGCTAAAGGTCGGGGCAAAGGTTGTATTTCTACGAAACAATAAGCAAAAAGGGTGGATAAACGGGGATACGGGTGTTGTGGTATCGATCGGCTCCGATACGTTGCTTGTCCGTCACGATAACGGCGGCGAGGCGCTAGAGGTTGAGCGGATGGGATGGGAGCGGTATCAATATACCTATGACGAAGAAAATAAAAAGATAGACAAAGAGGAGATAGGGAGATTCTCACAGTTTCCCGTCAGCCTCGGATGGGCGGTAACTATCCACAAATCACAGGGGATGACGCTAGAGTCGGCCGTTGTCGATCTGGGGAGCGGCGCATTTTCGGACGGACAAACGTATGTTGCCTTGTCTAGGTGCAGAAGGGTAGAGGGGCTAAGACTTGCCAGAAACCTAACCCCTAGGGACATAAGGGTAAACAAAGAGGCTCTTGAATTTTATAGGGTTATTGGGGTTTAGTTGCCTCTAAATTTTGTGCAAACACAAAAAATTGTTTTGTCTCATCCAAAAACTCTCTTGCATTTTGAATGTCGTCATGCAGTAGCGAGTATCTAGCCTCTACGGCATACGGTGTAAGTTCGCAAAGCTTGTCGATAAAATCAGGTAGCGATATGTTTTGCTCTGTAGCTAGTTCGGCAAGCTCAAACAAATCATGCGTCTTTTTGAAAACGACGCCGTTAAAATCCAAAACAGCTTTTAAGATTTTTTCTACGGCTTGCTGCAAGTGAAAAAATATTATCTCCGGCGCTATTTCATTGTCGTCAATATTTTTCTCGACAAGCGTCAAGTCTTGCTTTGCTTTTTGTATATAAATTTGATACGGGAGCAAAAAACTATTTGGCATACAGCACTATCCCTTTTTTGTCCGCTTCGGCATACACGCTGTTTGGGCAGTTTTTGTAAAAATCAAACTCCTCTTCGCTGACAACTATCGTATCTATCGGTATTCTAAGTCCTTTTAAAGCCTTTCTAGCCTCGTTTGACTCTTTAATTTTTGAGTGAACCGTTTTTTTGATTACTAGAAGGTCTATATCGCTATCGTCATTTGGCTCTCCGTATGCGTAAGAACCAAAAAGTATGACTTTTGTGGGCATTAGTGAGGCGAGGTTTTGGACTTGTTGCTTTATTGTATTAAGTTCCATGTGCTTAGCTTTAGGCGTTAAAGCCTAACCCTTTGGGCTAGGCGTGTGGTTGTATTGTCGTGCGAACTTGCTCTTCCTTTGAACCCTCTCATGCCCCCAAAAGGATTAAAACTATTATCAATAGTCACATGTATGGTTTCTCTGGCCATTACAGCCCCATCTTCCCGGGATTTAGTATATTATTTGGGTCAAACGCTCTTTTGATTG
>CALJKN010000166.1 GCA_937973585.1 uncultured Helicobacteraceae bacterium
ACACTGCTACTTCATGCTCTCGCAATAGCTCCACAATTAAGCTTATCAAAATTATTTTCATCTAATATGGACATTAATATTCCTTATTTCCTATTCTTCCAATAATTTGGTTTTCTATTCAGTTGCATAATAGCCAAAATGATTATTTCATCATTTTGTAGGTAGTAGATAACCCCAAAAGGAAATCTAGCGGTTAGGCATCTTCTGATGTTTCCATCCATTATTTGCCAAGCATTTGGAAAATAAACAATCCTCATGATTGTTTTGTATACTTCATCGGCAAATTCCAAACCCAAATTTTGCCTACACTCTTCATAATAATCTATCGAAGCATTCAACTCTATCTCTGCATCCGGATGAAACAAATATCTCATCTAATTGTTAAATCTTTGCGCTATTTTTCTAAAAACATCATCGCCATCAACTAGCTTTACGCTTGCCGATTCGATTTCAGCCTTTCTTTTGTTTGCTTCAAGTATCCATAAATCATCGATCGACCCATTGACGGGGTTGATACTGTTTAGAATATTTTCAACTATTTTTGTTTTTATATCTATCGGCAGAATGTCTATCTCATCAAATAGCTGTTGTTGTCTAGCGGCTGTCATGTTGAGCCTTTTGATTTGATTTTTGGTGGATTATAGCATAAAACCTGATTTAGAGAGAGACAGCTTTTTGTTGCCTGTCCCCTTTATCGCTGTTTATTTTTCAAACTCTAATGCAAAGCCAAAAACAGATGGTTTATTCCCAATACCTGACCACTGCTTTTAGCAGATTATATCACAAAAGCGGGTTTTGGAGAGAGGGGGCGGCTATGGTTATGCTGTTTTCTTGTGATGCCCTTTGCTCATATCAAAAACTATATACAGTACAAAACCGACACTAAGGAGAACAAATATTCCGCCGACTAATTCATACATCTTTTATCTCCTCTTCTATACTTTCAAGCTCTATCCAAAATTTGCGCACAGCTAGTCCGAGAGCAACGGTAGCAAAAAATCCCAAAGCAACGGCAAATAAAGCTTTTGGCGATACGGAACCGATAAACACACCGTAACCGCTAGCCACCGTACCGCTCAGAGAAGCCACGAGCAACAGACTAACAAGTCTAAACGCCTCTCGTCTATTCAAGCTCTTTTCCTTTAGCTCATCTAGCCTGCTCATTTTGTGCCTTTGCATATTTCGGAGATTATATCACAAAAGTAGGTTTTGGAGAGAGGGGCGGCTTTTATTGCCTGCCCTGTTTATTTTTCAAACTCTAATGCAAAGCCAAAAACCGATGGTTTATTCCCAATACCTGACCCCTATTTTTTGTATAATTCCACTCTTCATTGGCATAGCCAATAAAAGCAACAGCTACGTTTTCATGGGCAGGTGTCCGAGTGGTTGAAGGAGCACGCCTGGAACGCTCAATATTGTATCTTGACATTTCCAGACACATATAGACACACCACCACGAATAAACGCTTCAAAAGCACTTCCTTACAGACATATATAGAACTAGCAAGAAATCTTAGTAAGCACATACTTAGCACAGGTCTTTGCTTCCCAAATACCAAACCTTCATATTGCTGTAAGATATCATTTATAGATTCATATATGCTTTCAAAGCTCTGCCATAGCATGGGTGTTTGATTTTCTTTAGTGCTTGAATCTCCAATTGCCTCACTCTTTCTCTAGTTACTCCTAGGATGCTGGCAATCTCTTGCAGGGTGTGCTCCCCTTGTGGATAAGCTCTGCAATGACTTTCAATCCTAGAAATATCACGGCAAATATTGAGCCATGCACTTTCTAGCCATACTTTATCTGATTGTTGAATTTTAACCATACCATCAGAGTCTTTTTGCAGTAGTTCTTGAATGTGTAGTTTTTCGGCATTTAGCCTATCAATCATTGGATGTACCATCTCAAACCCCTTAATAATCGGATAAGGTTTAGTTTATCTAATCAAGTGGACATAAAGTGTCTTTTTATTTATGTAAAGTTTAACACTATTTCTTTCTATCAATAAGCATTTCTATCCACTCTCTAACACTTGTAACAACACCATTTACTATCTCAATTTCAACTATATTAGTCATGCTGTTTCGCAAAGTTATTGAGCCATTGAACCATTCAGCAGGCACTCTCTTTTTATCACAATAACTTTGGTTTTTGTCGAGTTTCATTAGCTGTATTTTTAATTGTGTATAGGCTTCGTATTTTTTGGAAAGTGCGTTATCCAAGCCGTGTTGCGTTTCGTAGTCTTCCATCTCCTTGAGGCTTCCATATTTTTCTTCAAAATCTGCCACGAGTATTTGTTTTTGTTTTTCAATCTCCATGTATTGAGGTGAAAATTCTGGCTTAGCTTCACCTAGTAACTGGTCTATAGAGTGCACCATTGGGCGTTTCGACTCAAGTGACAATAAATATAATTTTTCGCCCTCAATTTCCCATTCGCAGTTCAAATCCAAATGGGTCAAGGCAATGTCAAATCCACAAATATCAAAGTATTGAGTGAGATTGTTTTTCTTGATTATTTCGTATAGCGGAGAGCTAATGTAGTTATCATCTGTGTCATAAGAATAATGACTATGTTTTATTTGTCTGAGACTGTATTTTTCTCCATTATAAACTACCAAATCGAATCCAATTCTATTCCATTGGCGCTTGAGAGCTTTGTCAGATATGGCTATAAGTCCTTGAGAATGAGCTTCTTTTAGCCACCACTTGAAATCTTTCACATCTGCAAAGAAGTCACTAGCATAGTATTTGTCATCATTTTCGTAGTAAATTTTATTTGGCACTCCGTACTCTGCTATATATAGCATCGCATCCCTGTATGAGCCCACTGTCATTGACTCTTTTGTTGAGGCTTGTTTTGTGTCTGAAATATATAAAGTGCTACATTTGCCCCATTTTGGGTCAAATTCCAAATCCCACTCGCCTCGCCAATTACTCCATAGATTTCCAAGCAATTTAAGAGCTTGCTGTTGTGTGATTGTCCACAATACAATATCATAGGCTTTTGGGTGCCCATTTCCATCTTCATAGTGGTCGCATATCATTTTATAATCATCAGAATCCATTTCGATATCAATGAGATATGAGCCACTACTTAGATGTATGATTCTATTGTTTGGCAGATTGTCGCTCATCCATTTGTCAAATTTTGCTTGCGAATCGGATGCCTCTAAGTGTTCTGTTTGGGAATCAGTCACTATCTCAGCACCTGCACCTTGGAGTGCCTTGATATTTTCATCTGTTCCAAATGTAACAATCAAACTAGGTTTTAGTCTACAAAGCGTAATCATCTCTGCTTTTTCAATTGTCATTGGCATTTCAATTCCTTTTTTAAAATCATAACAAACAAACTGGACATTAAATGTCTCATTGTGAAATTTCTTTCAAATACTCCTGTATCATCTGTCTAAAATCATCCGCCAGCCATTTTGGTTCAACAATCTTCACCAGTGGCATATAGAGTTGGACTACCTTGAGTATCTCCATCTCATGCGTAGCTTCTACTGTTATCTCGGCGCTCTGATCTGGGTATCTAGCTGTAAAGATTTGAGACTTCATCGGTTTTCGCTCAAAGTATGTGACAATATCTTTTTCGAGAAATAGCCTAACAGTAAACGGCTCTTTGTTTAGTGTAAACCAAATTGAATTTGCATTTGCCAGCCCTGCTTCAAGCTCTTTTGGAATTTCAAAACTGCCACTTAGCGCTTCTATATTTTTGATGGTTTTTAGGTGAAATTTTTTGAATGTATCTTTGCTCTTGGTATCAAGCGCCAATAGATACCAAAAGCCCTCAAAGAATGCGAGTTTTAGAGGTTTTAATTCAAAACTACGGCTTTTATAGCTGCATTTGATAGGGGCTCTATTTTTTATGGCGTTTTCGAGTTTTTCAAATGTTTCTAGGTGTTCTGGGTTTAGTGCTTCACTGTCTAAGTTTGCATATATTGGGTGATTTAGCCCCGATGATATTTGCTCTATTAGGTTGTGAGCTTTCATATAAAACTGTCTGCCAGCACCTTTTGCTAGTTCGTCCAATATCCCAAGAATGATTTTTTCATCACTTTTTAAATCATCCTCAGCTCTCATTTTGTCGATTTTCCAGCTTCTGCCAGTGCAAACGGCACCTAGGGGAGCGAGCACTTCATGAAGGTCTCTTTGGATTGTTTTTGTACTGACTCCAAGCTCTTTTGATAGCTCTGTGATGGTAGCCTCTGACTTGTAAAGTCTCTCGTAAATATATGTTATGCGCTCTAGTTTGTTATTTTGTATAAACTTTGCACTGTTAATCATTTAGGCACCTTGCGTACTCTTCATACGCCCTGCCATAATCTACGCCTAAAATTGCAAGTTTCTTGTTTTTATCAAGCATTTGCGAGATTGCATTTGTCAAATGTGTTGACTTGATTCCATGTTTTACAGATACGCATGCCTCAAAGTATGCCGAGAGCTTGTCGCAAGCATTTATTATTGAGCCGTCTATTGGCTCATAACTATTGTCATTGTATGCATTGTGCAATGTATCTGCATTTTCAAGATGCTTGATTTCGCCGTTGACTTTTATTTTATCGGCAAACTCATCGACGACAATATATTTTATTCTATCCCTTAGTGGATATGGACAAATAGGCAGTAGTTCTTCTTCAATAAGTGTTAGCTCTATACCTTTTATCAGCTCATCTAGCCCCTCAACATTTCTTTTTATCGGAGAGATAATATCCCTTGTAAGCACTTCTGGGAGGTCGTGAAATAGTCCTCCAAAGAATGAGTTGACCACTCTGGCACTACAGGCGCTAGGTATGCTTTTGAGGGAAAGGAAAGAGAGTGTGGCGGTTATAAACATATGCCCCATAACTGATGTCTCTGGCGTTCTTGGTGTGCTTGTCCATCTTTTTTGAAATCTTAGTCTGCCCAGCAAATCAATGAGTGCATGAGCTTTTTTACCCATTGATACCTTTTGAACACTTATCAAAGAGTAGTGCTCTTCCATCTCATCTTCGAGGGCTTTTTGGGTCTCTTGGAAGCCATAGACATTTGCATTTTGGGGAGCTATTATCGACAACTCATATCTACTTGATAGATAGTGTGCTGCCCTTAGTATCTTTTTCTCTATCGAGTTTTGACCACTTGTTAGCAAATACTCTTTCATATTTTCGCCAAATACATCATAAAGCGCTGGCGCCCTCTTGGATAGTTCGGATAGCGACCATTCATGCAATTGTCTTGCGTTTGAGTCCAGAAGTCTTCTGAATATTGGTGGCTTAATATCTGTAAGTAGAGTCCTTTCAAAGAACTCAAACAATATGCCTTCAATCAATTTTTGCTCGTCTATTTGAGCGCCAGCATCTTTTTCTAACCCTGCCAAGATAAATGCAATAACAGCTTTGTGCGACTGCTTGTCAAGCTCGCTTAATCCAATTGGCGGTCTTATGAACTCATTCCATCTCTGAATGTGCGCAGATTCAAATAGAAAATCAATCGTGGATGGTTGTAGTAAATTTGAATTCATGCCTTCTCCTGTGAGCGTTTTTAAAGTATTTAAAATCATAGATAATTTATAAGACACTATATGTCCACTTTATAGCATAAAATCACTTTGCACATTGTACAAAGGATTTTTATGGCGACTGATTGGATGAGGGCGATATGGAGTTGGGCGGATCTGAACAATATACCAAATAATCAAATACCTAGAGATGAGTCATTGGCACATCTTAAAGAACTTCGCCTGGCTCCACCATTAAAAGTGGAGCGCAACTGCATAAAGGCTGATATATTTCATCTTCCAAGCCAAATTAGTATGCTAAAAGAGTTGTGTGTTTTGGATATTTCAGATACAAAAATAAGCGAAATACCAGATGAGATTTATAGTCTGTCAGCGCTAACAACATTGGGTATTGGTGGATTACAGCTAAAAGAGCTCTCCTCAAATATAGGAAATTTGACAAATCTCAAAATACTTAGAGCACATGATAATCTTTTGGAGAGTCTGCCTGAAAGCATTGGCAGGCTTACTTCCTTGGAAAGTTTGCTGTTGACCAAGAATAAACTGGCATGGCTTCCGCAATCTATCGGACGATTAGAGAAGCTAAACAGGCTATTTGTATCAAATAATCTACTCAAGGAGATACCGATGGAAATTGGCAGTTTGGCAAATTTGCGATGGCTCGCTTTGAGTCGAAATCTATTGGAAAGTCTGCCAGATGAATTGCAAAATCTCACGAAACTTGAGACTTTGAGTATTGCTTACAATCATATTTTGGCTAGTCAAATACCTGCTTCTCTTGCCAATATTAAATCGCTTAAACGCATCAGCATTGATAATAGTCAAATTGGAGAAGATGGAAATGAATTAAGCTTGATTGCTTGTTTGTTATCGGTGTTTGAAGAGTAATTTATGGCAGAGAGGAAGGGATTCGAACCCTCGATAGGTTGCCCTATATACGAGTTCCAGTCGTACTCCTTCGACCACTCGGACACCTCTCTACATTGAAGGAGCGGTATTTTATCAACAAACGGCTAAATATGCCTATTTGTATGGCTCTAGTTTCCTATTTAATTCCTGTGACCAGTCTGTATTTGGCAACAATATTGCCCCAGTATCTCTATTGCCAACTAAAATTACTGCATTTTCGCCATTTTTATTTTTAGTTTCATTAGCCCATAATTCACCAAGGAGCCATGCAATATAAGCATCTAGGAAGTCTCCACCAGAATCATTTTTAATTTTCGATGTATCAATCTTTTCACCAAACTCACTTATTACATTTTGTAGCTTATCGGTCAGTGCCTCTAAATTATTTTTTCGTTCAATAATTTCATCTTTCTTGTTGCCGCCTTTATAATGCCAGCCCCCATCGTAGTCTTTATTTAGCCAACACCAAAGTGCCAAAGCTGGATGAACCTCAACAATACAAGGGGCACTTAGATTTAGCTTCGTTGGCTTATTTGTTGGCTCATCGGTTACCAATTTAAATGCTCCTCTGGACTCATCGTTGTATACACTCGGCAAATCAAGACAATATTGAGTAATCACCCAATGCGGACAACCAGCATATCCAAGTGTTGATATTCCACTAGGTGGTCTTGTGTATTTTTTATCTTTTTCATTTTTATCAATGGTATTAACAATTCTCTCTAGTGGTCTAGTATAGAAATCAATCTTTGAGCCAAATACGCTTGCAGTTAAGGGTGCGTCCCAACAAAGCAGCACACCATTACCTTGCAAATCATCAATATATTTTTTAAGCTCTGTTGGTTGTTTTGAAATAAAGCCAGTATCTTTTGAGTAAATAATTGTTTCTTTTGACGGTGCAGGGTCTATGCCTATCACTTTCATGGTGTCTCCTTGATTTTTAAGTCAAAGGAGTTTAGCTTGCTATATGGACAAATAGTGTCCGCATTTAGCAATTTTCCTTTGCTAAATCAATTCTAACTGATTGGCACTAATTTTCACTCACTTTATAGTGATTGCTATATGAGTGAGCGAAATACTAGAATCGCCCCATGAGATATAGCGACAATGATGAGATTTTGGAGTACTTTGATAATCTGACTAACAGAATCAAAGATTTAAGAAAAGAGAGGAAGGTTAGCCAGTTAAAGCTGGCTGGAATACTCGGTCACGACTCCACTTCGTTTGTAGCCAGAATTGAGCTTAGACAAAATGGAGCCAATTATAATATTGCCCATATCTTGACAATAGCAAAGGCTTTCGATTGTGACATTAGAGATTTGATGCCACCATCTAAATTGCCATAAAAGCATTTTCTGATATTTTATATTCCACTTTTGTGCCGCTAGTAATTTTTTCAACCCTATCACACAGCGCTAGGGTGCCGTCAAAATTTTTACTGTCAAGCCCTCTTATGTTTTGAGTAAGCTCACTTCTTGTCAGTGGCTTGCCTTTTTTATGGAGGTAGGCTTCTATTTTCCCGCATAATTGTTTTTCTCTGTCAACGGGACTTTCTTTGTAATTATCAACAATACCGCTCATAAGCAAATTCTCTGCCTCATGAATAAATATTTCAGCAATGTTGATTCCGATACTCATATATTCTAGGGTTAAAACTAGTTGTTGTTTCTTCTTTTTCATTGCGTTATCAAATAATTGACACAAAATGGCATATTTGATTGCTGAAACAGCCTGTCTAATTGAGCTCGCACTTATTCCATCCTTGCAACCTTCTTCATTATTGGCAAGATATAGGTTAAGTGAAAGTTCATCAAACCAATGTTTATAAATATTTATAGCCTCCGTAGACAATTTTAATGCTATAGGTTTAAAATTTTGAAACTGGTCATAGTTCACACCAAGCGATTCAAGTACACTGATTGAGGTCTGTTGAAATTTTTCCAAGTCTGGATGATTGCCATTTTGTGCAAATGCTCTTAACGGCTCAAAACTGCCAACTGGTGGCATTACCACGATGAATCTGTTGAGAAACCCACTGACAATATCAGCCTTCTTAACATCTCTACGAAGCCATTCTGGATTAGTTGCCATTAGCATAGAGAGACTTGGGTTATCTATCATGATTTCTTCACCAACACCCTGTTGACCAACAAGCGATTTTGCATATCTTTCACCATCATACAACGATGTTATAGAGGCTTTTGCTTCTTGGTTTTTGTTCAATTTTGTTAGCATCTCTGAAGCTTCGTCAACATTTAACAAAACTCCATGACATGCTTTTTGAAGAAACTTTATGACACCTTGATATGTTGAGCCAGCTCCTAGTACTAATTGCTTGATGTCTTTGCTCGGACTACCGCTTAAGCTAATTTCTCTTTTTTGCTCAATTTTAACCATCGTGCTTTCGATGAGCTTTGTTTCAAGCTTCTCTAGTATTGCACGACGCAAGAATTTAATTGTTGTACTTTTGCCACTAATTGTACTCGGCGCAATCAAGAGTGACCATATGGACATATTTAATCTATTCATACTGCCATCATATGTATACACTCTTGCACCAACTACGGTACTCATATATGATAACGCTGTTGCCATTATCATTTTATCGGTAGCGCCTATGTGCTTTTGCGCCTCATGTATTAGAGACTCGATAAAGAACCCAAAATTTGTTTTCATTTAGAAGTTCCTTACCGTTTTAATTTTTCTTGCTTGCACATACTCATCAAGCTCGGCAATTTCATATATAATGCGAGCACTATGCCCATTGCCAAGTTTGGCATACGGAATTCCTACACCGTTTGTTCGCCATTTTTGGAGAGCAGCTTCAGACAAGCCAATATATTCAGCGGCTTCTTTTGGGGTAAAATACTTTCTTAGCATATTAATTCCCTCCCCATGGTGCATTGCTTTCAGTATTTTCAATATTTTGTTTTGAGTTTTTATAAGCTTCCCGCTTGTCAAATAAATATTTCCGCAACTCTTGTCGTTCTTCATGGAATAAGTAAGTGTTAATGCCGCCACCCTTACAGTGTAGATGGTTATCTGTTCGACTTAGTTCCCCAGTTCCATTTAGGAGGTTTGCAGTTCGTTTAGTTGCAGTACTTGCTGTAGTAAATAACCCATGTAGCTCGGCAAAGCTTAACTGTACAGAAAATCCTGAGCTATTTTGTGTGATTTCTACCACATCGGTTTCTGGATTGTAGCCATACTTGGCACTTTTTGTTTGATACATGAAATACTCCTTTTTTAAATTAGGAGTGTATTATAT
>CALJKN010000167.1 GCA_937973585.1 uncultured Helicobacteraceae bacterium
TGAGAGAGAGTCCGGTAACCGTTAAGCGGTATTTTAGTGTTCTCCTCAGAAAACTCCTTCCGGTTAGGCATGAGATAAAAAACCCTCCGGGGACAAAAAGAATCGTGATGTTGGTAGGGCCTACCGGAGTAGGGAAGACTACTACATTAGCAAAACTGGCCGCTAGATACGCCTACAAGCTAGATGTGAGGCAAAGGGTCGGGATTATTACGCTTGATACCTATAGGATCGGAGCGGTAGAGCAGTTGATGCAGTATGCAAAAATGATGAAACTCTCTATTGAGGCAGTTGTAGATCCGGCTGAGTTTAAGGCCGCTCTGAACTCTCTAAAAGGGTGTGATTATATATTAATCGACACAGTTGGAAGTTCTCATTTTGATAGAAACAAAATTAGTAAAATCGCAAATTTTTTAAAAACAGACCCGTCTTTGGCTATAGATACGTCACTTGTCGTCTCTGCTAGTACTAAATACGAGGATTTGAGAGATATCTATGCCAGCTTTTCGGCGGAGATCGATATAGACACCGTAATGATCACCAAAATGGACGAGACACAGCACTTCGGTAGCATGTTTAGTCTTTTATACGATATAAAAAAACCTGTAAGCTATTTCTCCGTGGGGCAAGAGGTTCCGGAAGATTTGGCGGCGGCATCTTCGGAGTTTTTCGTGGATTGTCTGCTTGACGGATTTAAGGCAAAAAATGCAAAATAAAGTTGATGTTCAAATCACTCAGGCTAAAAAGCTTCAAGAGCTAGTGGAGAATGCTATGCCCCAAAAAGAGAGAGAAAACAAACATACAAAATTTATCACGATTACAAGCGGTAAGGGCGGGGTCGGCAAGAGTACGATTAGCGCCAATTTGTCGTATATGTTGTCTACGATGGGTTTTAAGGTTGGGATTTTAGATGCCGATATCGGCCTTGCAAATTTGGATGTACTGCTAAACGTAAAAAGTCAAAAAAATATTCTGCACGTACTAAAGGGTGAAGCAAAACTCAAAGAGACGGTAGTCCGAATAGATGAAAATCTGATACTTATCCCCGGTGAGAGTGGAGACGAGATATTAAAGTTTGATTCCGATGAGATGCTTGAGAGGTTCATGGCCGAAAGCGATGAGTTGGAGGATTTTGATTTTATCGTTATAGACACGGGGGCTGGGATAGGCGATACGGTTCAAAAGTTTGTAAATGCCTCCGACGTAGTGCTCGTGGTGACAACACCGGATCCGACGGCGATTACCGATGCGTATGCAATGGTAAAAGTAATAAGCGAGAAAAAAGACAAAGTCTACTTTATTTTAAATCAGGTCAACAACGACAAAGAGGCTATGTTAAACTTTGAAAAAATCCAAAAAGTTGCAAAAATGAATCTTAGAAAAGATTTCGAGCTTGACTTTTTGGGCTATTTGTCTAGGGATACTGATGTCCAAAAGAGTGTCAAAGGGAGATTTTTGTTTTCAAGAAACTATCCGAATGCGAAATGCACCGCTGAACTTGAGGATATTTGTAGAGATTTGACTGAGAAGTTGGAACGAAAAATGCTAGAACCTAGAACAGGCTCCGGCTTATCAAGCTTTATCAAGAGGCTTATTAAGCAGTTTTAAGGGCAAAATTAGGTCAAGAGTAGCAAGATGGTAAAAGTAAATAATTTTATAGCTTTTTTTACTATGAACGGGTTTTTTTTAGGGGTTGTTTTTGGGCTTCTAAAGCTGAACGATCCGTTTGAAATGCTATTGGCCGCTATGCTTATAACAGCAATTTTTTATATATTATCGATAGCGTCGACTTCGTTTTTTGTTAAAAATATACCGTTTAACCCAAGATACAGAATTAAAAAGGAAAAATACGAGAAGGGCATAGATACCGCTTTGATTGAGCTTGAAAAACGAGAGCAACTAATCAAAGAGACCTACCGCTTTGTCAAGGAACTTGAGGAAGAAGAGCGGGAGGAGATGAAAAGAGACTATGTTCAGTATACGCAGGCAAGCAGAAGGCGGCGCTGATGATCGGCAAAAAAGGTGTCGAGAGTTACGGCGATAACCTAAAATATACCCAAGACGATTTGGCTATAAAGTTTTTGCCTGCCGTAAAAGCTCTCGCTTTTAAGCTAAAAGAGAGGCTACCATCTAGCGTAGATGTTTCAGATTTGGTCTCTATCGGAACTGAAGAGCTTGTAAAGCTTGCCAGACGCTATGATGAGGCTCAAAACGACTCTTTTTGGGGATACGCCAGAAAGAGGGTGTACGGGGCGATGCTTGATTATCTGAGAAGTCTTGATACGGTCAGCAGAACCGACAGAAAACTCATCAAAGAGGTTGACAAGCTTGTCGGAAAGTATTTTGGCGAGTTTGGGGTTGAGCCTGAAGATGAGTATCTGGCCGAGCAGTTGGGGCTTGATATCCATAAGGTCAGAGAGGCTAGAACCTCAATAGGGGTGATAGGTGTTTTGCCCCTATTGGAGCAGGTTCAGATTTTCAAAGATACCGAGATTCTGGAAGAGATCGAAAATGATGAGCTTTTGGAGCGAGTCAGAAAGGCTCTTGAGGGGTTTTCGGAGAGGGAACAAACCGTAATTCAGCTTTACTATTTTGAGGAGTTGAAACTAGAGGAGATTAGTGAAATTCTAAATATCACTACCTCCAGAATTTCACAGATACATAGACACGTTTTATCAAGAATTAGAGAAGCGCTGGAGAGATAGATGGCAGATATACTTAGCCAAGAAGAGATTGACGCCTTACTGGAAGTTGTCGATGACGATACGGATATGGAGTCTCTTTCGACTTCAAAAGAGATACTCGACCAAAAACACATTACGCTATACGACTTTAAGAGGCCAAACAGGGTTTCAAAAGAACAGCTAAGGGCGTTTAGAGGTATTCACGATAAGATGGTTAGATCTATGTCGAGCCAAATTTCGTCTGTGATGAGGTCGATAGTTGAGATACAGCTCCACTCGATAGACCAAATGACATACGGCGAATTTTTGATGAGCTTGCCGTCTCCTACGAGCTTTAACGTCTTTTCAATGAAGCCGCTTGAGGGGAGTGGTGTTTTGGAAATCAATCCGTCAATCGTTTTTCCTATTATCGATAGGCTACTGGGCGGACACGGTGAAGGGTATGATGCCAACAGGGACTTTACGGATATTGAACTAAACCTACTTGATACTATGCTAAAGCTGATTATGCAAAACCTAAAAGATGCATGGTCAGGGGTAACAGATATGTATCCGGTCGTAGAGGTCAAAGAATCTAGCCCGAACGTCGTCCAAATCGTCGCCCAAAACGAGATTGTTATCATGGTCGTTTTGGAGCTGATTGTCGGGCACACGAGCGGTATGATGAATATTTGCTATCCGGTTATCGGACTTGAGCCGTTACTTCCTAAGCTTGCCAGCAAAGATATTATGCTCTCCGAGACCTCATCCAGAAAAAGTAGAAACAGAGAGCTTAGAGCCCTTCTCGGCGGTGCAAACGTAGAGATGGAGGCGATTTTGGGGACGACCCATCTTGACCTAAAAACCGTTTTGGATGTCGGCATAGGAGACGTGATTAGGCTAGATCAGCCGGCAAACGATACGTCTATTATTGCGGTAAACGGAAAGCAAAAGTTTTTGGCAGAGTTTGGGGTAAAACGTTACCGAAAAACCATCAGGGTAAACCAAATAGTCAGAACCGAACACGACGATGTCAAAGATACGCTACAAATGCTAGAAGACGACAGATTAAAAAGACTTACGAAATTCAAAGAAGAGGCGGCTATAAATGGATAATTTTGTAGAACTTTTAGAAAGAGAGATAGCGGCTACCATTGAGGGGCTTGTCGGGACAAAACCGGAGCTCTCTCTAAAAAGCAAAGAGCCTCTAACAGAGTTTTCAAACGTTATAGCGCCTCAGGTGATAGTCGATGCAAGCGCAGGCGGTGAAGGACGGGGCAAGATGAGGGCGATGCTCTCCCCTAGATTGGCGACTGCTCTGTCGGATATGATTTTGGGTGGCATGGGCGAATCAAAAGATGATGTAGATGCTGATGATTTGGATGCAAACAAAGAGATAATCTCAAATATTCTGGGTGCGCTAACCACTACCCTAGGGGCTCAAAAAACCCTCCCTAAAATATCGTTTAGCATCGATGAGATCAAATCTATAAAAGCGGGAGACGATATAGATCTCTCTAACTTTGCGAGACTGATCGTTTTCAACTTTTCGCTTAACGACATAAAAGACGTAGTGATATTTGCCCTCGATAAAACACTGGAAGATTCACTCCTAAAAAAAGATGTTCCGGCTCCGGCTCCACAACAAGAGTATAGTAGCTACTCCGAATCAAAACTTACACTGCCGGATAAGGTTCCTCTAAACAACGAGGAGATGAAAAACATCGGTCTTTTGATGGATGTAAAACTTCCGGTAAAGGTTCGGATAGGTTCCAAAAAAATGCTTCTTAGGGATGTTATCAATATGGACATCGGTTCTGTCATAGAGCTAAATCAGCTTGCAAACGAGCCTCTTGATATTTTGGTAGATAACAAAAAAATAGCGGAAGGTGAAGTCGTCATTGTAGATGGAAACTTCGGCGTTCAAATTACCTCTATCGGGACAAAAAAAGAGAGATTGGAACAACTAAAGGGCTAAAGCAAAAAAGGCTAAAATCCATTTTTATTTTAGCCTGAAAGTCTTTTGCCAATGATAGATTTCGATAAATTTATAAAATACTCAAAACCGGGGCCTAGATATACGAGTTATCCGACGGCCGTTGAGTTTCATGAAAACTTCAAAGAAGCAGATTTTGCAAAATATCTAACGGCTTCAAATAACACCACAAAGCCTCTATCGCTGTATTTTCACCTCCCTTTTTGCCGTTCGGCCTGTTATTTTTGCGGTTGCAATGTCGTATATACAAGCAAAGACGACAAAAAAACAAGATATATCGGATATCTGAAAAAAGAGCTGGAGATACTCTCAAAATATTTGAACACCGATAGATTGGTCACGCAACTCCATTTTGGCGGAGGAACCCCTACATTTTTTAGTGCAGCGGAGCTAAAAGAGATAATAGGTGAGATCAAAAAGTATTTCAAAAATTTCGACAAAGATGCGGAGATCTCTTGTGAGATAGACCCTAGATTTTTCAATGAAGAGCAGATGGCCGTTATGGCCTCGGAGGGGTTTAACAGGGTAAGCTTTGGGATACAGGATTTTGACGAGACGGTTCAAAAGACGGTGCACAGAGTACAAAGCTACGAAGAGACCAAAAACGCCGTTTTGCTGGCTAGAAAATACGGGATAAAAAGTATAAATGCCGACCTCATATACGGCTTGCCGCATCAGACGTTTGAGAGCTTTAGAGATACGTTAAAAAAAGCGGTGGAGCTAGATATCGAGAGATTTGCCGTATTCAACTACGCCCATGTCCCATGGCTTAAAAAAACAATGAGAAAACTGGATGAGACAAAAATCCCGTCCCCTGCCGTAAAGCTACAAATTATGGAATATGTAATTGAGTATATGACCCAAAGCGGTTTTAATATGATAGGGATGGATCACTTCGCAAAACCTGACGACGAGCTAAGCCTTGCCGAGGCAAAAGGGGAGTTGCATAGAAACTTTCAGGGGTATACGACAAAGGGCGGTAGCGATATGATAGGTGTCGGACTTACCAGTATTTCAGAGCTTGACGGTTGTTATAGTCAAAACTACAAAGAGATGGATGATTACGAGAGATGTATCGATAGCGGATTGCTACCTGTTCATAGGGGGATAGAGCTTACAGAGGACGATAAAATCAGAAAAGAGACGATAATGGAGCTTATGGGTAGTTTTAGGCTCGTGTTTTCCCAAATTGAGCAAAAATTCGGGATTGATTTTAAAGAGTATTTCAAGGACTCTTTGTCTGCGCTAAAAGAGTTTGAGGCAGAGGGGCTTGTGAGTGTCGATACCGATAAAATAGTAGTAAACGAGACCGGAAAGCTCCTCATCAGAAACATCTCTATGCCGTTTGACGGATATATCCAAATCGGCTCAGAGCAAAAAAACAAATTCTCCAAAACGATATAGCAGATGAGACTCATAGACCTAAATCAAAGTGCAGAAGATTGCGTCAAATGCGGTAAGTGTATCCCTGTTTGCACAATTCATTCGATTCATCCGGACGAGACGACAAGCCCCCGAGGTTTTTTGGATCTGCTCGGTGCATATAAGCGTGGTGACCTAGAGCTTGACAAAGATGCAAAAAAAATATTTGAATCGTGTTTTTTGTGTACAAATTGCGTCGATGTATGCCCGTCAAGAATCCCGACCGATACTGCAATAGAAGAGGTAAGGGCAGAAATAGCAGACAAATACGGGATTGCATGGTACAAAAAAGCGTTTTTCTGGCTTTTAAAACATAGAAGCTTGATGGATTTAGGGGCAAAACTCGGCTATACGTTTAAAAGTTGTGCATTTGAAGAGGTGAGTGAAAAAAAATCGATGCTCCCTAGATTCTCACTTCCGATAATCAAAAGCGGCAGGCTCCTCCCGTCTATCGGCAAAAAGAGTTTTTTGAACAGCTACCCCGAGATTATTGCGGGGGAGGGCAAAAAAAGTGTTGCGATATTTATAGGGTGTATGGCCAATTACTCATATACGGATGTCGGCAAGAGCCTCGTTTTTATTTTGGAGAAGTTGGGGGTGAATATCCTGATTCCGAAAAAACAGCTTTGCTGTGGAGCTCCGGCCTATTTTACCGGAGACATTGAGACGGTAAAGTATCTGATAAAACAAAACATTGAGTATTTTGAGAGCTTTATAGATGATGTAGATGCGGTGATTATACCGGAGGCGACTTGTTCGTCGATGATTATTCACGATTGGAAAAAGGCGCTATCCGGCGAAGAGGTATGGCAGGAGAGGGCTAAAAAAATAGTCTCAAAATGTTTTATAGCGACGAAATGGCTCCATGATGAGACGGAGCTAAAAGCACTACTGGCCGCAAAAGGGCAAAATATACCGGATACCGTTACGTACCACGATCCGTGCCATGCCAGAAAGACGCAAGGGGTATGGAGGGAGCCTAGGACGTTACTGGCTCAAAATGCAAAGCTTGTGGAGATGGAAAATCCAAACAGATGTTGTGGTTTTGGAGGCGTAACTATCCAAACCGAGAGATTTGAGCTGTCGCAAGCGGCCGGAGAGCCGAAAGCGGCAATGATAAAAGAGACGGGGGCATCGATTGTGAGCGCTGAGTGTAGTGCATGCAGGATGCAACTTACGAATGCAATGTATCAAAACGGCGTAGATGTCACGTTCAAAAACCCGCTTGAGATTATCGCCGAGGCTCTAAAGTAGTTTTTGCGGCTAACCTCTGGTTAACGGAAAGGTAATGATAGAGTCAGTAGAGGAGTCTATCAAGTAGCCTTTGTATTTGTTGCCGTGCTTGTCTTTGAAGGTGATTTCGTCGGTGATATGAACCCCCAGTTGTTCGACCTTTTCATATAACTGCTCATCTCTTTGGAGTAGTATCTCAAGGTTTATATGAGCTTCTCCCGACATCACGACATATCCGTCCTCGTATCCGGACTCAAAATGCTCGGTAACCTTAAACTCCAGATACCTAGCACATTGGTTCATCCCGTTTCCGACGAAGTTTTGGCTGTTGTCGATACCTACAAACGGTATTAGGTATCCGGTGTGTGCGGCGACCTTAACCCCTTTGAAATATTTGTGAGCCGAGAGTTTTTTTGCAACGTTTCGCAGTGACATCGCATATATAGGGCCAAAACCCCTTTGTTGCGGCGTCAAAATAGTATAAAATCCGTCCCCTGTCGGGATGGTTCCCAAAATAACGTTTGAGATCGGCTGTCCGTTGCACATAATCGATAGTGTTTTTCTGAAAAGTTCGGAAAACGATGAGACAAGGGCATACTGTTGTGTATTCGAGAGCTTGGAAAAGCCCACTATATCAAGTAGTATGATATCTGTAAAAATAAACTTATTACTATCTTCCGCTTCTTGGTACATTATTTTTTATCTTTTTGGTAAGAAATATTTGTATCTTATAATACCAAATTATAGTGAGAAAAGTGTGTCTTTTTTTGGATTTAACCCCTAAAAGTTAAAATAACCGAAATTTTTTCACCAAAGGATTTTTCTTTGCAAAGTTGGCAACATATCTACTCGGCTTTTGATCCGGTAGCGTTCAAGGTTTTCGGCCTCTCTGTCCACTGGTACGGCCTCATGTATGTCGGTGCTCTGCTTGGCGTTTATATGTTTGCCAGATGGCTCAGCCAAAAAGACAACTATCCGTTCACAAAAGAGGATGTCGATAGCTACTTTTTTTGGGCGGAGATGGGGGTGATACTTGGGGCGAGACTCGGATATATACTGTTTTACGACACTCATACCGTCTGGTATCTAACCCATCCGTGGCAAATTTTTAACCCTTTTATGGACGGGACGTTTGTCGGCATAAGGGGGTTTAGCTATCACGGGGGGCTACTAGGGTTCTTGCTCTCTTCTTATCTGTGGTGCAAAAAAAACAAAAAAAACTTTTTGGTTTTGATGGATTTGACGGCGGTAAGTGCCGGAGTAGGGTATACATTTGGGCGGATCGGAAACTTTTTAAATCAGGAGCTTGTGGGTAGGCCGACGGATAGCCCGTTTGGAATCTGGGTCGGGGCTACCTTGCGGCATCCATCTCAACTGTACGAGGCGTTTTTTGAGGGGGTTGTGGTGTTTGTGATACTCTACTCTATTAGGCTCAAAAAGACGTTTGACGGAGAGCTTGCCTTTATGTACGGCATATTGTACGGGGTATTTCGGGCTTTTTGCGAGTTCTTTAGAGATCCGGATCCGCAAATCGGGTATCTAATGGGGCAGTGGCTTACGATGGGGATGTTGCTTTCGCTGCTCACGGCGGCGATATCCGGTTTTTTTTATTTTTGGGCAAAAAAATTAAAAAGGGCTTGACAATAGTTTTAATTAGTAGTATTATTTCCTCATGAAAAAGTTACCACATTTTGAAGAACATATCGGATTATCTCTTTCGACGTGGGTCGAGATTATGAGGGCTTTTACAAAAATAAGGGCTTTGGAGCTTGAGCTCATAGAGGCAAACGGGCTGACTATCGGACAGTTTGGGGTACTGGAGCTCTTGTATCACAGGGGGTCGCAAAGCATCGGTGCGGCTACCAAGTTGGCGATGTCAACCCCCGGAAATATGACTGTTGTCGTCAGAAACCTCGTAAAACAAGGGCTCATAACATCAGAGAAGTCCGCCGAGGACAAACGGAGTGCCACGATATCGATAACCGAGGCCGGAAGCACTCTGATAGGGTCGATATTTCCTGAGCATTCAAAAAGGATAGACCAATTTTTATCCGGTCTATCCAGAGAGGAAAAAGAGGTAGTTCGGGCTTTGCTTAGAAAACTAAACAAAAGCCTAAAGTAAATTTTTTTGCATTTATATTACTAATTAGTAAAGTATGGCTTTACCGGAAATTTGAGAATCTATCAAGGGATCTAGGGATGATGGACAGAAGAACATTTATGGGGGTTACACTGATGGCACTTGAATCATTATACGGTGGTGACAAAACCACCGCAAAGGCTCCCGCTCTTTTTTGTGCCCACGGTTCGCCGATGAATATAACCTCTAAAAACAGCTACACGGAGGCGATGAGCAGGTTGTCAAAAAAAATCAAAAAACCGAGGGCAGTACTCATAATATCTGCTCATTGGGTTACAAACGGGTTGTTTGTCGGGACAGCCAAAGAGCAAAAAACGATATACGACTTTTACGGATTCCCAAAAGAGCTATACGGGATAAAGTATCCGGCAAAAGGGGATCCGGCGTTGGCCGGAGAAATTATAAGCTCATTGTCGGAGTTTGGGGCAAAAGCCGACGGTACAAGGGGGCTAGATCACGGAGCATGGGGCGTTATGAAGTTTTTGCTCCCAAACCATGACGTGCCGATGTTTCAGCTGAGTCTGGACAAAAATCTCTCACCTGCCGGACATTTCAGGCTCGGTAAGAGGCTAGAGGGGCTACGGGAGAGAGGTGTGATGATAGTCGGAAGCGGTGATATAGTCCATAATCTTTGGGAGATTGAGAGGGATAGATGGGCGAAAACGACGGATTGGGCGCTCTCTTTTGAGGGTCGTATCAAAAAAGCTTTGATCGAAAAAGATTATGAGACGTTAATCAACTATCTGGATTTGGGGGAGGCGGCAAGGCTTTCGTGTCCAACCTCTGAGCACTATCTGCCTTTGCTGTATATTGCGGCGATGACGGGAGAGGAGGGGCTAGATTTTTACTATGAAGGGTTTGAGCACGCTACGATTAGTTTGACTTCGTTTGGAAGTCTATAAAACATTATTTCTCAAAGCCGCAAGGCGGCGTGGGCGGTTTGCCTAGACCAAAATTTACGGCTTTGCCGGAAATTTGAGAGTTAATCAGGTTCTCAAAGCCGCAAGGCGGCGTGGGCGGTCTGCCTAGACCAAAATTTACGGCTTTGCCGGAAATTTGAGAGTTAATCAAATAAAAAAAGGATAAAAAAATGAAAAAAGCACTCTTTATATCGGCTATTTTGGCATCTTTGGCGTTTGCCGCACCGTACGGTGTGGACGTATCGCATACAAATGTAGGGTTCAAAGTAAAACACATGATGATCTCGTCTACAAACGGAAAATTTAAAAGCTTTAGCGGAACTTTTGATTACGATGAGGCGACAAAAAGTGTTTCAAATATAAAAGGGAAAATCGCAGTAGCCTCTATCGATACAGACGATGCAAAAAGAGATGCACACCTAAAAGACAAAGACTTTTTTGATGCGGCAGGGTATCCTGATATTACGTTTGTCTCAAAGAGCGTCAAAGGGAATAAGGCTACTGGAGATTTGACAATCAAAGGGGTTACAAAACCGGTGACGCTAACGTATGAATTTGGCGGAGCAACTACGGATCCTTGGGGTAACAAAAGAGCAGGTTTTTCTCTTAGCGGGACTATAGACAGAAGGGATTTCGGGATAGTCTGGAATAAAGCTTTAGATATGGGCGGCGTAGCGGTCTCAAATGAGGTAAAACTATCGGTTGACATAGAGGGGATAGCCGAAAAAAAATAGAGCCATCCAATAATTAATTAAAAGGGAGGTAAAAGATGAAGATAGCCGTTGAGCGCTCGTATGATAGGGGTTTTTCTGATCTAGGGTGGCTTAGAAGCGGTTTTAGTTTTAGTTTTGCCGAGTATCTAAATCGGCACAAAATGGAGTTTGGAGCTTTGCGTGTCTTCAATGACGATACTCTGGCTCCGCTAAAGGGGTTTGGGATGCACCCTCACGCCGATATGGAGATAGTTACGGTTCTTTTGAAAGGGGCGATAGCTCACGAAGACAGTATGGGGCACAAAAGCGTCCTGCGTGCTCCGTCAGTGCAGAAAATGTCTGCCGGAACGGGGATATTTCACTCTGAGTTTAATGCCTCGGCCGATGAGGAGCTAAAGCTCTTTCAGATTTGGATACGTCCGGAGAACAAGGGGCTAACCCCTGCATACGAACAGATTGAGATTAAAAAAGAGGACTTTTGTAACCGTCTATTGACCCTTGTCTCGCCAACGCCAAAAGATAACGAGATAAAAATATTTCAAAACGCCAAAATATCAAGAGGGTATTGGGATAAACAGACCAAAATCGATTATGAACTTTTAGTCGGTGACGGGGTGTTTTTGTTTGTTGTCGGCGGTATTGCGAGGATTGGCGAAAAAATGCTATTTGAACGTGACAGTGCTCAGATAACCGATACAAAGCAAATCGAAATAGAGCTATTCAAAGACACCGAAATACTTATTATAGAGGTGTGAGAGGGGCAAAATAGCTGCCCCGTCTCCGCCATCATTACTCCACAAAAAACAAAAAACTCCCGTTTGCCGTAAAACTACAAAACAAATCTGTAAAATAACGACATGAAAATAAAAAAAATACTAATAACAAATGACGACGGGTACGAATCAGAGGGGCTTTTGGCTTTGGCGGATGCGGTGAGAGGCTTGGGGCAGGTGAGTATCGTGGCTCCCGCCTCTGAAAAATCGGCATGCGGACACAGCCTGACGCTGACACGTCCGCTCCGTTTTGTCCGTGTAGGGGACGATTTTTACAAGCTTGACGACGGAACCCCGTCCGATTGCGTATATCTGGCGCTAAACTCGATGTTTGAAGAGGCAAAACCGGACATAATCCTAAGCGGAATAAACAAGGGCTCAAATATGGGAGAGGACATTACGTACTCCGGAACTGCATCGGCGGCGATGGAGGGGGCGCTTCAGGGGGTTCCATCTATCGCATTTTCACATGTTTATAACGCCTCAGCCGAATATGATTTTGCATCGGCGGCAAAGATTGCGGCCTCTATCGTCCAAAAAGTCCTAAACGGCGGTTTCCCCCTTTCGCACCGTAGATTTTTGAATGTCAATTTTCCGGTCGGCGGCACCGGTGAGATACGGGTGACGAGAGCCGGATACCGAAAATACGGAAACGATGCCCATATGCACAGAAATCCCAGGGGGGAGGAGCACTATTGGCTAGGGCTTCACCCGCTAGAGTGGGGCGAGCACGATGGTGTCGATACTGCTTTTATGAGCGATTTTGAGGCGATAAAAGCGGGATATGTCTCCATGACCCCGGTGAAGCTAGATATGACTGCATACGATGAACTAAAGGGGTTGGATGAGTGGTATAGATAGATATACAAGGGCAAGAATCGTCCTTGGCGATAGATTTGAGCCGCTGAGAGCCAAAAAAGTATTGTTGTTCGGCATCGGCGGTGTCGGGAGCTTTTGTCTGGATGCGCTGTATCGCACCGGAATCACCGATATTACCATCATAGATTTCGATACATACGACATCACAAACCAAAACAGGCAGATAGGCTCCGAGGCGACGGGGGAGATAAAAGTAGAGCGGCTCTCAAAACTATATCCGGGCATTACGCCGATTCACGCAAAAGTGGATGAGGAGTTTTTGAGAGGGTTTGATTTTGCCCCTTACGATATAGTGCTTGATGCGATAGACGACGTAAAAGCAAAAATAGGGATTATCAGACGCTCCCACAAAAAGCTGATCTCGTCGATGGGTTCGGCAAAGAGGCTTGACCCCACAAAAATCGAATACGTGTCGATATGGAAGACCTACGGCGACGGATTGGCAAAAAAAGTGAGAGACGAGCTAAAGGGGATGAACTTTAAACCCGATTTCAAAGTGATATTTAGCAGCGAAACCCCTGTTTGCAAAGAGAAGGGGTCGTTTGTTGGGGTTACCGGGGCGTTTGGGCTTACGTTGGCGGCAAAAGCTATTGAGCGGTTATCAAAAAAGGGGTAGGCATGGGGCTGTCTGATAGGGATTATATGAACAACGAAGAGATCAAAAGCCTACGGGAGCGATTCAAAAACCACGAAAAAGAGCTAAAACAAATCCGAAAAACCAAAAACGGAGACGGCAAAATAGCCGGATGGCTAGTCGCATCGATACTAGCCGTTTTACTGTTTGTCGTGTGGGTGTGGTACTGATAAAATGGGACGAGGTGTCACCTTGCATCAAAATATAACTACATATAAACTGTATAATCCGGCAGTTAAAGAGTTAGGCATTACAATTGGAGATTCAAATGAGCAATAAAGATTTATTTATCGATAGCTATCTTGATTATGTCATGGAGCTTTTCGCTAAACGAGATATTTCTTTAACCAGAGATGAGGCTTTTGAGATATTTTCTATTGCCGCTATTATGGAAAAAAGTTTTGAAGAGGTGTATAGTGACATCATCGTGCAAGGTTCGCAAGATGGCGGCATAGACGGTGTTTGCTTTACGGAGAATGACGGATATTATATTATGGATGTTTTTCAGTGTAAAAATTCTCCGTCGTTAAAACAAAATGAACTTGAAAAGTTAAAACAGGACTTTGATGAGCTTTTTGTTAAGGGGAATACTTCAAAACTAAATACAAAAGATTTGTTGCCGAAATTTGAAGAATATAAGTCGATAACACAGAAAAAATACCGTATAGAAAGTAGGTTGCATTTTGTATTTAACGGCGACAAAAATAGTAGTACTTATACAGCAAATAAAGATCTTTTCAATAGCTACAACAGGCCGTCCGATAATTTTTTTATACGTGATTCCGGTTATATCGATGAAAAAATTAGCGATCTTATAAAATCAGATTCAAAACGAAAAGAGATTAAATACACATTTGAAATAGAAAGTTCAAATATATCCCCTAGAGAACCGCAAGCCGTGATTTCGTTTCAAATACTTGACGTAAAAGCTGTTACTTGTCGTATTAACGCTATTGAGTTATGTATGTTGTTGGAAAAGGAAAAAGAAATCAACAATACGGAAGCAAAGCTTTTTGCGGAAAATATTCGTGGCTTTTTAGGTTTCAAAAACAAAACAAATATAAAAATTCGAGATACTTTGAATGGTGAAGATTCGATATTTTTCCCATTTTTAAATAATGGAATTACCGTTTTATGCGATCAAATGTCTATACCTACAAATCCACAGGTTGGAAAATATATTTTGCCAACGACAAATCCGGTAATTGTGAACGGACTTCAAACTACAAAAGTGATTTATGAAATATATCAAAAAGACAAAAGTAAGCTTGACGGCGTAACATTGCTAGCGAGGTTTTATGAGGCAAGAAAAGATGATTTGATAGAAAAAATTACAGAGGCAACAAATACGCAGTCTCCTATAAACCTTTCAGATAAAACAAGCACAAAGAATTTCCAAGTTTATCTAAAAGAGATATTCAAACTAAAAGGCATTAATTATATCTCAAAGAGAGGTGACCTTTTTGAGCCAAGAAAAAATGACTTCAGCGAAAGTGTAAATAGCGAAAAAGCTTTAAAATTTTGGTTTGCAACTTTTTATGAGAAACCGGAGACGGCAAAAAATTCAATATCAAAAGTACTTGAAGAGATATTTGATGCCACCAATGATGAGCTAAACCCATTAAGCCAGCTTTTCAACGGCGATCAGGATTCGGCGGTTTATGGGCAAATTTATATAGCATATAAAATTATGAAGTATGTTACTGATGCCAGAAAGCATAACAACAGTAGCGATAATGATTTTATCGATTATGCGGACGAACTTATCAGCTATGGCATATATAAAAAAATATCTACCGATGATAAAATTTTTAGTGAGAATAATATATCTACATCATATTCTGAAATAAAAGAATATGTAAAGAGCATTGCCAACGGTGAGAAAAAGAAAAAAGAAGAGAAAAAATTGACATATTCGCATAATAATTATTTTAAAGCTCCTACATGCAGAGTTGATTTGAATAATGTTTGCGGTTTTGTTGAAGATGATAATTTATTGCAGAATCTTGTTGCAATGCGTTTTGATTTGGGCAAAATATAAAACGCACAAAGCTCATAAAAATATCTGGAGACTAGATTTTTGAGTATCGGCAAAAAGAGGGGGATGGGGTGAAATTTAAGACAAAGATCATAGCGACCGTGGTCGGATTGTTGCTTGGGGTGTCGATTGCCGGTTCCGTCATCAACTACCACAAAAGCATCGATGAGACGCAGACCCAACTGTTAAACACATCACTCCCCCTATCCGTAGACAATATCTATACCGAGGTTCAGCAGAGGATGGTGGAGCCTCTGCTGGTCTCCTCCTTGATGTCAAACGATACGTTTTTGAGGGATTGGATATTGGGCGGTGAGCGCAATATGGGCGAGATAGTCCGTTATCTAAACGAGATTCAGCGTAAATACAATGTTTTTACCACCTTTTTGGTCTCCGACAAAACCAAAAATTATTACCACCCAAGAGGGCTAATCGATACGATAAACAAGGATAACAGCTCTGACGGCTGGTATTTTCGGTTTCGGGGGCATCAGGAGCCTTATGAGATAAACCTAGACTACAACGCAAATCTCAGCGACTCTCTCATAATGTTCATAAACTACAAAGTGATGGACTACAAAAAAGAGATTATAGGGGTAACCGGAGTCGGGGTGAAGATATTAAATATCGAGGATATGCTAGGCTCTTTCAAAAAAAAGTACAAATACGATGTTTATTTCGTGGCGCAAAACGGCGAGATTACTATTTTTTCCAAAGGGCTAAATAAGCGTGGAAATATAGACAGCGTAGAGGGTCTACGGGGGATAAAAGGGGAGATATTCGGCGGCAAAAAAACCCAGTTTGAGTACAAAGACAAAGACAACGAATACCTGCTCAACACAAAATACATCGAAAAACTAAAGCTCTACCTGTTTGTCGAGATAAACAAAAAAGAGTATATGGGGGAGCTACAAAAAACGTTTTATATCAATCTAGCGATATCTCTGGCGGTGACCCTCATCGTGACTCTCATCATCGCATACACGATAGGGATCTACCAAAAACAGCTGGTCGATTTGGCGGGAGAGGATTCGCTAACCAAACTCTCAAACAGACGAAAATTTGACGAGATGTTTGGCGAGCTGTACAAAAAGGGATCCGCAAAACTCACCCTGATGCTCATAGATATCGACGACTTCAAAAAGGTAAACGACGATTTCGGCCATCTAGTCGGGGATCAGACACTAATCAGGGTAGCCGATATATTGAGGCGAAAATTGGGGCCGGAGGATGTAATAACCAGATGGGGCGGTGAGGAGTTTGCCGTTTTGATAGAGGGCGAAACCCTAAAATCCGTAGCCGAAACAGCACAAAAAATCCGTGAAGCGGTAGAGGAGGATATGATGCTAGGCGAAATACTCGGCAGACCGCTAACCGTCAGTATCGGAGTCGGCGAACTAACCACTCTGGAGAGCCAAGACGGACTAATCCACAAAGTAGACGAAGCACTATACAAAGCCAAACGAACAGGCAAAAATCAGGTT
>CALJKN010000168.1 GCA_937973585.1 uncultured Helicobacteraceae bacterium
GAGGTTATTCCTGTTGCTACTCTGTTGATACCGTCTTGAAATAGGCTTTCAAATCCATCGGCCTTTGCTATTGCCTCTAGCTCTTGTTTTGTAGCCCCTTTTGTGATGGCGGCCGATAGTTCGTCGTTGATTGTGAGCACTTCGCTAATCATCTCACGCCCTAGGTATCCCGTATTTGAGCATTTCTCGCACCCGATCGGCTTAAAGAAAATAGGACTCTCTGGAAGGTATTGCTCTATGGTTGAAATAGCCGAGGCTGACGGCATATACGCCTCTTTGCAATGAGGGCATAGTTTTCTGACCAATCTTTGCCCTTCCACTGCTATTAGTGACGGAGCCACTAGGTATGGTTCTATCCCCATATCCACCATCCTTGTGATGGCTCCTAAAGCATCGTTCGTGTGAAGCGTGGATAGCACAAGATGTCCGGTAAGTGCCGATTGAACCGCTATTTTTAGCGTCTCCTTGTCCCTGATTTCACCGATCATTATAATGTCCGGATCTTGCCTTAAGATGGAGCGCAAAACGGTTGAGAAATGCAGCCCCGCTTTTTCGTTTACCTGTACTTGTTGAACCATACCTACCGAATACTCTACAGGGTCTTCCACGGTTATGATTTTTTTATCGACCCCTTTGATTGCATTTAGTGCCGCATATAGTGTTGTTGTTTTTCCGCTTCCCGTTGGACCCGTTAGCAGTATGATTCCATGTGCCGATTTGAGAGAGGCATTAAAACGACGAAAATTCTCTTTTCTCATCCCCAAATCTTCTAGGTTTATAAGCACTTTTGTTTCATCCAAAATCCTCAGAACCAGCGATTCGCCGTGAGTGGTGGGTAGCGTAGAGAGCCTAAAATCATAATCTTTTTTGTTGACGTTTAGGGAGAATCTACCGTCTTGCGGCTTTCTTTTTTCGGCAATATCGAGATGTCCCATTAGTTTAATTCTAGAGCCTAAAGGCGGATAAATCTCTTGTTCAAATGAAAAAATCTCTTTTAGGATTCCGTCGATTCTAGCCCTTACTATGCAGCTTTTCTCGGTTGGCTCGATGTGTATATCGCTTGCCCTAGAGTAGACGGCAGTTTGGACAATAACCTGTATGAGTTTGTAAACTGCGGAGGCATCGGAATTTATGGATGTATCGTGTGCAATCTCTTTTTTGATATCGTTTGTAATATCTTTGATACTTTCGTTTATCTCATATTGTTTGAGATATTTTTCGACTAATGACGGGTTTGAACCGACTATTTTTAACATTTTTTTTGGAAAAAGTCTTTGAACGGCATCTTGCGCCGTTAAATCAAGAGGGTCTTTAAACGTAAAAATTACATGCACGTCATCTTCATCTATTGGTAGCGCCGAGTATTTTGTGAGTATGGAGATGTTTACTTTGGAGGCTATTTTTGTATCTATTCCGCTATCGTTTAGGTCGATAAAATCCAGTCCCTGCTGTTCTGATATTGCTCTATATACCTGATCTTCGGTCAAATACCCTTTTTGTATCAATACCTCGCCGACCCTGATTCCTGTATGCTTTGATTCATCAAGACACGAATCAAACTCAGCGGCGGTAACCAGCCCTTTTGAAATCAGCAAATCACCTAATTTTGTCTTTAACGTTAACATTTTTTACTCATGGTTTTTTATTTTTAAAAGTGCATTTTTTGCGGCATCGGACTGACTGGAGCGGATATAGTTTTCAAGAGCCGATACTGCTTCCTCTTTTTTCCCTAATTTATTTGCCGATTCGGCAAAAACTATCCAGCTTTTTTCGTTTTTGGCATCCAGATTATTTGCGCTTATCGCCCATTTGTATGCCTTTTGGTAGTCTCCGTTTTTGTAGTGCTCAGATGCTATCATGGCAGCGGTATCGGCGCTTTTGTGCTTAGAATATCGCTCTTCCAAAACTTCTAATGTTTTTGTCTCTTTAAGTTCTATGTCTATTTTTTGCTGTTTTTGCTGAGTACGTTTTTCATCCACTTTTTTTTGTTCGCCGATGCTTTCCAAAATTACGGTTTTCGGCTCATTTTTGCCCTTTTGCCCGTCGTCTTGTTTTTTCTCTTTGGATTCTTTTTGTTCCGGTTGTTCTAGTTTTGGTTTTTCCGGCTCTTTTAACTCCGGTGCTTTGGCTATGATCCGGCTTTGAGTGTTAGTATCTATGGGTTGCTGTTTATTTGGAGCCTTTGACTCGGTGTATATAAAAAATCCCGCCGATACTGATAGTACGACGACACTCAAAATAGCAAGCGTCGGGATTACGGCGTTTTTTATTTTTCTTCTTCTGTATAGCCGCCATTTTGATTCGAGTTCGTTTAGGTCATACATTGATATAGTTCCCGTCTATCGCAACCATTTCGATATGTTTGATTTTAATTTTTTTATAATCTACGTCGCTTGGCCGCTCTTTTTCTAAAAATTCGTAAAAATCAAAAAGTCTATATAAAAACTTCATCCCCTCCCTGATATTTCCACGTGTAAACCCGTGAATCATTTTGTAGGCTTTTTGGGGGAGCATGGAGATGATGTGATTTAGATTTTGACCGATCAGCTTTCTCTCTATAAAAAATCTAAACTCCTCCATACTTAGAGGTATTAGCTCTATCTGTTCCCATATCCTACTTTGAAAATGGGATTTTGCGGTTAGATGTTCGTCGCTTATCTTGTGGAGTGCTACTAGAAATTTAAATATTTTCGTATCCGAGAGTAGCCTGATATACTCCATCTCGATGTCATTATAGAGTTGAGCCTCGTCAAGCAAAATAATAAAACTCTCTTTTTCAAACTTTTCTTTAAAAAGCTCCATAATCTCGTAAAATGTCGGATCGCCCATAGGGGTTAGATTCGAGTATTCCGCTAAAACCCTCTTTAGTTCGTTTATTTTCGCAAATGTCGGAATAGGGTAGTAGAGCACGTTTTTATCAGAGTCTTTTAGGTTTGCATATAGCCTTCTGAGCATTGCGGTCTTACCGCTCCCAGGTTCACCGTATAGAAGGATAATCTTTAGCGGTTTTTGCAAAGAGGCAGTAACCCTTTTGTATGCCTCCTTTACCCCGTCCAGTAGTATATACTCCCCGACAAGTTCGTTTCCGTCGGTGTTTTCGTCTACAAATACGTTTTTCGCATCCGAAAACAGAGTTTTTGGGTCAAGACTACCCATATTACTCTTTTGACACGTTTGCGTATCCCAGATCTTTCAGGGA
>CALJKN010000169.1 GCA_937973585.1 uncultured Helicobacteraceae bacterium
AAATCGTAGGTATCCCGCCTATCCACACCCCTTTGCCTATATTTCCGCTATTGTAGGTCATATTCCAATATCCCCACGACACATAGTCTTTTGTGCTTGAGTCCGATGTTGTGCTAATGTTTAGTGTTGCATCAGAAAAGCCCCAGAAGCTACCGGTTTGTGTAGCGGAAAACGAGTCCTCGCCACTAATGGAAAAAGAGCCTGCGGTGGTGACCATGGTTGGGTCGAATGAGTTTGCGCTATTAAATGTATTAGCCGCCAGATCCATATTGAAAGCAGTGGTGAGGTCGCCGGAGCCGCCGTTGTGGAGGCTTGCGCTAGTGGCTGTTAAAAACGATGAGTAGCCAACTGTATTATAACTCACCCCGGGCGCATAGTTAGCACTATACCCTGATGCCGCCCAAACTGAAGGTGTTGTTGGTGTTGGTGTTGGTGTTGGTGTTGGTGTACCGCTAGCAGTCCGTACCGCCGCTATCCTAGTTGCCTCTGCCTGTGCCGCTGCAAGTGCAGCCGCCTTGACCGCTTCTAGCCTTTTCGCCTCTATGGTATTTGCTGCAAGATATGTTTTGTCGTTTAGATCGTATCCTATCGCTTTTGTCGTTATGTCACGTATTTTGCCGACAATACCGGACTGGGCTTTTGTATTGCCCGATATATCCTCTTGTTTATAGCTGTTTGTAGCATAGCCGCCGAATCCGGTATTCATATTTTTTAGTTCATCGGTGCTAAACGGGATGGAGATTTCTACCCCTTTTTGTGTTGCTCTGGTCATATATCCGGCAGGCACTTCGGTGGATTTTACGGCTACGTTTGAAATGGTGGAGGTTACCACGGTCGTCCCTTTTGTGGTGAGGGTCGTTAGATTGCCAAGCTCGTCTACAAACCCTTTAAACTCCGTCCCCCGTATCCCTATGGTTGCGGTTTTGGTATCAATTTTGAATTTATCGGGGGCTACTTTGCCTATTTGTCCGGTTACGACTTTGAAGTAGCCTTTGTCGGCTTTAAATCTTGCGTTTGGGGCTTTATCGTCGTTTAGATACTCCTCAACGCTAAAAATAGAGTTTTCACCCACCGTAATGACTGTTTTGTCATTAAACTCTATTTGAGCCACTCCCCCTTTTGAAGTTTTGATCGTATCTTTTTGCTCTATGGTGTGGCCAGATGAGGCTTTGGTGCTTTTTGAGTCTCTGATTATTGAAACCTCTCTGCTCATGGCCGCTATCTTGCCTATATATGCAAATACTGCGGTTTGGAGTAGCAGGATCGCAAGAAACAAACGGAATGTTTTCATTTTTTATCCTTTATTGAAAATTGCTTATATAATTTAAGGTAAAACCTCTTTTTTGGTAAACCTTGTTTGCAAAATTCGACTTGTTATTTGAGTAGTTGGATGCTAATCCAACAAACGAGTTTTTGAAAATACTCTTGTAGATTCCGACATTACAGTATAGATTTTGGTCCTGTTCTTTTTCACCAAATACCGTATTTGTCTCCGAATAAGCCGTTTTTTTTGTGCCGATATCAACACTTAGATCGATACCGTAGAGAATCGGCTGGTAGAGGCTTAAGCCGATTGTTTGGGTAAATAGACTCACGTCGGTTCTGGAGATAGGATCGGTCTGGTCGTTTGTTAGCTCCGTCTCTTTTGCCAATGTATATGTCGCCGACAAGGCCGAGCCTGTGGATTGAAAGAATTTTTTTGCACCTAGGCTAAGCTCTTGATAGATAGAGTTTTTACCGTGATTGTCGTAGTAATGCAGCTTTTTTTTGATGGCATATCCGGCGTTTATGGCTATAGAATTTGATGGAAAAAGTGATATTTTTGGGGCTATGCCGATACTTTTCATATAGTCTTGCCCCCCAAATTCTAGTTTTTCGATCGTAAGAGGTGTATTTATTTTGTATATATCATTTTTGTATCCTGGGCCTGTTGTGAGGCTGGCGTACCTAACGTTGTTTTCTATATAGTGTCTGTAGGTCTGCCCGTAAAGCAGGATATTGCTTTGCCAAAACATACCGTCTTTTGTATCTCTCATATCGTATATATGGTTTATCCCGACGGTCTGGGTGTGAAAATAATCCTCTTTTTGGACATCCCCGGTTAGCGATAGTCCCCCAAATATCGGCACGGTATAATCTTTTAGACCTATCGCATTGTTTATGTTTGAGTCATATCCAATCCCGATAGAGAGATAGCCGTTTGTGTAGTGTTTTTGTTTTTTAGCGTTTATGATTTGCTTGTGGATTTCGATATTATCCGCCACCTCTTTCGGTATATTTTTGACGGATAAAACCTCGTCAAATTCTGCCTCCGCCGACTGATAATCTTTTTGCTCAAAGTACGTCTTTGCAAGCTCCAATCTAGCTCTTGCATGGCTAGGCTCCATAATCAAAGTTCTCTCAAGAGCCAATGCGGCCTCATCGTATTTTTTTAGCTCAAATGCGCACAACCCTAAATAAAAATTTATTTTTGGGTCGTCCGATTTGCCGACGTATATCTCTTTGAGTAATTTGTATGCTTTTTCATACTCTTTTTTCTCAAACGTTAATACCGCTTCACTGAGTTGCGTATCGATATTTTGGATATTTGCATTTGCATAAGCCGTTATAGCTGTAGATACAAAAAGCGATAAAAAAAGGATAAATCTTGCACAATACTTCATTTTTAGACTTCTAATATATTTTTTGTGTTTCTCTTTATTTTAACGATGCAGGGTTGCTTTGAGGTTGCCCGGAGGGTGTTTTGAGAGTTTTATTTTTATTTTTTTATT
>CALJKN010000170.1 GCA_937973585.1 uncultured Helicobacteraceae bacterium
GAAGGCCTCATTTTGGGCTTTGCCTAAAATGTGAGAATTAATCAGAGGGTTCAATTAATCAAAGCTCGGCTATTTTTGGAGGCTTGGTCTTAAATATGTTATTTTCGTATCTGGACATAATAAAATCTACCATCTCTTTGTTATGCCCTTTATGCATCGCCTCTTCAGGCTTAAGACCGTTATCGAAAATATCGAACATAGCGGCATCAAGGTCTTTATATCTGTACCCGAGTTCCTCTTCGTCGCTTTGCCCCTCCCACAAGTCGGCACTAGGAGCTTTGTTTATTATCTCGTCGATTACCCCCAGATGTCTTGCAAGGGCAAAAATCTGTGTTTTATATAGCGAACCTATAGGGTTTATCCCGCAAGCAGTATCCCCAAAAAGCGTACCATATCCTAAGATTATCTCACTTTTATTGCTAGTACCTACAACTATCGCCCTATCTCTGGCCGACACGTCATACAAAACTGCCATACGAAGCCTTGCCGCAAGGTTACCTTTTCTAAGTTTCGTGGATAGCTCCAGAGGGTAAGAGTGAAGCATATTTTTTATAGATACATGCTCGGCCTCTATATCAAACTTTTCGCAAAGCATCAGAGCATGACTCATATGAACCGGATTTGTGGTATCGCTCGGAATCATAACTACAGACATATCGGCTCCAAACGCCTTTTTGCATAAAACAGCGGTAACAGCCGAGTCAACACCTCCCGAAAGCCCCAGTACAACCCTGCGAAACCCTATCGAAGCTGTCTCCTCTTTTAAAAAAGAGAGTAGTTTTTGCTCTATTTGAAACATATCGAGATTCATATCTTGACCCCCAGTAAATGTTTTTGTGTTTATTTTACCCAATCAAATCTGTGTCGGTTTTGTCTGAACGCTTCATAAGAGGCCGCCGCAACCGCCGATGAAAGATTAAGGCTTCTAAACTCCTCTCTCATCTCTATCGTTACCATGTTCTCTTTTTTTTGATCCATAATGGAAGTCGGAAGACCGGAATCTTCAGAGCCGAAATACAAAAAATCGCCGGCTTGAAACTCTATATCAAAGTACGATCTCTCTGTTTTTGTCGTAAAAAAGAAATGTCTATCCGTTATCGGATTTGAGGATAAAAAATCATTCAGGCTCTCCCAAAGGCAAAAATCCAAACTAGGCCAATAATCTAGCCCGGCTCTTTTTAATTGTTTATCTGTTATCTCGTACGGAATCGGTTTTACGATATGTAAACGATACCCCAAAGATACACATGTTCTCCCTATATTTCCGGTATTTTGCGGAATTTTTGGAGACACCAAAACTATGTTAAACAAATTTTACTCTATCTCTTGTCTGATATTTTTATTGTGATCTCAAATACGGCTCCACCGTTTTCATTTTTCGCCGACAAAAAGCCCCCAATATGGTTTTCTACTATAAGTTTTGACATATAAAGGCCGACACCGGTCCCTTTGCCTTGCTCTTTTGTAGTAAAATACGGCTCAAAAATCTTATCCATGACCTCTTCGTCTATACCGCCACCGTTATCTTTGACGATGATTTTTCCGAGATCTCCATTTACAAATGTGGAGATATGTATAAAGCCGTCATGCTCCGGATTGTGGGACAAAATCGCATCTTTTGAGTTCGATATAAGATTTAGTATCACTTGCGAAAACTCGCTTGGATAACCATGACACGAAAAATCATCTCCTACTACCTCATACGATATGGATGAATTTTTGAGCTGCGCACCCACTATGTCCACGGAGTCTCGTATAATTTTTTGTATGCTAAAAACAATTTTCTCTTTATTAGGTTTAAAAAAATTTCTAAAATCGTCAATGGTTTTGGACATAAAATTTACCTGAGACATTGCGTTGTTTTCAAAATTCTTTATGTATTCGTCGTTTAATTCATCGAACTGTTTTGCAAGTCTAATATCTTGTATCATAAGCCCCAGAGCATTTAGCGGTTGCCTCCATTGGTGAGCAATAGCACCTATCATCTCACCCATAGCTGCTAGTTTTGACTGCTGAACCAAAAGCCTCTCGCTCTCCAGTATCTGCTCCGTCTGCTCTTTTACCCTCTCCTCCAAAACGGCATTTAAAACCTCAAGCTCTCTATTGCTTTTTTGAAGCTGCTTGGTTTTATCTATGACCTTTAACTCCAAAATCTCATTAATATTTTTTAGCTCACCCTCGTAGAGATGGTTTTTATTATCCATCTCCCTCAATGCATCAACAATAATTTTAACCTCATAGGAGCCTGTTTTATTGGATAGGGTCAATCTGTTGCCGGGTTTGTAATTTTTGAGTGCACCGGCTATCTCTTTTAGTGGAGCCAATAGATAAAACAATATACTAAGAAGGAGGATAAATACTACCAAAATTATGAGAATTGCATTATTCAAAAGCTTTTGGGCGGTTTGACTCAAGTTATTCAAAAATACAGAGGAGTACTTGACCTCCAAAATACCTATTCTCTCTTTTGTCGCCTGATCCAAAAGGGGTTTTGTTATAACAAACGGCTCATATCTATTATCCTTTTTGCCGGTTGCAAAACTAAAAACAGGTTTTCCGCTTTTTGCATCTATGAGGGCGACGGCCTCTATATTTGTATTACCTATAAGCGATGTTAAAACTTGCTTTGCGGCATCCTCCTGATCAAGATATAGATACATTTCAACCATAGGGGAGACGGTGGACACCACCTGAACCGCTTTTTCATGCTCACTTGCATAGAGTGTATCTTTTATATTCTCTTTGAAGGCGAAAAAAAGGTACGAAACAAGAACTACAATACAAACGACAAACACAAGGGCAAGCCTAAAAGCTATTGTCTGCGATAGCCTCATCAAATTGCCTTAACGATAGCATATAAAGTTTGTGGAAACTCCAAGCCTCTATCTTTTAGTACTTTTTTATTCATTAAGACTACCGGATGCCGCTCAAGGGTAACCGAAAATAAAAAACCGTTTTTTAGATTTTCGCTATCATATACGGCCGACACGGTATTTGTAGCCCTGATAAAGCTTTGCACTTTTGAGAGCTGTTCATGTGTTCCGTTTAGACAGTATATAAGACTTGGCCTAACCGGAGGACAACACTTATCAAACGTAGTGATCGTAACTTTTAAATTGTATTTCCCAAGTCTGCCGCCGAATTTATTCTCTAAAAATTGAGCTGCATACTCGGCCGTATCATCATCGCCGGAGCCGTGGACTATTATAAGCTCAATATTATCACCGACGACTGCTTTGCTTTTTTCAAGTATCGAAATCTTCGGCAATAAAGTCAGTTGCGTCTCAAGCAAAAAAGTGTTATACGAACCTGCAAAAAGCATAGCACTAAAAACTGCCGCCAAAAAGAGGGGTCGTATCAAAACCTACCCCTTACGGTAGCATATACGCCCCTCCCTTCACCGAGGTAGTCGTCGTTATATGTCCTAGGCTCGCTAGGATATTTTATTTTTTGGTCAAATATATTTTTGGCAGTTATCTGAATCTCTGCTTTGTACGGTTTTATTTTGTAGCCGAGAGATAAATCGGTAGTTTGCCATCCATCTAATTTATCCCTAGTATCCCCGTTTTCTCTGATTTTAGATCCGCTATATCTCCATGCGGCAGACCCCCAAACTCCATTGTCAAAATTATAAACAGCGTGCGTCTTAAGGGTGTGATTCGCAGTATTTGCAAGTCTTCGTCCCTCTGCATCTTCGCCCCATTGATATGTATGGCCTACGTAAAAAGTCAGAGAGTCTGTTTTTGCCCTCCACTCGGTCTCACAACCGGTTATTTTACTTTTGCCGACATTTTGGTATTTGTTGCCGTTTAGCTTATTTATCTGATCGTAGTTTTGCAGATAAAACAGATCGAAAGAGAAAACGTTATTTTGCGAGAACTGATGTATATATTGGGTCTCATAAGCATAAACGACCTCCGGTCTAAGTTCAGTATTCCCGATTCTGGATTGGTTGTTCATTATGTAGAGCTCTTGCCATGAAGGATCCCTATGTGACTTTGAGACAAAAAACTTCAGCCTGTCTTGCTCGCTAAGAGAGTAGACCAACGAAACTCTCGGCTCCCAAACGGCTCCGTTTTTATTTCTTTTATCAATACTAAGAGCGGCATTTAGCGCCAAATCATCCGTAACCTCTTTGTCAAACTCAACATATCCGCCTATCGATGAGACATATCCGTTTTTATCGAAAGCCGGCAATCTATCGGAATAGTCTACAATTCCGACACCTGTTGTTCGGTTTGTCATTAATGTCTCTTGCTCTATTGCCTTTTCCCATCTACCTCTGATGCCGTACGACAAAGAGCCGCCAAAAACATCGCTCTCAAAGCTGTTCTCTACCGCATAACGCCTAATGGTTATTTCCGAGTATCTATATAGCCCGTCAGGATAAGTGATACCGGACAAAACCATCCCCGCCGGAGCCGTTATACTGTCTATAATAAAACTATCTTCAAAAACCGAGGCCTTCATAACGCCTCCGGTATCGGATATATTATATTTAAAGCCGCCGCTTATGTCATATCTTGGAAGCTCATAATTGTCGTCGTCTTGCGTCAGTGCATACGATATCCCGCCGCCGGCTCCGTGTTTATAGCCTATAGCCCTAGCATTCACAAAAAAGTTTTTGTTTGAAAGGGAGAGCGAGAGCGATTCCGTCTCGGTTTTTGCAGGAGCATATCCGCTTCTACCGAAAGGGACATTTATCGCTCCGTAGACACCCAGACCTGCGATATCCCTGCCGTATGAGAGCTTTTTTTCATCTCGGAGTATATAGGCATCCAGATGTAATGCAAAATCATCTTTTGAATAATCATAAGAGCCACCGACCCTTTTTTCGGCACTGCTACCGTATCCTGCAAAAACTTGCGAGGTAAAACTAGGCTTGTCTATTTGCTCTTTATAGGTAGTTACGACTATCGAACCGGCATATCCGTTACTCCCTTTTGTGTACGCACCGGGTCCCCTGATAACCTCAACTCTCTTTATGAGCTCTATCGGCATAGATAGATAAGGGGTATATCCGCCAAAATAAAGATCGTTAACCTCCGAACCGTCTATGATTAGCTTGCTCTGTCCGAACGCATACGGGTTTGAGCCTCTAAAGACAGGGTTAATCATACCGAGGCTATCGGTAGACATCTCAACCCCTGCCACAAGCTCTAATGCTTCCTTTAGTGTTGTTGCACCTACTTCTCTGAGCTCTTTATTTTCGAAAACACTCATTATATACGGCAGATATGTAATATTTTTTCTTGTCTGCGTTGCAGCTTTTCCGATATCAGCCAAATCTGTTTTTATATCGGCAAGAACCATACCCTGTTCCGCAAGAGCAAAGGAGGCTAGGCTAGAGATTAAAATTTTTTTTACCATAATATGGCTCGCCCTATATTTACTTTTTATCAGGTATTTTGCAAATAATATTTACTTAAAACTTAAGATAGAGTTAAGTTTTATATCAATTTTCTTTTTTATTAAAAAATCCATACAAAAACATAAAAATTTTTCTAACGATCAATATAATCAGATAAACTCCAAAACTCCATAAAAAAGCGTGGCCTAGTTGCATTGGATTCTCTATCAGCGTGATTCTCTCAGGATGCATGAAAAGCGACATACAGACCAAGATTGCCAAATATATCAAAAGCTCTTTTTTAATCTTTTTAAGCAAAGTTTCTCCTAAAAAACAATGTAAAAATCATAGCCGAAACAGGCAATACGGCAACCCCTATCAAAAATGGCACAACATCCAAAATACCATTATTTGACAGGTATAAAAAAATTATCACAAACAGGACATAAGAGAGAAGTCTAAACGGAAATAGCCAGCCCTTATATGTTTTTAGAAAAACGGAAAACTTTGACTCCTGTTTTTGGTCTTCCTCTTCATCTTCGCCATCTGCATCCATTGACTCACCGTCGGTTCTATTTTGCGGTGCACTTGAGACAACTTTCTTATATCCTAAAAATGATGCCGTCGCAACGAGTAAAAAACCGACAAACGAAGCAAAAAAATTCAAAAATCCGTTTGCCCCCCAAAAGATACCGACCACAACCGCCAAAACTACAAAAACAGCCGCTAAAACTTTAGCTATCTCTATCACCGTTCTCATCCGCTCTTTTGTATTTTCGCTCCTCTGCCAACTCGTCCAGCTCTCTTTTTTGTTTGACATATGCCTTGTACACGTTATTAACGGCCGCACCGACACCCCAGAATACGCCTAGCCATAAAAGCCATGATTGATTAAAAAGTGTTTTGAGACCAAAACCTATCCCGACCCCTATCAAAATAGCAACCGGAATCGAAATTCCTAGAGAGAGTTTATCTAACCCCTCTAGCTTTTTTTTGTGCTTTGGCTCACTTGCCACATTACCGTTTTCCAAATTATTACCCTTTAATGGCCGCAAACGACTCTTTGGCCGCCTCTACGGTCAATTTTACACTCTCACTATCCATAACGGAACAAATAAATCCGGCCTCAAACTGGCTCGGAGCTAGATATACCCCTCTTTTTAACATCTCGGCATGAAATCTACCGAAAAGTGCCGTATCGCTAGTTAATGCATCTGCGAACGAGCTAACCGGATTAGCATTAAAGAAAAATCCGAACATCGTCCCAACGCAGTCAGTCTGAACCGGTATCGAAT
>CALJKN010000171.1 GCA_937973585.1 uncultured Helicobacteraceae bacterium
CTTATTCCTCTATGTATATCAAGTATCCAGGTAGCGGCGACGGAGTGGTGCTGTCAAGTTTTATGGATGTATATTTTGAGAAGAGAATATCCGATAATGCAATTATGAAGGTTTTATTTGACGGCGGAATTATGACGGGTAGAGTTGTAGCTAACGGAGATACCAATAAAATATCCGGAAAATATTTTGATCTTTTCAACGGTGTCGTAACAAGCGATGTCTTTCAAAATGATCACGCAAACGGACTGTATCTCTTTAACGAAAATGGACAGTATGTGAACTCTTCCACAGGTGGATTGGATAATGTGCAGTCCGACAACTCATCAAAATATAACTGGATTGCCCATGAGCTATATAGTACTAGCGGAATTGTAGAAAGCGTAGATTTGATGAAAAAGGTTGCAAGCAGCGCAACCGATACACAGCTTTTTACTTCCATACCGGGGTATAACTCGACATACGGTTCAACTATGAGCGGGTTTGCAATAGGTGCCGATACAAACGATGATTTGTGGCTAGGTGATATATTTAGTCTAAATACAAAAACTATGAGCGGTTCGTTAACGATGAGCACCCCTACTGTTAGTTCCGCCTATTTGGGTATCTCTCCATTTGTAGACATGAGTGCCCTCAGTCAAGCCGATATTGGCGGCTCCGTAGCCTCTGCATCGTTTTTGAAAGAGGATTTGCAAGGTATGATCATCCAAAACAAAGCCGTAAACGGCAAGACTTATGACTTTGCTCTTGCGACTTTACCGGACGGTATAACTGAGGCTTCAAAGTATAGCTTTATAGATGATTACTCAAGTTGGGGATATTGGGTTGCGAGAGAGACGGATGCTAGTTCCGGTTGTTCTTTGGGGGCTTCCGGATGCAATAAAAATATAGCTATGGGGTATTGGGTAGCAGGGTATGAGACGCCGGCAGCGACTATTAGTAGCTTAGTTAGCGGTAATGCAGCTTACAGTTATACAGGAAATATTATCGGAAGCCTAAATGACAATGTTGCCGTACACCCGATTCAACTAGATGGTTTTAATAGGCTTGATATGAATGTCAATTTCGGTTCTGCAAATCCAGTTCAGATCACAAATGTCCAGTTTAGTACGACAGGTGGTCTATATACAGTGCAAAGCAGTACACCGTCAACCGCAAGTTCTATAAGCGGCAACGGATTTAGCTCAAGCACCGGTTGGAATAGCGGTACGAATTTTATTAATACTAACGGTAAATTTTACGGTCCGTCTGCGGAGAGTGCCGGTGGTGCATGGAGCGGAAGTTTTAATAGCGGCGCATTAAACGGTGTCGGTGTATTTAAAGTTAGAAAAGTCAACTAAGCTTATTATAAATATCGGGATGATTTGTGCTTAAAAACCTAAAAAACTATCTTCTAATCGGCCTCTTGGTCTCTTTGGCGTGTACGGCGGGGTATTTTTATCTCCCGAAAACCATACAAGTTTTTGACGACAAAATCAGAGATTTGATGTTTATGGCCAGAGGGGTCGATAGTAGCGCAAAAGACGTAGTGATAGTAGACATTGACGAAAAAAGCCTAAAAGAGCTTGGACAATGGCCTTGGAGTAGGAATAAGTTTGCAAAAGTCATAGACAATCTAACTTCTATGGGTGCCGGTGTAATAGGTCTGGATATTGTCTTTGCCGAGAGAGACAACTCATCCCCGGTAAAAGTTATGAGGGAGGCCGGTCTTGAGTTAAAAGGGCTGCCCGATTACGACAAGATAGCAGCCGACTCCATAGGCAACTCCCCGACTATTTTGGGGTATATTTTCGCCCTCGAAAACGACGGGATAAAACCTTCCGGTTCTCCTGCTGTTTCGTCTATAGTTGTTGAAAAAGGGAGGGGAGAGGTTGATTTTTTAATCAATCCATATAGGGCAACGCTCAATATTCCTCAGATTCAAAATGCTGCATATTCGAGCGGTTTTTTTAATACTGTTCCGGACTCCGACGGTATAGTTCGCTCCGTGCCGCTTTTGATGCGTTATGACGGGGTAGTTTATCCGGCCTTGTCTTTGGAG
Organism: uncultured Helicobacteraceae bacterium; assembly: GCA_937973585.1. Lineage (GTDB taxonomy): Bacteria > Campylobacterota > Campylobacteria > Campylobacterales > UBA6016 > UBA6016. The sequence goes on from CALJKN010000171.1 coordinate 2,039, forward strand.
ATGGTGCGGGCGGCGGCAGGCGTTAAAAAAATAGAGGTTTTTTATGACGAGATAGGCGTTAGGGGGGTTGCTATAGGTAAGATAGAAATTCCAACCGATAGATTCGGTAGGCTCCTTGTAAACTATAGGGGTCCCGCAAAAACATTCAAATATATATCCGCAGCAGATATCTATAGCGGCAAAATAGACAAGAAAGAGATTGAGGGGAAGTTTGTACTAATAGGTACATCGGCGGCAGGGCTGCTGGATCTTAGGGCAACTCCGTTTGACTCTGTTTATCCGGGGGTTGAGGCTCATGCCAACGCTATAGATAATATGCTAAAAGGCGATTTTATGTATCGTCCTTCATGGGCCGAGGGGGCGAATGTCGCTTTGATTTTTGCTACCGTAGCCGCTACCGTAGCAGTTGTCTCTTTTGCTTCGGCGGGTATTTCGTCGGTGCTGTTTGTTTTGCTTGCCGGATCGTTGCTCTATTTTGAATATTTTATGCTGTTTAACGACGGGATCGTACTAAACGTCTTATTTCCTCTTATGGCTATGTCTTTAACATTTGTCTCTCTGACCCTTATGAACTACTTTTTAGAGAGTAGACAAAAAGATTTTATCAAGGCAAAATTTGCCAAAAAAGTCTCTCCGGCAGTTGTCGAGGATCTCTTAAAGCACTCGGATATGAATAGTTTTGAGATTAAAGAGAAGTTTGTAACGATATTTTTTAGCGACATTAGGGGGTTTACTACACTTTCCGAAGCGATGGGGAGCCCGAAGGCTTTGATTGGGCTTTTGAACGAATATATGACACCTATGGTTGATATTATCGTAAAAAGCAAAGGGACAGTAGATAAGTTTATAGGCGATGCCATTATGGCGTATTGGAATGCGCCGAATGAGGTGGCAAATCACCAAGATGTAGCTGTTAGCTCAGCCGTAACACAAATAAAAGCGTTGCAAGAGCTAAATAAACGGCTAATTGAAGAGAAAAAGCCGACCATAGATATCGGTATCGGTATTAATACGGGAGACGTAACGGTTGGCGAGATGGGTTCTTACGGTAGAGCCGACTATACTATTATCGGCGACCCCGTTAACCTTGCGTCGAGACTAGAGGGGCTAAACAAGCCGTATCATTCGCATATTATTATTAGCGAATTTACAAAGTCTGGATTAAAAAACGACTACATTATTAGAGAATTAGACCTTGTAAGGGTAAAAGGGAAGCATGAGCCAGTTGCCATATTTGAGGTTTTGGATTTTGGGGTGCCGGATGAAGAGCAAAAAAAAGAGTTGGATAGCTACACAAACGCTTTGTCGCTCTATCGGGGCAGTCGTTTCGGAGAAGCTTTAACAGAGTTTAGGGTATTGTTTGAAAAGAGCGGTACGTTTTTGTATCAGGTGTATATCGAAAGGTGTGAGCACTTTATACAAAACCCACCTACCGATTTTGACGGTGTCTTTACATTTACTACTAAGTAGGCGAAAAAGATGGATTGTATAGAGGTTTTAGGTGCATACGGCGGCAGAGGAGCCGGCAAGAATACGACTTGCTTTAGGTTGGCTCCGAACATCGTTATAGATGCCGGAAATATAATTGCTCCGTTAAAAGAGGAGGCCGAGAGTGTGGAGTATGTATTTTTGACACACTCCCATCTTGACCATGTAGTCGATATTCCGTTTTTGATCGACACATTTTATGCCATTAAAACGAAGCCGCTCATTATATACGGGTTGGCGGAGACGTTGGAGAGCCTAAAAGAAAATATCCTAAACTGGAAAGTTTGGCCGGATTTTTCAGAGCTTGATCTTATTAACAAAAGCGGGAAATCTATCATATTTACCGAGATAGACTTTGGAGATGTATTTGAGATTAGCGGACTTACGATTGAGCCTATCAAAACTTGCCACACGATAGCAAGTTGCGGCTATAAGATCACAAAAGACGGTCGCGCAACTATCATAACTTCCGATACCGGTCCTTGTGACGAGGTTGTAAGAGTCGTAAAAGAGACAAAAAACCTAAAAAACCTAGTAATAGAGTGTGCATTTCCGTCAAGATTTAAAAAGCTGGCTCACGACAGCATGCACCTGACTCCGCTCCTTTTGGAAGAGGAGCTAAAAAAAATAGGTAGAACCGATCTTAAAATATTCATAAACCATCTAAAACCGTTTTATGAAGCAGAAATCAGATCTGAGTTGAGTGCCATACCTCTACTTGGTTCGGCGGAAGTCTTAGAGGACGGCTACAAAATACCCTATTAAAAGCCAAGTAAGCCCTTTTTGTGTATAATCGGAACAAAAAAGTAGGAGTTTTTTTGCAAGACGGTACACGAGAAGGCAAAAATAGAAAGAGGGTACTTGTAAAATTTTCAGGCGAGGCGCTTGCTAGTTCCGTCGGTTATGGGATAGATAGTGAAGTTTTGAAATACGTTGCCGGAGAGATAAAAAAGCTTGTAGAGAGCGATATTGAAGTCGGTATCGTTGTGGGGGGCGGTAACATTGTGAGGGGTGTTACGGCTAGTAAAGACGGATTAATTAAAAGAAACGCCGCAGATCACATGGGGATGCTAGCTACGGTAATTAACGGTATAGCGATTCAAGGGGCATTGGAGAGTCTTGGTGTTAGAGTAAGGCTACAGAGTGCGATAAAAATGGAGCAGATTTGTGAACCTTTTATCGTAAGACGGGCAACTAGGCATCTCGAAAAAGGGAGAGTCGTTATTTTCTCTGCCGGAACCGGAAATCCTTTCTTTACGACCGATACGGCGGCTACGCTAAGGGCGGTGGAGATAGGCGCTGATATGATTATAAAAGCGACAAAAGTTGACGGCGTTTACGATAAGGATCCGAAGAAATATCCAGATGCAAAAAAATTGTACGAGCTTAGCTACGAAGAGGCGTTGCAGGATAATATAAAAGTTATGGACGATACATCTATAGCTTTGGCAAAAGATAATAATCTACCGATAGTTATATGTGATATGTTTAGTGAAAATGTTCTCCTTAGGGTTATTAACGGTAATACCGAGGAATGTTCAATAGTAAAAAGGATTTGATATGAGAATGGAAGAGATGAATGCGAAAGCCCTTGAGTATGCGGGAGGGGATAGATACCTTCTCTCGGTTGCTACCGGCAAAAGAGTTGAAGAGCTTTTTAAGGGGGCTAAGCCTTTAATTGACGTAGACGTAAAAAAAGTAAAACCTGTCGATATCGCCATTATGGAGATCAGCGAGGGTCTTATTAAAATTAAAAAAGTATAAATAAAGATAATTTTGTTTGCAGGGGCTTATTGACGAGGTTGTAGGCATCAATAGCATTGATGCTGCCGTTGTATTTTTAAAGCAAAAACTTAACGCACTTTACCCATCGGTTGAAGATGCTCTAAATTGTTGCGTGGAGTCCCACAAAGGACAAAAACGTAAAAGCGGAGACGATTATGCGGTACATCCGATACTCGTAGCCGCAATCGTATCGCACTTCGGCGGCTCTGAACCGATGATAAAAGCGGCGCTTTTGCATGATGTTGTAGAGGATACCGGTGTCGAGAAATCTGAGATAGCCGCCAGATTCGGCGAAGACGTGGCGCTGCTAGTCGACGGTTTGACAAAAATAGATGAGATCAGAGGGCATGAGCTTCCTCCATCGTTTACCGACGAAAAACTGCTAAAAGCGGCGTTGTCTTTTAGAAAAATGCTATCAAGTGCAATATCCGACCCTAGAGTTCTTGTTATAAAGCTCTCCGATAGACTCCACAACCTTCTCACTTTATCGGCTTTAGAGGTCAGAAAGCAAAAGCGGATAGCCGAAGAGAGCCTCGTCGTGTATGCGCCGATTGCCTATAAACTCGGTATAAGTAAACTCAAAAACTACATTGAAGATCTCTCTTTCAAAGTTTTATTTCCGGAAGACTATCAAAAAATCGACGAGTACATAAAGCATAACGAAGAGACCATCGAAGAAAAACTATCGCAGATCGCCGCAAAAGTAAAATATCTGATGATCTCTAACGGTCTTGAAGAGAAAAATTTTGAGATCAAATCGAGGATTAAACACTATTTTTCTATTTACCAAAAAACTCAAAGAAAAGGTGTTAGCCTAGATGAGGTTTTGGACTTGCTCGCAATCAGGATACTTATAAAAGAGCCTTTAGAGTGCTATAGCGTTCTGGGGATTTTGCATAGAAATTTTAAGCCCCTTGTCGGACGGTTTAAAGACTATGTTGCAATCCCAAAGGAAAACGGTTATCAGACTATCCATACGACTCTATTTTTCAATAATACGATTTTTGAAGCGCAAATTAGAACATACGAGATGGACGATATTGCGGAGTTTGGAATTGCGGCTCACGCAAACTACAAGTCCGGCGTTGCGGCACATTCCGGTACAAAATGGATCAAAGAGCTAGATTTTCAAGGAGATAGCGCAGTCGAGTTTTACGAGTTTGCAAAAAACGATTTGATTAGCGACGATATTTTGGTCTACTCTCCCAAAGGGGCTCTTTTTAGCCTCCCGGTAGGGGCTACGCCTCTTGATTTTGCGTATGCTGTTCATACCGAGGTGGGGCACAAGGCAAAAGAGGCATATGTTAACAATGTCAAAGTTCCGCTCATCCACGCACTTAACAGCGGGGATATATGCTCTATCGTAGTGGGCGATAAGCCGCAGGCTAGATGTACGTGGATAGATAGCGTCAAAACCTCAAGGGCAAAACACTCAATCAGAAATCTATGTACCCAAAAACTAAAAGATTTAGATAGAAGGGTTGCCAAAAATATTTTAGCGCACACGTTCGGATTTGACTATTATGAGCTTAGAAGTTGGCTAGATGAAGCCAAATACTCTCAGGTGATATATAAGATACCGAGAGATAAGGCGTATTATCAGGAATTTTTAAAAAAAATCAAAGAGGAGTCCAGTCTCAAATCCCGCTCTCTGTTTACTAGAATTATGGGGATAAAAATCAAAAAATACCATTTTGATCACTTTGATTTTTACTCAAACAAACCTGTTTCAGAGGTTGCGTTTGACGTATGTTGTCATCCAAAAAAATGGGATGATATAGTCGCTTTTTACCACAAAGGGAAGGTCACTATACACCATAAACTATGTAGCCACGCCGATGAACTCATCGCAAAGCACGAGCCGATGATATATGCCGAGTGGAGCAAAAGCGAGATTAGGACGTTTAAAGTGGTTGTCGCTTTGGAAAACAAAAAAGGGGCGCTTGCAAATTTCGTCGGATTTTTGACAAAACACGGGATTAACATATCCTCGCTAGAGATCGGAAGGGCAAAAGCCTTTACGGAGTATTGTACTGCCGAGATCGAAATAAAGCACGATTTTAAGAGCATAAAAGATAAAATCGGCAAGAATTTCAAGCTGATTGAATTCGCTTTCGCTGATGATGCCTATAAGGAAAATGTATGAGTTTTGGTTTTGAAGAGGCTCTTTTGGAGATAAAAAGAGGCTCTTTTGAGATAATTGACGAAGAGAAAATAAAAAAACTATTGGAGAGCTACCTAAAAGAGGGTAAGAGCTATACGGTAAAAGCAGGATTTGACCCGACTGCGCCTGATTTGCATTTAGGGCATACGGTGCTACTGAACAAGTTGGCTACATTCCAAAAATTCGGCGGCAGGGTTCAGTTTTTGATAGGCGACTTTACTGCCATGATAGGGGATCCAACCGGAAAGAGTGAGACTAGAAAAAAACTCACAAAAGAGGATGTCCTAAAAAATGCGGAGAGCTACAAAGAGCAGGTATTTAAAGTTTTGGATCCAACCAAGACTGATATTGTATTTAATGCCGAGTGGCTAGGTGTCTTGACCCCTTACGAGATGATAGAGCTCGCAAGCCGCCAGACGGTTGCCAGAATGCTTGAAAGAGATGATTTTGATAAAAGGTTCAAATCGGGCTCGCCTATATCAATTTACGAGTTTTTATACCCGTTATTTCAAGGCTATGATAGCGTACACCTAAAGAGTGATATCGAAATAGGCGGCTCGGATCAAAAGTTTAATCTGCTGATGGGTAGACATCTGCAAGCGTCATACGGCGTTTGCAAAGAGCAGGCAGTACTTATGATGCCTATTTTGGAAGGGCTTGACGGGATACAAAAGATGAGCAAGTCTCTCGGTAACTACGTCGGGATAAATGAAGAGGCGAAAGATATATATGCAAAAATTCTGAGCGTTTCGGATGAGTTGATGTGGAGATACTATGAGCTTCTTAGCAAAAAAAGCCTAGCCGAAATTGCGGAGCTTAAAAATGGGGTAGCCGACGGTTCAAAACACCCTAAAAAAGTGAAAGAGGAGTTGGCTCTGGAGCTAACCGCCAGATACAAAGGTGAAGAGGCCGCAAAAGGTGCAAAGGAGGAGTTTGACAACGTATTCTCAAAAAACGAACTACCTACCGATATTGCCGAGTTTTGTATGAGTGAAGGGATTGGACTTTTGGATGCCATGAGAGAGTCGGCTGTTGCCGCTACAAACTCTGAAGCCAGAAGGGCAGTTGAGGCCGGAAGCGTAAAGATCAACGGAGAGAAAGTAACCGATTTTAAACTCTCTTTTGAGTGTGGAGAGTACATCGTTCAAGTCGGAAAACGGAAGTTTGCAAAAATTAAGGTAACAAAATGAGTTTCGCCCCAATAAAAATCGGTAAACATGAAATCAAGATCCCTATTCTCCAAGGCGGTATGGGGGTAGGAATAAGCTGGGACGGACTGGCCGGAGCCGTTAGCGCAAACGGCGGACTAGGGATTATAAGCGCTGTCGGAACCGGATACTACGGTGATAAAAAGTTTGCAAAAAACCTAAGCTACGGCAGACCTTTCGGGTCTGAAAATTTTTATTCCAAAGAGGCTCTTTTTGAGATATTCAAAAACGCCAGAAAAGTGTGTGGGAATGCACCTCTCGGAGTTAATATCCTGTATGCAATCAACGATTACGGTAGAGTCGTGAGAGAGTCATGTGAGGCCGGTACCGATGTGATTGTTACCGGTGCAGGCTTGCCGACAAATATGCCTGAATTTACCGTAGATTTTCCGGATGTCGCTTTGGTTCCGATAGTTTCAAGCGCAAAGGCTCTAAAAATTCTCAATAAAAGATGGGAAGGTAGATATAAAAGGGTTCCGGATGCCGTGATAGTAGAGGGGCCACTCTCTGGCGGACATCAGGGTGTGCAGTTTGAGGATTGCTATAAAGAGGAGTATCAACTAGAAAATCTAGTTCCGGAGGTTGTCGAAGAGGCCAAAAAATGGGGAAATATTCCAGTTATTGCAGCCGGGGGGATTTGGGATAACGGTGACATTAAAAAGTTTATGGCCTTAGGTGCGGACGGCGTACAGATGGGAACCAGATTTATAGCAACCGCCGAGTGTGATGCTCCGGAAGCATTCAAGCAGATGCTTGTAGAGGCAAAAGAGGAAGATATAGTGCTGATGAAATCCCCGGTAGGGTATCCGGCAAGGGGTATAAAAACTGAGCTTCTTAGAAAAATAGAGGCCAAAACTGCCCCTGACGTAAAATGCATCTCAAATTGTGTCATACCTTGTCATCAAGGGGTTGAGGCAAAAGCGGTGGGGTATTGTATCGCCGATAGATTGGCCGATGCGGCTTTCGGGGATCTGACAAACGGTCTTTATTTTTCCGGATCAAACGGTTATAGGGTGGAAAAAATAGTCTCTGTGCGGGAGCTTATGCTAGAGCTTATGACGGATGACAATTCGTAGTCTTTGCCTTTGGGCATTTTTGTTTTGTGCCGCACTGTTTGCGGCGCAGACGCCGCAGATAAAAGATATCGATATAGCCGGAGATACGATATCTATAAAACTCTCAAAACAGCTCCAAACCCGTCCAAAATCTGGAAAAATAGAGATTGACGGACAAACAAAAGAGATCCTAAGATTTTATTTTGACATAGATGCCGCTTTAACCTCAAAGCCTCCCCATTTACAACTTTCAGGCGCAAAAGACCTCAAAATAGCCCAGTTTGATAAAGATACAGTCCGTATAGCGCTAACCGCCTCTAAAGATGCAAAATTTGATGTTGACGAGAAAAAAGAGGCTATCGTCATAAAATACATAAATCAGCAGACAAACGTTCAACCAAAAAAAGAGCAAAAGCCAGAGGTAAAAGAGCAAAGGGCGGAAAAAGAGGATAAGCCGGAGCAGGCTACAAAAGAGCAGGGAAAGGATGAGATAAAAAAAGCCCCTAAAAAAGAGGAGAGTTACTTTGTCTCAAAAAGAAAAACGGTTGTTTTGGATCCGGGTCACGGCGGCAAAGACCCTGGAGCCGTCGGGATCGGTGGAATCAGAGAAAAAGACCTTGTTTTGAGGCTTTCGGAATTTTTGCGGGATATGCTACAAAAAAAAGGGTACAAGGTGTATCTGACTAGAGACAGCGATGAGTTTATTGAGCTAAGGGATAGAACCAAATTTGCGAACAAAAAAAATGCCGACTTGTTTGTTTCAATCCATGCTAATGCGATAGATACGAGATACTCAGATCCGGACAAAGCACAAGGTATAGAGACCTACTTTTTGTCCCCTGCCAGAAGTGAGCGGGCAAAAAGGGCGGCCGAAAAAGAAAATGGCGTATCTGCTATGGATTTTTTGAGCAAGCAGACGTTTTTGAATTTTTTAAATAGGGAAAAAATAGTAGCGTCAAACAAGCTTGCCATAGATGTCCAGAGGGGTATGCTCACATACGCCAAAAGCAAATATTCCCATACGGTTGACGGCGGTGTCAAAGAGGCCCCTTTTTGGGTTCTTGTCGGAGCGCTAATGCCGGCGGTACTCATAGAGATAGGGTATGTCACAAATCCGGAAGATGCCGAAAAATTATCGGAAGATTACTATAAAGCGTTACTCGCAAAGGGTATAATGGAGGGGATAGAAAACTATTTTCACAATAATTAAGGGGTCACAATGGAAATATACTCCTATTACCTCGAAAAAGCTCCCGCAAAAGAGGAGATAGAGCTAAGGCTCGGTGTCCGCTTTGAAAAGGTTTTAGAGAAAGCCTATTACGTCAAGATAACGGATGAAAAATACATCTTTTTGACCGCTTTTAACTGCATAACATTTATCGGATTCGACAAAGACGGGATAACGACTATTCTGCGGCCGGTCAAAAATGAAATAGCGTTTGGGCACATAAACCAAGACTACATAGTCGAGATAGACGGCTCTATTCAGCATAACTTTAAAATTACAAATTCAAAAATTCTCCTCTC
>CALJKN010000172.1 GCA_937973585.1 uncultured Helicobacteraceae bacterium
CTCTACGGATTTTACCCCTACACCAGAAATTCCATCTACCTCTCCCACATTCTAGATTAACAGTTTTCAAAGCAGTTCTATAGTTAAGCTATAGGATTTCACTTCAAACTTATTAATCCGCCTACATGCTCTTTACGCCCAGTGATTCCGAGTAACGCTTGCACCCCCCGTATTACCGCGGCTGCTGGCACGGAGTTAGCCGGTGCTTATTCATATAATACCGTCATTATCTTCTCATATAAAAGGAGTTTACGCACCGAAATGTGTCATCCTCCACGCGGCGTTGCTGCATCAGACTTTCGTCCATTGTGCAATATTCCCCACTGCTGCCTCCCGTAGGAGTCTGGACCGTGTCTCAGTTCCAGTGTGGCTGATCATCCTCTCAGACCAGCTATCCGTCATAGCCTTGGTGAGCCGTTACCTCACCAACTAGCTGATAGACCGCAGCCTCATCCTATGCCGAAAAACTTTCCCGATATCACTTATGTAATACCGGAGTATGGGGTATTAGCAGTCGTTTCCAACTGTTGTCCCCCAGCATAGGGCAGATTAGCTACGTGTTACTCACCCGTGCGCCACTAAACTTAGGAGCAAGCCCCTAAGTCCCGTTCGACTTGCATGTGTTAGGCACGCCGCCAGCGTTCACTCTGAGCCAGGATCAAACTCTCCAAAAAAATGGATACTATCTATAAAGACAGTAGTTTGACCTTTTATCAGAAGTTAAAACTCTCTGACTAAAGTTTATTAGTTTTTGAAAACTTATTTATTATTATTACCAACTTCGACAATATGAGCAAAGCTCATCTTGTCGGCAAAGACACAAGTGTCTCTGCACTCCCTAAAGCTACCTGCTAAAGCAGGAGATTAAAGAGTCAATTAGTTTATAAGCTTCAAAGAAATAGTTTTTAATGTTACTTGCTTAGTTGTCAAAGATCTTTAAGGTAAAACCTTAAGGAACGAAAAATGTAAAAGACTTTATCGTTAAACTTTTTAAAAGAAAAAAGATGAAATGATAAAGAGTTGGAAACTTCGGTGTTTGTAAGATAAACAACCCGTTTATCTTCCGAATCTGCTCTTTAAAACCTCTCAGGGTTTCATCGAAACAGGGTCGAAATTCTATCTCAGAATTCCTTAAAAGATTCTTAAGAACTTAAAAAAGTTTTTTAAGAAACTTTCCGTTTAAAAAGTCCGAAAACCTCTTAAACCTCTCACTCGTCTCAAGGTCTTTAACAACCCCTCAACTTGTTTGAGGCCGGAATTGTAGCTGAAAGTTTTGGGGTTGTCAAGGGGGGTTTTGATTTTTTTTGGGGTTTATTGATTTTTTTTGATTTTTGGGGGTTTGGGGGGCCGATATGATTATGTTGGCGCAACTATAAGCCGGGTTCTGTAGTCGGTAGTTATTTATCTAATTCTTTATGTCGCCATAAAGCTCTTGCGAAAGGCATTTTGTGAGGTCAATTACCACGCCTTTCTTGCTACGGATTGGGTTTACAATGCCTTTTTGGTTACCCAAAAAGCGGTGGGCTCTTACCCCACCCTTTCACCTTTTCCGGAAAAATCCGGTAGTCTACTCTCTGTTGCACTATCCCTCGCCTCACGGCGGCCGTCCGTTAGACGAAATCCTGACCTCTGTAGCCCGGACTTTCCTCTTTTATTGCAAAGCAACTACCCGTTGCGCCGATGAGATTTTAACGTAAAGTTCATATTAGTTGTTTTTGTGAAGCGGAAATTAAAATGCATTTCATTTTTTCAATATTAATGTATATGGAGTTTCAAACAATGCTTATCACCTTTTACGAAAAGCCCGGGTGCGGCGGGAATAGTAGACAAAAAAATGCTCTTGTGGGGCTGGGTCATATATTGGATGTTAAAAATCTTTTGGCCGAAAAATGGGAAAGGGGGGAGCTGAGAAAATATTTTGGAAATAAACAGCTCTCCGACTGGTTCAATATGACTGCTCCGGCAATCAAAGACGGTATTGTGAAACCTGCCGACCTAGACGAAGACGGTGCACTGGAGGCTATGCTAAAAGATCCGCTACTCATCAAGCGTCCGCTAATGAAGTCCCGTGAGAAAATGATGAGCGGTTTTGATCCGGTAGAGATACAAGAGATATTCGGCTTTGACGTATCTGCGCAGGAAGCGTGCTCAAAAAAAGATAAATGCCTAAATCCGGAACTTGCCGTATGGCTAGAGTCAAAAGGGTTTGGGGCAGACATAGATAAACAGTATACAAACGGCGACACCCCGCTGATTACGGCATGCAGAGACGGTAATCTGCAAATAGCAAAACTACTCATAGAGGCCGGAGCAGATAAGAATAAAAGAAATAACGATTTCACAAATCCGCTTTGGGCGGCGTGCTTTTCGGATAATATAGAACTTATAGGATATTTGGTCGATGCAGGTGTCGATATAAATAACCAAAACGTAAACGGGGCAACTTGCCTTATATATGCTGCGTCTGCAAAAAAAGAGAATGTGGTAAATATCCTCATCCAAAAGGGGGCAGATAGGAGTCTATCCACATTGGACGGTTTTACAGCGCTCGATTCGGCCTCGACAAGAGAAATTTTGGAGATGCTCAAAAAATAATAAACATTTATCATAAAGTTGTATATATCCGGTTGCTTTTGATATAATACAAAATAAAAAGCCACCGCTTTAGAGAAGGTTTGCACTATGCCGATGTATTACAAAAACTCTTTAGAAACAATAATGCACTATTCCGAGCTCATAGCAAACGAAAAGGATTATTTGCAGCTAGAGGGGCTTCTTTGCGAGTTTGCAAAAAAACTGACTGGAGCCGAGAGGGCTACCGTGTGGTTTTATGATGACAAAGCGTACGCTATATGGTCCAGTACCGCTGACGGCATAGAGGCGGAGTATATACCGATAGACAGAGGGCTTGCCGGATTCTCGGTAAAAAACGAACTACCTGTTATGTGCAACAATCCAAAAGACGACCCTAGATTTTATGATGCCATCCAAAAAAAGACAGGGTATGAACTGAAAAATACTATCGTGGTTCCAATTAAAAATCCGACCGACGAGACAATCGGAGCCTTGCAGGTGCTCAATAAAAACGGCGGCAAAGACGACTTTACGGAGAGTGATTTTAGGCTAGTTACCTACGCCGTAAACTTTGCCAGTACGATTTTGAAAGTTATATACCTAAATTACAGAATAAACACTATTTTTGAATATGCCTCCAAAATAGCGGACGAGACTGATTCTGATAAGCTTTTGGGTCTACTTGCCAATATGGGTAGGGATATAATCAAAGCCGACAGAGCAACGATATGGCTCTACGATGAGGAGAAAAATATCCTCTGGACAAGAGTGGCTCATGGAGTTGACAGGTTGGAGGTGTCTGCAGATAGCGGTATAGTAGGCTCAGTATTTGCCGAAGAAAAAGCACAGATAGTAAACAATCCCTATGAGGATACCAGATTTAACAAAGAGATGGACGAGCAGACCGGATACACAACAAAAAGCACAATAGCAATACCTCTAAAAACAAGAGACAACCGAAAAATCGGTGTTTTCCAGTGCGTCAATAAAATCTCTAAAAGCGAAGAGTTTAGGCAAACCGATATAAACCAGATGAAAATGATCGGGGTCTATATCGCAAGCACGATAGAGCTCTCCAGACTATATCAAGACATAGAGGAGACCCAAAAAGAGGTGATCTCGACAATGGGACACGCCGGAGAGTTTCGCTCAAAGGAGACCGGAAACCACGTCAAGAGGGTCGCAAAATACTCATATCTGCTTGCAAAACTATACGGCATAAAAGAGGATGAGGCGAGAATTTTGGAGATGGCATCCCCTATGCATGATATCGGCAAAATTGCCATTCCTGATGACATACTAAACAAGCCGGCAAAACTCACCCCCGAAGAGTTTGAGATAATGAAAACACACGCCCAAATAGGATATGAGATCCTCGCTTCCTCCAAAAAAACGATTATGAGAGCTGCCGCAATAGTCGCCGGAGAGCATCACGAAAAATGGGACGGAACCGGATATCCAAACGGAAAAAAAGGTGAAGATATACATATTTACGGACGCATCTCGGCTATTGCCGACGTATTTGATGCCTTAGGTAGCGATAGATGCTACAAAAAGGCGTGGGAGTTAGACAAAATAACCCAGCTATTCAAAGATGAAAAAGGTAAACACTTTGATCCGGATCTTGTAGATCTATTTTTTGCGAATCTACCGGAGTTTTTAAAAATAAGAGACGAACTGAAAGACTAGAGTCGTCTCTATTTTATGCGCTACAACAATACATCAAAATCACTCACGCTATCCGCATTCTTGCATATAACTATATTTGTGATTATCTATCAATTTGCAACAAAACAATATCCGATCCCTCAAAAAACTACGGTTTTTTTGTCGTCTATACAATCCGAAAAAACCGTCTCAGACACCACAAAAGAGCCGCCAAAAACTCAAAATCAAAATACAGCCCAAAACTCAAAGCAAAACAAGCCGGAACTAGAAAATATCACCCCTGCACAAACCGATATCGGTAGACCGAATATGGGTGTCGCAAAAGAGGATACAAACAAAACAAATTCGTCACCAAAAACCAATACTGAGGCAATAAGCACAAAAGAGAGCGGAAAGATTGAGCCGAAAATAACAAAGCCGATCTTTAATGCCTCGTACCTACATAACCCACCGCCAGACTATCCGGCAAGCTCTAAAAAACTTGGCGAAGAGGGAATCGTATATATAAGAGCACTCATAAGCATTGACGGAAGTTGCAAAAAGGCAGAGATAAAACGCTCATCGGGCTACGGCAAGCTCGACGGTTCTGCCATAGATACCGTCCGATCTTGGAGATTTATCCCGGCAAAAAAAGGGGACGAACCGATAGAGGAGTGGGTGGAGATTCCGATAGAGTTTAGGCGATAAAGAAGGCAAAACGGTTATTTTGTATCAAATATAGCTTTTAGTGCCTCAAAATCATCCCTAAAAATGCTATCAGGCGAGATGGAATCCGACTGAACATCGCCGCCCGAAGCAAGTAACCCTTTTGCTTTTGACTCTATTGCTCCCAGTGTCTGCCTAGCCTCATCAAACCCAAACATCCCCGCTGTCCCTTTGTACTTATGCGCCGTGATACGCAAAGCCGCAAAATCACCGGACTTTGCATAACCCTCCATATCTTTAAGCTCTTTTGAGAAAGCATCTAAGAACCTCTCAATATATTGAAGGGCAACCTCCGGAGTAACTCCTATGGATGTAGATATTTTGCCTAGATCATATTTGTCATATACTGTTTTACGTATGTGTTTTTTTAGTATCCCCTCCAAATCGGAGATATTAAACGGCTTCCCTAGATAATCATCCATTCCGGCATCAAGGCATCTTTGTTTTTCTCCGGTGATAACATTTGCCGTTAGTGCCACAATCGGCGTATGCGGCATATTTTTCTCCTTTTCGGCTTTTAAAATATTATCGGTCGCCTCTATCCCGTTCATAATCGGCATATCGATATCCATAAAAATAAGGTCGTATTTTTGCGCCTCACACATATTGACAGCCTCAAGACCGTTTGTGGCAGAGCATACCGTAATACCGAAATTTAACAACATCTCACCGATAAGCATTCTGTTAATCTCATTGTCCTCCACCACTAGTATTTTTGCATTAAAACTACTTTTTTTGTGTAACTCCATATTGCAACTCTCTCTCGGCTGGATATCGTCTACGCACTCATAGTGAAGTTGCAGCATAAAAGAGAATTCACTCCCCTCCCCTTTTTCGCTTTGGAGGAAAATATTTGAACCCATAAGCCCCAAAATCTCCGAGGATATTGAGAGCCCGATTCCGGTTCCCCCGTATTTTTTTGTAGTTGATGAATCCTCTTGCGTAAAAGGTTTGAATATATTTTTTTGTTCCGTTTTGGATATCCCTATCCCGTCATCAACCACCGAAAATAATACAGAGACATCGTGTTCATCTTTTTCGGCAACCACTATTTTCACCGATATTTTTGAAGAGGTAAATTTAAATGCATTGCCGATTAGGTTTATAAGCACCTGCTTTAGTCTTACGATATCGCAATAGAGCCTATCTGGAAGCGCATTATCAACAGTAAAAGAAAAATCTATATTTTTATCCATTGCGGTGAGCATAAATAGCTTTCTGACACTCTCAAACTCCTCTTTTGCATTAAACCAAACAGGAAAAAGCTCAAAATGACCGCTCTGAATTTTTGATAAATCCAAAATCTGATTTACGATATTGAGCAGCGAATTGCCGCTTTTGTCTATAATCTCCACATACTCTTTTGCCGATTGCGGAATATCGGAGTTTTTTAGAAGCTGGGCATACCCAATCACGGCATTTAGCGGCGTTCTGATCTCGTGCGACATATTGGCCAAAAATTCGTCCTTTGCCCTCTCCGACTCTTTGGCGGCATTTGATTCTTTGATAAGCTCTGTTACGTCGTGGCGTATCAACAAACATTCAACGATTTTTCCGTGCGGACTTAAAAGCGGAACTACGGTTGTGTCACCATATATTATTTCTCCGTCTTTTCGCCTGCTTGCCACCTGCCCTTTCCATATATCTTTTTTAGAGATTTGAATCATTACCTCGTCTAAGGTGCCATTGTTGATTTCGGATTGAATTATTCTGCTGATATGATATCCGTTCATCTCGCCTTGTCCATAGCCGAATACAGTGTTCAAATAGTTATTGGTATATTTTACCGTTCCGTCTATATCAAACTTTACTATCTGAGCCACCTCGTTTAAGGCCGCCTGATACTGGGTCAAAAAATATTCAAGTCTATCTTTTTTTAGTTGTTTCTCTCTTTTTCTTATTGAAGTCCTGACGGATTCTATGAACTCATCTACCTCAAATCCATATCTTATATAGACATTTTTTTTATCGGTTTCCACTATATGCTTAAAAGCGCCGCTATATACTTTCGGTGATATGACTATCGCAAATATATCTTGACGTAATGTTTTGATTTGCTTTAAAATGTCAAATACGTAGTAGTTTGTATTGTCCGCCTCTATCAAAACTATTTTTATATCGTTTTCACAATCATCTTTCAAAATTGATGCAACATCCAAAAACCCTGCCGTTGCGATAACCTCTTTAAAAAAGGGGGCAACCAATTGCGTTATATCTTTCTTATCCAATTCACCGTTTTGTATAAACAGTAGTTTGAAATCAAAAAAAATCCCTTTGCATATTCCCATCAAAAAAGCTCCAAAAAGTTATTCAAATCATCGCCGTTATCTTTTCCATCGGCTCCAAACACCATCTCTATCCCAAGGCAACTATTTGCAAACGAAGCATCAAAATAGTGAATATCCCTTACTATCTGCTCTACAAAAACGGCGACAATCCAAGCATTTATATCCTGAAGTAAGAGCAACAGCAAATCAATCATTAGATCTCTTTTTTTAGTTTCATCCAAAAAAGATGCGTCTAAATTTTCCAAATATACGACTAGGTTTGTGGCGGCATTTGCAGCAACGGGAAATTTACCAAATAAGTTTAGCGCTTCCGCAAACTCTCTTAATTCGTATGCAACAAGCATAATTGTCTGCTTTGTTTTAGTAGCGGAAGCAAAATTAGATGTTTTACAAAGCTCAACCTCGCATGCAATCATCTTGTCTTGAAAAACATCCATCTTGTCGAGATCCAGATAACTTGCCTCATTTAAAAAGTCACCAAGCTCTTCGTGTGCTATAGATGTTCTAACGGCATATTTTTTAACCAAAAAAGAATCCGGCGGCATTTTATTTTTTTGTATTTTCGGCTCCCTTGCAGCCGACTCCGATTCTTGTTTTATGCTCGTCTTTAGTCTAATTTTATCCATTGAGGCCATCGCAAGCTGTGTGGTTCTGGCAACCAATAATTGCTCTTTATACACGTTTGACGAAACCCTATAGGCAACCTCTAAAAATTTACTTCTCTCAAAAGGCTTTTGAAGTATCCCGTCGATACCCAGATTAATAATCTCCCGCATCTCATTTAGGTCATCTATTGAAGTCAGAACGATAAACCTTTGCCCAAATGAACTCTCTCTAATTTTTTCTATCAAACCGAATCCGTCCAATCTAGGCATCAAAATATCGGTAATTATGATGCTATATCTGTTCGAGACAGGCTTTTTGCTCCATTTTTCAAAGGCTTCAATGCCGTCGGTTGCAATATCTACAGAGGGAAAATACTCCAACAATAGGTTTCTATACAACTCCAAAGAGATAACATCGTCATCCACCAAAAGTAGAGATATCCCTTTTCCGTACTTTTTTAGATGGTTGTGCGTATCAACACTTAACATCAAAGCCCCCGTTGTTTTATTTTACAAATTTGTTATCTAGGCCAGATATTTGATTTTGATATTTTTAAATGACAATTTAACGACTGTTTGCAAACGTAAACCGATTGATAAGATTTATTTGTACGTAGAATGATTAAGAAGAGAGGAGGAGATATAGACTAACCGACTATATCCTCTAGCATTTGTTTGAATTTGTTGTTTCGTATATCTATAAGCCTGACGATTTCCGGCATGTCGAATTCACCGTAATATGTCATATCAAATAGCTTTTGGAGCGGTTGGCGACAACAGGTCTTGTCGCATTCGGTGACGAGTTTTTTTGCTTTTTTGTAAGGCAAATCGGTATTTTGGAAGATCCCTATAGCCTCCCCGATCGTTTTGCCGCTACATTCGCAAATAACGGTTTTAGATAGCTCCTCGTCCCACCCTTTCATCACAAATCCTTTGCTGTATGATTTATAAATTATGCTCTTTTTTGAACTCGTAGTATTCGTCTATAGACTTTATTATCTCATCGGCTAGAGGTCTTAGCTCTTTATATTCCGTCCATAGGGTATCTTCTACGATATCGTGTATTTTTGAGGCTATTTCGCTAGCTTTTCTCTTTCTTGTAGCCAACTCTTTTTTTGAATCTTCCATTGCAAATATCCTTTCTGTTTTGGTTTTGGTATATTTAGCCGAGTGAGCCGGCAGAGGCGAACGAATATATGTTTTCGTATGCCGTTTTTAGTCCGTCACCCTTTGCCATCTGCATAGTCCGTCCGACCTCCTCAAACCCGTACCCGATAAAAAATGAGACAATCTCGTCAATTTTCGGCACATCCACAAATATCTCTTTCATCCCACGAAAATGCAAAAACTCCCGAAACATCCTCTCTGCATCCAGATACGCCCCGCTACGCACCTCAAAAGGCCCCACAAAAGCGTACCCGCCTATCATACGACTATGCAAAAAGCCATTTTGGGTAGAAAAATATATAGAGCTTTTAGAGTTCATATCCTCCAGAAAAAAAACACCCCTATCCTCATGGAAAAACTCGGCATCTAGTTTTAGCGATATCGGCGGAAGCCCTTTCTCCTCGGTCTCTCCAAAACCGCTAAAGTTTCTAGCGGAGAGCTCTTTTTTGCTTTTTAGTCTAATAACCTCGATACACTCCGAAAATCCATAACTTTTGTAAAATTTTTTTAGGAGCGGATTTGCGTTTAGGTATACGCTAGGTCTCTCATTTGCAGCTTTTAGGGCTGTCTCAAAAAGCCTCTTTCCGATCCCCTGTTTTCTGTATTCGTCAAAAACGAGGAAATTCCCTATCCATGCCGATTTTTCATGAAAATATACGGTTATCCCTCCGGCCAGTTTGCCGTCCACAAAAGCGGCAAAAGAGGCGGTAGGAAAACGTCTAATCGTATTTACAAGCTCAAACTCATCGATCAGCCACCCCTCTTTTTGCGCCATTGCGACAAATTCAGGAACCGTTTTTTCAGAAAACCAAACGATTTTTATGCGCAAACTATCCCTTTTTCAAAAAGCTCTTTTAGCTCTTTTGCAGTTAATGTCCTCTTTTCGGATTCGGATATTTTACGCACTTCGTCCAAAACAAACCCCAAATCCTCTTTGTCGGCCTCGATACCTACTTTTTTTAATCTGTGTTTTATGGAGTCTCTGCCTGTGTGCTTACCTATAGGGTATGCCCGTTTTAGCCCTACCGATTTTGGCGAAAACGGCTCGTATGAGGCAGAGTTTTTGAGTACTCCGCTGGCATGAATCCCGCTTTCGTGGGCAAACAATCTCTTTCCGATTACCGGAGCGTTCAGGGCGACTTTGATACCGCTTGCCTTTGCAACCACAGAGGTTAACGATTTTAGAGCGGCCGGAGAGATGGTTTTTTTATGTCCGAGCAAAAATGCCAAAGATGTCAAAATCTGCTCAAAACTGGCATTTCCTGCCCTCTCGCCAATCCCAAGGGTCGTAGTGTTGACGCTTTTTGCCCCTGCTTCGACCCCTGCTATCGCATTTGCCGTCGCCATCCCAAAATCGTTATGGGTGTGCATCTCTATATCGACTCCGTGTTTGGCAATACGACTTACAATATTGTATGTTTTTGTGGGGGTCAATATCCCAACCGTATCGCAAAATCTGAATCTATCGGCTCCAAACCCTTTTACGGCAACTATCAACTCATCCAAGAACATATCATCGGCTCTGCTGGCATCCTCGCCGCCGACGCAGACAAAAAGTCCCTCTTTTTTTGCCGCCAAAACTGTTTTTTCTATGTTTTTTAGGATTTTATCCCTTGAAAGGTTTTTGACACCCATCAAAATCTCAGACGTAGGGATCGAGAGGTCTACCGCTTTTAGGCCGCATCTTAGCGCCGCCTCCAAATCTGATAGAGTCGCTCTGCACCAACCCATCTGCCTAATAGGGAGATTCAAAGACAAAACTGCTTTGATAGCCTCCTGCTCCCTATCCCCCATAGCCGGAATCCCAATCTCCAGCTCATCGGCTCCTGCCTCGTACAAAAGCCTTGCAATCTCTATCTTCTCGTCAATGCTAAATGCAACATAAGGGGCTTGCTCACCATCTCTAAGAGTCGTATCATTAATAATAACGCCCATTTTGCCCTCCTCGGACGCCTCTTTTAGCGCCCTTTGATTCAACCTTCTTCGGCCTCTTTTGAGAAATGCTCTTTTGCCGCACCCATCACCGCCTCGGATATAGGGAGCTTCGCATATTTTTCTATGCTTACCACCCCTGCCTCTTTTAGAGCATCTTGTGGGCAACCGCCTATTTTTGCCGTGAGTAGTAGTTTTACATCCCTTAGAGCCGTTTTTATCTCATCCATCGGATTCTCACACGAATCAGGGCCTGCACAATAACCGTTTGCCACGGAGCGTTTTGTAAGGAACCTAAAGCCCATATCACCCGCTTCGTATAACAAAAACTCTTTTACCGTCCCAAAATGCTCGTTTACGGTCGCCATATCACTGGATGTAACCGCCACTATGACGGTCTCACCGGTTGTGGAGAGCATTTTTTTCTCTGCCTCAACTCTTTCGTTTGCCTCTTTTAGGATTTGCATAAACCCTTCTATTTTTGCTTTTGCCGCTTTTCTACCCTCTATATCGTAGAGTGCGACCAGCTCCTCAAGCTCTTTTCCTTTATACATCGGCGATTCAAACTCGGCACTTCTGTCCTCACCCAAAATCCCGACTGCATCGGCCCTACACTGTTTGCAGTGTGTCATCAGGCTCATATCCATGCCGCATGCCGCCTGTGCTTTTTGGAGTTGCTCCTCCGTAGCCGACGGTACACCGTTTAGCCCAAAATACGTCCCAAACTCAGGCTCAGAGAGGAGCGGCATTATGTTATGCAAAAATACACCCATCTCTCTTAGCTTTTTAGAGACGTTTGGCAAATCATCTTCGTTTATACCAGGGATCAATACTGAGTTTGCTTTTACGAGTATCCCCGCCTCTACGCATTTTTGGATCCCTTCTAGCTGTTTTGAGAGCAGAAGCGCCGCCGCCTCTTCCCCTTTGTATCGCTTCCCCTCAAAATATACCCAAGGATAAATCTGTGCGCCTACTTTTGGATCTATGGTATTGATAGTTACGGTGATATGATCTACACCCGTCTCTTTGATTTTCTCCACAAATTCAGGTAATTTTAGCCCGTTTGTAGAGAGGCATAGTTTTAGATCCGGCGCATGCTCTCTGATTAGATCCAAAGTCTCAAAAGTTTTTTGCGGGTTGGCCAGGGCATCTCCGGGGCCGGCTATACCGACAACGGAGAGGTTTTTTATCTCGCTACCTACGAGCAACACTTTTTTTAGACCGTCCAGAGGTTTTAGCTTTTCGCTGGTCACCCCCGGTCTCGATTCGTTTGAGCAATCATATTTTCTATTGCAGTAGTTGCACTGGATATTACAGGCCGGAGCTACCGGTAGGTGTATCCTGGCAAAATGGTTGTGCGCATCCTTGCTATAACAAGGGTGGTCGTTTATCATTGACATTGTTTTGTCGTCTATTGTTTCATGACCTGTTGAGCATCCGCATCCCATGGCACCCTCCTCTAAGAGTTAACTGATTTGCCATAGGTAATTGCATTAGCCGTTCCGTAGAATTTAAGGAATCGAAAATGCATAATCAATAAACGCAAATCAAACAAGGAGAATATAATGGCGGTATACATCAACGAAGAGTGCATCAACTGTGCAGCCTGTGCAGACGAATGTCCAAACGGAGCTATAGTGGATAACGACAAAAATCCAAACGGAGCCGATATATTTTTCGTAATCGAAAACAAATGCACAGAGTGTGACGGCGGCGAACTAGCCTGTGTATCCGTATGCCCAAGCGACGCTATACATAAAAGATAATTAAGGCCTCTAAAGTCAATAGAGGCTCAAAAAGAGCAACTAGTTGCGAGAGCAGTCTGCTGAAGACCCCATTGTGAGCTTTGCTCAAAATGGGAGAATTAATTAGAAGATAAAGTCTTTTAGTTCTAAAATCGCCTCATAAAAAAATTTAGAGCGAGGTACGAACTATGAAAATAGCACTCCCGGTTAGGGATGAAACATTAAAAATATTCCAAAATGCGGGGCACGCTCCGTATTTTGCGGTGTATGAGGTTGTAGGCGGCGGTATGTTTAGGAGTTTCAAGTTTGTTGAAACCAGACGAAACCCTAGAGAAAACGAAGATCATGAGCATGAGTGCGAGGATAGCTTTGGAAAGTGCCACCACGACGGAGATCCGGAGGAGCACAAAAACGACCATAGGATTATGGCCGAAATCCTAAAAGATTGCTCGTTTCTAGCGGTAGACAAAGCGTGCAAAAATACGAAACTCGTATTTGAAGAGGCTGGAATCAAAGTCGTATCGGCTCACGGTTTTATGAAAGCCGACGATATGCTAAAAGAGGTTTCCAAAAAAATCGGATAAGGAGTCAAAGATGCAAGATGCTACAGTTTGTTCTTTTTGCGGAAAAACCCAAAAAGAGGTCAAAAAAATGTTTCTGGTCGAAGAGGCCGCAATATGCAACGAATGTGTAGAGACTTGCCACTCCGTAATCGACAGGGAGAGCCTAAGAGAGGAAAAAGCAAAATTCCAAAAAGGGCTCCCAAAACCCTCCGAAATAGTCAAATTCCTAGACGGTTACTGTATCGGGCAGGAAAAAGCAAAAATGACGCTTGCGGTAGCGCTCTACAACCACTACAAAAGGATAGAAAAACCTATCTATAAAGGCGTAGAGATAGAAAAGAGCAATATACTCCTGGTAGGCCCTACCGGAAGCGGCAAAACACTGTTGGCAAAAAGCCTTGCAAAAATCATGAACGTCCCTTTTGCCGTAGCCGACGCAACAGCCCTAACGGAGGCCGGATATGTCGGTGAAGACGTTGAGAGCATACTCTCTAGGCTACTGGCTGCCGCAAACTACGATCTGGAGCAGGCAAAACGGGGGATCGTGTACATAGACGAGATAGACAAAATCGCCAGAAAATCTGAAAGTGCCGTAAGCGGCAGAGATGTATCCGGTGAGGGGGTACAGCAGGGGCTGCTTAAAATCCTAGAGGGTGCAGAGGTGTATGTCCCTGTAAAAGGGAGCCGAAAAAACTCAACAACCGAAACTGTCCTTTTTGATACTACGCATGTGCTGTTTGTATGCGGCGGAGCTTTTGTCGGGCTACGGGGAGACGAGGCAAAAAAAGAGCTTTCGATGGGTTTTTTGAGCGTTGAACACAAAGCCGAATTGGATGATATAGAGCCAAAAGACATCATAAAATACGGGATGATACCGGAGTTTATAGGTAGGCTTCCGGTGATTGCCGAACTCTCTGCGCTATCGGTGGAGGATCTGGTAAAAATACTAAAAGAGCCGAAAAACGCCCTCGTAAAACAATATAAAGCGCTATTTGAGCTAGACGGGATAGAGCTTGAATTTACCGATGAGGCGATAGAAGAGATAGCCAAAAAAGCATTTGATTCAAAAGTAGGGGCCAGAGGGCTACGGGGAATCATAGAAAAACTGATGCTCCCGCTAGAATTTGAAGCCCCGTCAAACGACAAACTCCAAAAAATAGTAGTCACAAAAGAGTTCGTCCTAGGCGAAAAAGCCCACATGATAATACAAGACCAAGAGATGGAGGGGTAATAAAAGCCCATCTATCTCACCTCAAAATTATCCACATAACCGACAAAATGCTATTATCCGGCTATGAAACAAAAAATTATCCTTAGTACGTTAAACGCCAGATACCTGCACACATCGTTGGCGCTTAGATACATTGCCGCAAATATGATGGAGTTATCGGGCAACACCGAGATTGTGGAGTTTGTTATCGGTGAAAACACTTTTTTGTTAGCCGAAAAACTACTTCTGAAATCTCCGGATATTATCGGTTTTGGGGTCTATATATGGAACGCAACGGAGACAAAAAAACTCATCGACGCTATAAAGGCAATCTCTCCGGACACCATCATTATAGCGGGGGGGCCGGAGGTTAGCTATGAGCCTTTGAGGGTTGACTTTTCAAATGCCGATTATATCGTCAGAGGTGAGGGTGAGAGAAGTTTTTACGAGCTTTGCGCTCAGATAATCGCAAAAGTGCCGCCGAGAGAGAAGGTGATTCCAAAAAAGCCGATATCGCCAAAAGAGATAGCCCTACCCTACCGTCTCTATACGGACGAAGATATAGCCCATAGATACATATATGTCGAGGCCTCCAGAGGTTGTCCGTTTGAGTGCGAATTTTGCCTCTCTTCCATAGACGAGAGGGTGTCGTATTTTGACGTGGATGCGATACTCCGTGAGTTTGAGACGCTATGGCAGAGGGGGGCTAGAAATTTTAAGTTTATAGACAGAAGCTTCAATCTAAACGTATCGGTAGCGACACGGATATTTGATTTTTTCCTCTCCAAAGAGCCGCCGTATCTACTCCATTTTGAGGTGATTCCGGACTCCTTTCCGCAAAGACTACTATCAAAAATAGCACAGTTCCCGCCCGCATCTTTGCAATTGGAGGTCGGCATCCAAACGCTAAACGACGAGGTTGGAGCCAGAATAAACAGACGGCTGGATAAAGAGAAGATAAAACAAAATATCGCCTTTTTAGAAAGAGACACATCGGCTCATCTCCATGTCGATTTGATAGCCGGACTACCGGGGGAGAGTATGGAGAGTTTCGGTAAAAATCTAAATGAGCTATACGCCCTCACATCCTCGGAGATTCAGCTAGGAATCCTGAAAAAACTATCTGGAACCTCCATAGGTAGGCACGATGCGACGTACAATGCGGTATATTCGGACGAACCGCCGTACGAGATCCTCCAAAATGATTTGATACCGTTTTTGCAGATGCAACAAATAAAGAGGTTTGCGAGGTTTTGGGACATCGGGTACAACAGCGGAAACTTTAGAGAGAGCATTAGGATGCTATGGATGGGGACGGACGACGTGTTCGGCTCGTTTTTTGCTTTTTCAGAGTGGGTATACTCCCAGACCGAGTCAACATGGCAGATAGCCATGAACCGCTATGCAGAGCTACTGTTTAGGTATCTAACAGAGCTTATAGGAGTTGATAAAAGTATCGTAGCCGATGCGATACTAAACGATATTTCGGCCGTAGGGGGTCGCTCCGTTCCGCACTTTTTGAGAGATTTCGCCGCAAAGATTCCGCAAAAAAATAGCTCCGAGGAGCCGAAAATCGGCAAAAGACAACAAATTTGGGCAAAAAAAGAATAAGATTTGAGCATTAATTAAAAGGTTGAACGATTTTGGACAAACTGCTTTTTGATCTGCACGATATTTTTGCCGATAATTTTGGCCTCTATCCAAGCGATATCGGTATTGTATCGCTGTTTGTTTTTGGCGGTATGCTCTCGTTTTTATCCTTCATACTAAGTATTTATATATTTATAAAAATTATTTTGAGACGACCGAAAAAAGAGAAGAAAAAGGTTGAGCCGAAAATCGAAGAGCCGATAGAGGAGCCGATGAAAGAGGAGGTAAACATCGAAGTTGGAGAGTTTGGAAAGGTAGTAAGCGACCAAAAAGTACTGGTAAAAGGGGTCGAACTAGACTACTTCATACTCAAAAAAACCAAATTTGAACAAAGCAGCCTCCCCGTCGGCACGATCGTTATTGTACTAAGACGAACCGACAAGGAGGCATACGTAAAAGCAGCAGATGAAAAAGACGTAAAAAGGCTAAAAGGGAAGATCTAGCCTACAAACGAAACCACTATCTCCTCTAGCTTCGATACATCCGCCGGAGCTTTTTTCTCCTCTTTATAATCAAGCAGTTTTTCGATATCCGGATGGAGCGTATAGCCGAATCTCTCTTTTACAAAAGCTATCGCCTCCATGTCGCTAAGACCTGATTTTGACGGCTCTATCGAAGCGGCAACATTCGGTGAAAATTTCGTCCACTCGGCGGTTGAATACATAACCGTTTTTCTGCCGGAATCTTTTTTGTACGATTTTAGGCAAAGAGCGGTGTGCGGATCCATCAAATACCCTTTTAAGCCGTACTCTGCAATTATCTGCCTAGAGTAGTCGTCATCTCCGTAAGTAGCCTCAAAATCAACCTTTAGAGCCTTTAGTTCAGAATCTGTCAATTTGTAGTATCTGTTTTTGGATAGCTCTTCCATCAACTCTTTTGTCCGCTCATTTCCGAACTTATCAAAAAATATCCTCTCAATATTGGATGAGATTAAAATATCCATAGCCGGAGAGATGGTTTTTACCAGATCTTTATCCCTAAGGTCGTACACACCCTCCTCTATCAATTGGGTAAGGACATTATTTGCATTTGAGGCGATCTTTATTTTACCTATAGGTAGCCCCATCCGTTTTGCATAGTAACCGCCTAGTGCATTTCCGAAGTTTCCGGACGGAACTATAATATCGATAGGCTCCCCTACCCCAATCTCCCCTTTTTTTAGAAGTTGCAGGTAGGCATAAAAATGGTAAACGGTCTGAAACGCTATACGCCCAAAGTTTACCGAGTTTGCGGCAGATACTTTGTAGCCCATAGCCTCTAGCTTTTCTTTGAACTCGGACGAGGCCAATAGGTTTTTGAGAGCGCTTTGCGCATCGTCAAAGCTCCCCTCTATGGCGACAACCTTTAGATTTCCGCCGTCCAAATCGAGCATTTGGTATTTTTGGATATCACTGGTTCCACCGTCCGGATAAAGGCAAACGACTTTGACGTTTTTTGCCCCTTGCAATGTTTTTAGGGCGGCAGGTCCCGTATCGCCGCTTGTGGCAGTCATCACCAGATATTTTTGGTTCTCTTTGTCGGCCAAATCCGAAAATATAGAACCGAACGGTTGGAGTGCCATATCTTTGAATGCTCTGGTAGGCCCATGGTATAGCTCACACACAAACAAATCATCCTCTATTTTTGAGAGCGGAGCCGAATCACCGGAGTCAAATGAGTCATATCTAGCCAAAGCCCTATCCAAAACTGACGGCTCAATATCAAAATCAAAAATCCCGAAAATTGCTTTTGCTAAATCTTTGTACGATAAATCTTTTGCCGATAGTAAAAAATCGGCATCGATTGTCGGCATATTTTTTGGAGAGTAGAGACCGCCGTAGCTAGCTGACGGGCTAAGAAGTGCCCTTGAAAACGTAACGCTTGACGGATTCTTCCCGTCATTTCCTCTAGTTTCGGTAAATATCATATTAAGAAAATCCCGTATTTTTTGGTCGTATTTTAGCAAAATAGGGCTTTGCCGGAAATTTGAGAATTAATCAAAAGTAAAAAAGGCGGGGTATACCCGCCAATTTGAAATATAAGGAGTTTGAGGAGTTATTTATGGGACGCTAGGCTATTACCATTTTACTTCAGCAGTCAACATATAGACGTTTTTATCTACGCATGTTTCAGCCGCAGCACAATTGTCCACTCTTGTAGCAGCTGCAGTTTGCCCTTTGTCTTTTATGTTTTTACCAGAAGCTATATAGGTCACGTTTTTGCTAGCTTTATATGCTACACCATAGATGATTTGTTTTACATCTTCTGTTTTTGTGTACTCTTTGCCTGTATTATCCGTGGCATCTTTGACATGTGCATCATATCTACCGATAATCGTCCAGTCTTTAACAGGTCTGATTTCACCGTTGATTGACCAACCTTTGATGTCTACTTTTTTAGAACCGTCGTTTTTGTAGTCATCGTTTGAGGCAAAGTATTGACCGGCGATCAAGCCATACGGATGGTTGTAAACACCATGAATACCCCAGTATTTTCTGTCGTATTTATCGGTAGCACCGAAGTTTGAAGTCTCAGCCTTATGGTCAAAGCTTGCTAGTCCGTAAGTAGAAATATGCGCATACTGATCTTTTGTCACATCATATTTACCTACTTTTTTACCGTCACCTAGTAGATGTCCTGTTAGTCTCCACTCATAAGACATGCCGTTGCTATCGTTTTGGTTTGCACCACCTTTATCTGCATGGTAGCCTTCACCGTTAAAAATACCGATTTCAGACGTGAAATAATCAAATTTTGACTTCAGGTTAATACCCAAATCTGCAGAGTTTACTAGGTCAGGGCCGGCTTCCGTAGCGGTACCTTTATGCTCAAGGGCAACCTTGTTGAATGATCTGTAGTACCAACCGTTATGCTCTTCATAGTCTATCCAAGGTCTATGCACAACACCTATCTCAGCACCCGTGTTTGGAAGAAAAGGTACGCTATCTAGCCAAAGATATGCATATTTAATAAATACGTCTGCATAGCCGCTGTTTTGAGAACTAGGCGTGTAAGAGTAAGTTCCCTTGCTGTTATTAAAGCTTGAATCTGCTGCAGATGCAAGCTCTTTTGTAGCATCCATAGTAACTCTTAGGTAGTCTTTGTCGTTTAGGTATGCTTTTACTTGGACATAGTTTCTTCTAAACTCAAAGCCTTGAGAGTTATTGTTTGTGCCGTCTTGAACTCTAGGGTTCGCAGATGTAAAACCTAGATAGTGAGTACCGCTAAATTCCAATTTTTTTGCCTTAGAAGTTACCGGAATACCTTTTACCTCTTTGCCCATTAGCTCAGCTACGTTGTTTTCTTGAATAAAGCTTCCAAGTTTTTGTCTATTTTCACCCGGCTCCGTAAATATCTGTTTTGTTTGGATGTCTTCGTATAGCGTGATTCCGCTAGCAGAGGCTATAGAGGCCAGTGCCAGACAAGCCGCAATAGAGGCTTTTAGTTTCATATATCAACCCTTTTAGATTAGAATTTTTTTGCGGTCAGATTTTACCCGTGGCCTGTTACGAAACGATTACACCTCTGTATTAAAACCAAACCCTACTATAATACGCCCAAAACCACACATTACGGACACTACGATATGCAAAAAACAGTCACGCTGATTGATACATTCGGATTTTTTTTTAGAAGCTACTTTGCAATGCCGCCGCTAAAGAGCAAAAGCGGTTTTCCGACGGGGCTTTTGACCGGATTTTTGAACTTTTTGTCGAGATTTTCAAAAGAGCACGATACCGATTACATCATCTTTTGTCTGGAGAGCAAAACAAAAGGGTTTCGGGAGGATATTTATGCCGACTACAAGGGGAATCGACCGGATGCTCCGGAGGATTTTAAGGCACAACTACCGATAGCGATAGAGTGGCTCTCAAAACTGGGGCTAAAAACGATGTCCGTTGACGGATATGAGGCAGACGACATCATAGCGGCAATGGCAAAAATAGCCAAAAACGACGGCATGGCTGTAAGGGTCGTGAGCCATGATAAGGATCTGTATCAGTTGATAGACGGCGAAAAGGTGACGATTTGGGATCCGTCCAAAAAAACAGTTATTGACGAAGCCGGATGTATAGAAAAATTCGGAGTTCACCCGACATTGTTTATAGATTTTCAGAGTCTTGTGGGCGACAGCGTGGATAATGTCCCCGGAGTAAAAGGGATAGGGCCAAAAACTGCAGCTAAACTGATAAACGAATATAAAACGATAGAGAATCTATATGAACATATAGAGGAGATCGGCGGAAGGACAAAAGAGCTTTTGGTTGCGGGGTGCGAAAACGCATTTATGAGCAAACGGTTGGTCTGCCTGCAAGACGATGCGGTAGATCTCATAGACTATGATGGCTCGGCACTACCTGAAGCTATTGATTTCTCCCTCATACGAGACGAGATGCTCACCTATGACATCCGTCACCTCCTCCAAAAAGCATCTTTGTTTGAGGAGTCAAAACCAAAACCGACAGATAAAAAAACCGAAAAAGAACCAAACTATATAACACTTGACACCCCACAAAAACTATCAGATGCGATCTCCAAAATACCGGCAGATGCCGTCGTAGCATTCGATACCGAGACAAATTCGCTAGATACCAAAATCGCAAAGACGGTCGGTTTTTCGTTTGCATACAATACCGACGAAGCATACTATGTCCCCCTCGCACACTCATATCTAGGCGTAGGCGAACAGATTTCATGCGAAGAGGCAAAAAAGTGGCTGAATACGCTGTTTGAGAGAAAAATAGTCGGCCATAATTTAAAATTTGATATCGGCGTAGTATGGGATATGCTAGATGAGTGTAACAGGCATATTCACGCCGACACTATGATTCTTTGTTGGATGTTTGCTCCGGATATGGCGGTTTCACTCGATGCAAACGCAAAACGGATGTTTGGGCACGAGATGATAAAGTACAAAGAGACGGTAAAAACCGGAGACGATTTTTCTGCCGTTTCTATCGAAGAGGCGACAAAATACGCCGCAGAAGATGCTTTGTATACCCTCAAAATCTATAACGAGCTATATCCTAAATTACAAAACGACGAGAAACAGATGTTTGATGATTTTGTAAATATCGAAATGCCGTTTATTTTTGTTTTGTTTTTTATGGAGAGAGCCGGAATCAGGGTAAATGTAAACATCCTAAAAGAGCTTTTGGCCGCTACGGACGAAGATATCGAGGGGCTCAAAAAAGAGATTTTTTCACTTACCGATTCGGAATTCAACATAAATTCTACAAAACAGCTCTCGGAGGTTTTGTATCAAAAGCTAGGGCTTGACTCCAAAAAAAAGACAAAAACAGGGCTAAGTACCGACGAGAGAACTCTGACAAAAATGTTAGATTCTCATCCGGTGATCGAAAAAATACTCCTCTACAGGGAGGTTTTTAAGCTAAAAAGTACCTATCTGGAGCCGATGATAGAGCTATCCAAAAAAAATCCGGAATCAAAAATATATACAAACTTTCTGCAAACCGGAACAGCTACGGGTAGACTATCAAGCAAAAATCCGAACCTCCAGAATATCCCTACAAAAACAGAGAGCTCCAGACGGATTAGATACGCATTTGAGGCCGGAGAGGGGATGAGTCTAATTGGGCTTGACTACTCGCAGATAGAGCTCAGACTTTTGGCTCATTATAGCAAGGATGAGACATTAGTAAGGGCGTTTTTGGAGGATAGGGACATACATCTGGAGACCTCTCAAAAAATATTTGGAGAGTCAAAGGCAAAAGAAAATAGAAACAAAGCCAAAACAATCAATTTCGGCTTACTATACGGGATGGGGAGTCAGAAACTATCCGATACTTTACAGATAAGCGTCAAGGAGGCAAAGGGGCTGATTGATAGCTATTTTGCGTCATTTCCTACGGTAAAAGAGTTTTTGGAGTCTATAAAAGACGGAGCAAAGAGGGATGGTTTTGTAAAGACACTATCTGGGCGAAAAAGATTTTTTGATTTTAAAAACATTGGAGCCAGAGACGAGGCAACATACTTGCGGGAGGCCGTAAATACGGTATTTCAAGGCTCTGCCGCAGACATCATCAAAACTGCAATGATCAAAATTGACGATTATATAACAAAAAATAATATAAACGCCAAGATGATTTTACAAATACACGATGAGCTCATTTTTGAGTGTGCCGAAAAAGACTCCGAAAAGGCAGCCTCCATATTTCAAGGGGTTATGGAGTCGGTAGTAAAACTGGAGGTTCCGCTCAAAACCTCTGTAAATATAGGTAAAAACTGGGGTGAACTCAAATAAGACAAGAGCTAAAAAAATATTTTTTTAGTAGAATTGCGCAAACTTTTTTTCGGTAGGTTCAAATGAAGCGTATCCTTGATTTTGTAGCGTCGATGTGGCTTGCATCGATATTTTTGTTTATTTTTGCGGCCGCAAGTGCCGTTGCGACGTTCGTCGAAAACGACTACGGAACGGCAGGAGCAAAAGCTCTTGTCTATAATGCCGGATGGTTTGAGGGGGTGATGGTATTTTTGGCTCTCTCGCTTCTCATCAATATCGTCAGACAAAAACTTTATACAAAAGAGAAGTTGGCAAGCGGGCTTATGCATAGCTCTTTTATCATAATACTGATAGGTGCCGCTATCACCAGATACGCCGGATATGAAGGGATAATGCACATCAGAGAAGGGGAGAGTACAAACAAAATACTATCTGCCGATACATACATAACGGTTGTCACGGAATCAAAGGGTGCCAAAAACGTCCTTGAGGAGAAGATGCTAATCTCAAAAGATAAAGAGCAAAAATTTGAAAAAACAGTCAATTTTGAGGGTAAAAACGTCGAGGTAACACTAAAAGAGGTAATCCCAAACGCAGTCAAACAAATAGAAGAGCAAAAAAGCGGTGGGAAGCCTATGATCTCACTCGTTATCGCAACCGATGGAGAGACTCCGAGCCAAAAGATGCTAGAACCGAAAAGCAAACTGATAGAGCACGGCATCACATTTGAACTAGCAGAAGATTCGGCGCTAAACTCTGAAACCCCGGCGGTCAGATTTTTTGCCGCAAACTCAAAAATGTACTTTATAGCCAACAAAGACATAGAGTACATGAGCATGGCAGACAAAGACAGTGGAATATATAAAAAAAATGAGATCAACGAATTTATAAAAGGAAAACTCTACAACATAGACGGTATTAGCTTTGTCCCTAGACTCATAACAACGTCAGGGGTTGTAAAGTTAGTTAGCGCAAAACAAAAGATGAAGGGGCAAAGTCTGGATGACGCCTTGGTGTTTGAACTAAAAAGCGGAGGTGAAACAAAAAGTGTAACGGTCATGGGTCAGCCGCAAAGTGCCGGAGAGAGCGCAAAAGCTATATTTAAAGAGCTAAACGTATCGGTCTCATACGGCTCAAAAGAGCTTGAAATCCCTGTCACGCTAAAGCTGAAAGATTTTATTTTATCAAGATACCCAGGCTCCATGAGCCCGTCATCATACGAGTCTGTCGTGTCGGTGACGGAAGGCGGGAAAAGCTTTGACGAGAGGATATATATGAACCATACACTAGATGCCGCAGGATTTAGATTTTTCCAATCCTCATACGACCCTGACGAAAAAGGGACGATACTTTCAGTATCAAAAGACCCGGGCAAGCTGCCTACCTACTTTGGGTATCTCTTGATGGGATTATCTATGATGTGGCTACTCATAAACAAAAACTCGAGATTTAGAAAATTAAACGGGCTTTTGGATCTTCAAAAAGCATCGGCCGTCGTAGCGTTTTTGGCCATACTGTTTACATCGGACCTAAAAGCCGAAAACAACGGCTCCGTAGCGATGCAGTCGCAATCGGTTATCAGTAGCGCAAAAGCGGTAAACAAAGAGGTTGCGGATGCATTTTCAACACTTCTGGTGCAGGATTTTCAAGGGAGGATAAAACCGGTCAACACCCTTGCGGTCGAGATAATGGACAAAGTAACCGGTAGCGAAACGTTTGATGGGATGAGCGCAAACGAGGTTATGCTTGGGATGCTACTGGAGCCTAAAAGCTGGCAACAAATCAAATTTATCAAAGTCACGCATCCGGAGATAAAAAAGCTTTTAGGGATGGGGGCGGATGACAAAAAGGCGGCCTTTGTAGATTTTTTTGATGAAAATATGGGGCAAACCGCTTACAAACTTGGGATGTATGTAGAGGATGCGAACAGAAAAAAACCATCCGAGCGTGGAACTCTAGACAAAGATATACTAAAAATAGATGAGAGATTAAATATCCTCTATATGGTTTATAGCGGACAACTCCTAAAGATTTTCCCAAAACCGTCAGATCCAAATAATGCATGGATAGATCCGGCTCAAGCGGTAATGACTCTGGATCAAAACCTGTCTCACGGTATAAAATCTAATCTCGGTGCTTTCTTTTCCGATGCCTCCGAGTCGGCATCAAATCCGTCCAAAGTTGCTTCCGCTATGCAAAAAATAGAGTGGATTAAATCGTTGCAGGCAAAATACGGAAGTGCGGTAATGCCGCCGGAACAGAAATTAAAAACAGAGATTTTGTACAACAAGCTAAATATCTTTAAAAACTTGATTTATTTATATCTACTTGCAGGTTTCATACTACTGATAACCGAGTTTGCATCTCTGACAAAAGAGTCCAAATGGGCTAATGTCACCAGAAATATATCACTTGTCGCCCTGACGTTTGGATTTGTCCTGCATACCGCTAACCTAGCCGCTAGATGGTATATC
This sequence comes from uncultured Helicobacteraceae bacterium, assembly GCA_937973585.1. GTDB lineage: Bacteria > Campylobacterota > Campylobacteria > Campylobacterales > UBA6016 > UBA6016. Next base: position 24,805 of record CALJKN010000172.1, read on the forward strand.
TCAGGTCATGCGCCTTGGAGTGACGGATATGAGTCTATGACGTATATAGCATGGGCAACAACTCTAGCGGGACTACTATTTGTCAAAAAATCGTCGTTTACATTGGCTCTAACCGCCATACTCTCGGGCATAGTCCTATTCGTAGCTCACCTCAGCTGGATGGATCCGCAAATCACAAATATCGTTCCGGTACTAAAATCATACTGGCTCACTATCCACGTCTCTATGATTACCGCTAGTTATGGGTTTTTGGGGCTTGGGGCACTCATCGGTTTTGTTTGTCTCATACTCTTTACGGTAAGAAGCAACATTAATCCGCTTATAGACAAAAAAATCAGGGAGCTTGCGGTAATCAACGAAATGACCCTTATCGTAGGGCTTTTCATGTTAACCGTCGGTAACTTTTTGGGAGGCGTATGGGCAAACGAGAGCTGGGGACGATACTGGGGATGGGATCCGAAAGAGACATGGGCGCTTGTATCGATACTTATCTACACGATAGTCGTGCACTCCAGATATATTCCCAAACTAAACTCCCCTTATGTTTTATCGGTACTATCTATGTTTGCATTTTGTTCGATCGTAATGACCTATTTTGGGGTAAACTTTTACTTATCGGGGCTACACTCATACGCACAAGGCGATCCTGTTCCGGTTCCGACATTTGTTTATGTATGTTTAGCGGTAATGGTGACTATATCTATAACGGCATTTGCAAAAAGGGATTTAAAACTATTAAAACCATCTAATTAATCCTCACATTTTAGGCAAAGCCTAAAATGAGGTCTTCAGCGTGAGGGCTCTCGCAACTAATTGCTGGAGTTTAGCTTGCAGAAGTGGGGTTGCCTAAGCCCCAATTTTTTGGCTTTTTAACCGTGTACTCCGGATACTTTTTTGAGGCTTGAATTTGATTCGTTGTGTTCGGCCTCTTTTTTCTCTTTTTCCCCTACTTTTGCAGGATCTTCACTTTTCACCTCCATTTGGACGCTACTTTTTTTGGACTCAGCGTTTATAACGGTTTTTTTAGCGGTCGGTTTTTTCTTTTTTGTTTTTACCGGCTTGCAAACTACTTTCGGTTTTTTCTTTTTCGCTACGACTTTTTTTACCTCTGGAGCTTTTTCAACTACAACCGCTACCGGAGTCTCTTTTTTGTTTTCCGATTGTTTGAGCATATTACCTATCAGCTGCCCCATTTCGCTAGCAGGGTTCACATCCTCTATCACGACTCTTTGTGGAGCATCGGATGAGTGTCTCCTCTCCTCTTTTGCCGCCTCCGGTTGTTTACCGGATTCGCTTCGTATTATGAAGTTATCGGCAAACATAAAAGAGCAAGCCACACCGGCCAAAAGCACCGCTTTTTTCATTCTACCACCTTTTAAAAATAGATTTGACGTAGCCCTTTGAAAAAGGCAATTATACGCCCTTTGCTTTATTCTAGCAAATTTTGAACCAAAATTAAAAATATGCTAACCGAAAGCTAACAATGCTATACGGATGCTAATCATTTCGGGCATAATTTAGGCATAATTTAGGCATAATTACGGTTTTTAAAAAGCAAACCCGATAATTAAAAACATAAGAGACAAAAATGTATTTTTTTAAATTTCTCCCAAAAATTAAAGAAGAGTCGATCTTTAAGAGTTATTTTATATTTTCATTTACGATTATTATACTAGGGGCTTTCTCTATCGGTTATTTCATTATAGGAGAAGAGAGGGAGCATTTGGAAGATGCGATAAAACGGATTGAACGCTCTATCGTTACACAAAAAAAAGAACTCATAAAATCAGAGGTAAGACGGGTAAAAGAGTATATCGATATAGAGCGTAAAAATACTATTAGCGACACGAAAGAGCGGATACAAGAGCAGACAGAAAATGCCTACAAAATTATCGAATCGGAATACAAAATATTCAAACAAAACAACAAAGAGCTAAAAAGAAGCATTGAAAGCCTCGATTTTTTTGAAGGTCGAGGGTATATATTTGTTATCAGGATGAATGACGGAGTATGGGAGATACCCCCGAGGGATCGAGGCAGAGAGGGGAAAAGTGCATACGAATACAAGGATGAAAACGGCAAAACACCGCTACTAGAACTCAAAAAACAGGTGGCGGCAAATCCAAACGGGTGTTTTGTAGAGTATAAATGGAAAAATCCGGTATCCGGCAAGGTAGAGCAAAAAATTTCATATGTAAAATACTTTGCTCCGCTAGACTGGATGGTTGGCTCAGGCGAGTATATGGAAGCCGTGGAAAACAGGCTAAAACAAAAAGCAGCAGATCATATCCTCAATATGCGGTTTGCAAACGACGGTTACACATCTATCTACCAAAATGACGGGAAGATCATATCCGTTCCTAGTGTCGGGAGGCTTGCCGGATTCAATATCTACGAGGCAAAAGACCCTTTGGAACAAAAAACCAAAGAGATTGTATCGATACTAACAGAGCAGGCAAAAAAGGGTGGCGGGTTTTATAGGTATGAGTGGATAAAGCCTAGCACCGGAAGAGATACCCCGAAAATAGCATACGCAGAAGAGTACAAAGAGTGGGGCTGGATTATAGCAACCGGAACGTATATCGACGATATAATCACTGAAGAGAAAAAACGCACCGAAGAGATACGGGAGAATCATAAGCACAAACTCATCTCCACAATAACTATCTTTGTCGTTGTCTCCATAGTGACGGCGATCTTTCTGGCAGTCGTTACGGCATCTTTTAACTCTATTTTAGGTGGATACAAAACAAGTTTACGACAAAAAAACAGTGAGTTGGAGGAACTAAACAAAGGGTTGGAGGCTAGAGTATCTGCCGAAGTGGCAAAAAGTGAGGAGAGGCAATATCTACTACTAAAACAGAGCAGGCTAGCCGCAATGGGCGAACTGATCTCAAATATAGCACACTACTGGAGGCAACCGCTAAATGCCGTCAGTATTATGTTGCAAGATTTCCCGATAGCATACACAGAGGGGGAGATGGATGAGAAATACGTCAAGTCAAACACCCAAAAGGCGGTATCGCTGATTAACGATTTATCGAAAAGTCTGGAAAAATTCAGAAGTTTTTTTGCCCCCGATACCGACAAAACAGCTTTCGGGATAATATCAAAAGTCAAAGAGGCCTTGTCGCTACTATCTGCATCGCTTGAAGCAAAAGAGATATCGGTATCCATAAATAACACAGAAGAACTGGAGAGCATAGGACACCCGAATGAATTTATGCAGGTGATTTTGAATATATTGCTAAACTCAAAAGATGCGATTGTAAAAAACAAAGTCGAAAACGGGGCAATCGATATATCAATCTCAAAACAAAACGACGATGCTCTAATAACAATAACAGACAACGGCGGCGGGATACCGGAGGATGTGATAGATAAAATCTTTGAGCCGTACTTTACTACAAAATTCAAATCAAACGGAGCCGGAATGGGGCTTTATATGAGTAAATCGATCATAGAAGAGAGTATGGGCGGAACAATAGAGATAACATCGGTCGAGAGCAAAACAACCGTAAATATAAAGGTTCCGGCAAAATGATAAAAAACAAACAAGAGTTTTATGAATATTTAGAAGCCGACGCAATGGAAATAGGGGTTAAAACGGCGAAGGAGAGGTTTTTTAGCGAAATATACAGATACCAAAAACTACTCCGAACCGTTGAGTATTACATAAATTGCAGAAAAGACATAATAGGCAAACTGGTCGGAATATACTACCGTTTTAGATTCAAATCTGAGTCCATCAGGCTCGGATTTTCAATCACTCCAAACACCTGCGACAAAGGTCTAAGGCTCGGACACTACGGCGATATAGTCATCAACGGCAAAGCAAAAATAGGGAAAAACTGCACGATAGCCGGAGCCGGAACGCTAATCGGAGAGGATCTGCTAACCGGTGAAGCTCCGACCATAGGGGACAACTGCTATATAGGGCCTGGGGCAAAGGTGTTAGGAGGGATCAAAATAGCGGAAGGGGTAACAATAGCCGCAAACGCCGTAGTCGTAAAAGACATCACGGAGGGCTACATCACCGTAGGGGGAATCCCCGCCTCAAAAATTTCTGAATTTAGCATAGAGACAAAGTGGAGAAAGGGGGCTACAAAATAGGGATAAAAATCGTAAATACTGCCCCCGCATCGCTATTTTTGAAAGCAATATCACCGTTAAAACTGTTTTTTATGATCATTTTTGACATATAAAGACCTATTCCGGTCCCCTCGCCCGGTTGTTTGGTTGTAAAATACGGCTCAAATATCCTACCCGCAACACTCTCTGAAATTCCGGTACCGTTGTCACTGACATTGATACAAAGCTTATCCTCTTTTGAGATTGACACCCATATAAATCCGTCAAACTTCTCGCCAAGATGCTTGCGTTTATCATAAATTGCATCTTTGGAGTTTGAAAGCAGATTCAAAACAACCTGTTTTAGCTCGTTTGGATAACCCAACACATTTGTCTCCCCATCGTCAAAATTAGATTCTAATTCTATAGATATCCCATTTGCTCCAAACTGTATCGATATGAGCTCTATAGCTGCCTTGACGGCACCCATAGCCGAAAAAACCGTTTTTTCTCTGTCGGTTTTAAAAAACATACGGAAATCGTCAATCGTTTTTGACATAAAATTTACCTGAGACATCGCCCTGTCCTCAAACGACTGTATATACTCTGGATCCAGTTCTCCGTAAGTATATGCCGCCCTCACATCCTGAATCATCAACCCTATAGCATTCAGGGGTTGTCTCCACTGATGGGCTATTGCCCCTATCATCTCCCCCATAGCTGCAAGCTTTGACTGTTGCGCCATGAGCCTACTTTTTTCCATATTTTTCTCAACCTCTTCGGCTACCCTCTCTTCCAAATGGGCATTTAATCTCTCTAGTTCAGCGGTTCTGGCAACCACCAATGCCTCCAACTCTTTGTTGAAGTGCTTTAACTCTTTTTTACTGTTTGAGAGCTCACAATGGGTTTTTACTCTGGCTTTTAAAACGCTAGGCTCAAACGGTTTGGTTACATAATCGACACCGCCCAGCCTAAAGCCCCTCTCGATATCGTGTGTTTCATCCAAAACCGTCAGAAAAATAACAGGAATATCTTTTGTCCTCTCATCGGCTTTTAGCTGAACACACACGTCGTAGCCGTTGATGGAGGGCATCAGGATATCTAGGAGTATGAGATCCGGTTGTGGATGCGATGAAGCTATTTTGAGGGCACTCATACCGTCTTTTGCGGTTACGACGTGATAATCTTTTTTTAGTATCTCGACAATCATAGAGATATTTTCCGCTACGTCATCTACAACCAAAACCCTATAGCTCATATCAATCTCCAAATGTTTATTTTGTTTCGTCTTTTTCTTAGCCAAGATACGCCTCTACGGTCGCTATCAATAAATCCGGCTCAATCGGCTTAGTCAAGTACTCCGAAGCACCGACAGAATACCCTATCGTATCGTCAAAAATATCGTTTTTTGAGGTCACAAAAACAACCGGAATCGACGATGTGACCGGTTCCGACTTTAGAAGTCTGCAAACCTCATAACCGTCCATTTGGGGCATGATAATATCGAGAAGTATGAGATCCGGTTTTGAGTTTTTAGCCATGTCAATAGCTTTTTGTCCGGAAGTTGCCGCTACGACCGCATATTTATCTTTTAGTAGCGCTACTATAAATTGCAAATTCTCCGGAGTATCATCTACCGCTAAAACTCTTTTTTTTGTACCGCTCATACCTCTCCACCCTCTTGCATTTTTAGCTTTGACATAGCTTCAGCGATCAGCTCTCTCATATTTTCAATATCAAAAGAGGCCAAAGCTTTGTCCATTTTCTCCAAAACAGCCCCCGACACATACAAAGAGGCGGATTTTTTTAATCTCTCAAAATCATCCATAGCAACCCCTATATCAAGCTCCAGATTGTCGTTTATTTTTGACAACAAAACAGATACGTCACCCCTCTCGATAGCCCCAGCCTGAGCGCCGCCGACACCTGAGCCGCTATTTTCAAAAAAAGAGTTTATAGACCCTATAGTCTTACTATATAGATCGGCTGTTTTGCCGATATGCGTATAGTCGTATCCGTTATTGTTTTTTAACGAATCGTCCAGTTTGCACAAATCATCGTACACCTCTGCACCCAGATTGCCGCACAACCCTTTTAGCTTGTGGCACTCCTCCTCGGCCTCTATGATTTGGCCGCTCTCTATTAGTTTTACGGTTTTTTCAAAATCATCGCCGTAGTTGGCGGCAAAACTATGTAGAAGCTTTAGATATAAAGCCTTGTTCCCCCCTACCCTCTCTATCCCTTTTTGCGTGTCAACAAACGGTATAGCGGGGATGGCTGATTTGACAGAGCCGTCATCCACCGCATCCTCTACCTTGTACCTGACCACACCGTCACCTATCAGGGCTACGAGTAGGGTAAACAGTTCAGCCGCTACGAAAGGTTTTGTGACATACCCGCTCATGCCGGATTTCATAGCCTCGTCGATATCGCTTTTTACCGCATTGGCACTAAGTCCTACGATCGGTAGCTTATTGAAGTATTCACCATCCATAGAGCGTATCCGTCTCGTCGCCTCCATACCGTCGAGTCTTGGCATCTGGATATCCATAAGCACCAGATCGTATTTTTTGGATCCGGCTACTTTTTCCACAGCATCGAGACCGTCCACCGCAACATCTACGTCAATCCCCTCACGTGAGAGCATCTCTACGGCAAACTCTCTATTGATATCGTTATCCTCAACGACTAGTATCTTTTTTTTATCGAGCGACTCCAAAGAGACCGACACCTTTGTCTTTACCCCACCCTCCGGCTCAACTCCACATACCCGAAGCAGCGTATCCATAAGACTTTGGGCGGTAATCGGTTTTAGCAACAGACCGTCCAGATCAACCTCTTTGATCCTATCCATCAGATCCTCTCTCCCAAATGCGGTAACCATCACAAATTTTGGTTTGACGGAGATTTCGGTATCCTGTTTTATCGCCATGATGGTGTCGATACCGTCCATCATAGGCATACTCCAATCTATCAAGACTATGTCATATTTTTTTCTTTTTAGCTCCTCCAATGCCTCTTTGCCGCTTGTTACGACTCTATTTTTGATACCGATAGATTCTGCTGTTTTGGAGAGAATATCTCTGGAGCTACTCTCGTCGTCTACTATCAGCATATTTATAGTAGACAATATCTTTCCGGCATCCCCTACGCTCCGGTGCCATGTGGCCGCCTCCTCCCACACAACCCCAAAAGGGAGCGAAACACAAAACACGGTACCGATACCGACTTCGCTAGATTCTATCCATATTGAGCCGCCCATCATTTCGGTAAGTTTTTTGCAGATAGCTAACCCCAGACCGGATCCGCCGAAACGTCTAGTGGTACTGCTATCAGCCTGTGAAAACTCGGAGAAAATAAGTTTTTGCTGCTCCGCACTCATCCCGATACCGCTATCGGCAACCCTAAAGAGCACCCTTACGCTGTCGCCGTCAACACTCAAAAGCTTTACCGATAATCCGACAAATCCGTTATTCGTAAATTTGACGGAGTTGTTTGTCAGATTCAGCAAAATCTGCCCCAGTCTCAATGAGTCCCCACGGAGTATAGGCGGGATACTATGGTCTTTGTCTATATTAAAGATAAGAGCTTTCTCAAAAGCCTTGAATCCGACTATGTTCGATACATCCTCCAGCACCTTGTCGAGCCTAAAGTCTATCGTCTCTATCTCTATTTTTCCGGCCTCTATTTTTGAAAAATCGAGAATATCGTTGATAACCCCCAGTAGCGACATCGCCGCCCTCTGAGACTTTACGACATAGTTTCGCTGTTGGTCATCCAGATTTGTTTTTTCAAGCAGATAGAGCATCCCCAAAACGGCATTTATAGGGGTTCTGATCTCATGACTCATATTTGAGACAAACCTGCTTTTGGCTAGGCTAGCCGCCTTTGCCTCCTCCTCGGCCTTTTTCCGTTTTTTGATCTCTTTGTTTAGCAGATAGAGCCAGAATGATAAAACCGCCAAAACCGATACGGCAATAGATAATATATTGGCTAGCAAGGTATAGTCTGTTTTTTGGGCGATATTTAACTTCACATATCTATTGTATATCGTCTCAGTCTCACCATCAGACACCTTGTCTATAGCCGCATTAAGCCTCGTAATCAACCCGTCGTTTTTTGAGCTCATTACAAGCTCCAGTTCGTCGTTTAGTATACCGGCCACCCTCACATCCGGTATCCCGCTGTTTTGAATACCGTATGCGACTATCGGAGCTATCTCCAAAAACAAATCGGCTTTTTTTGCCTGCAAGGCCATTAGCCCCTCTTTTACATTGTCAACCTTGTATGTTTTGATAGCCGGATAGTATTTTTGAAGGTAGTGTAGCGCAGAAGAGTCGGCACCCACACATACGAGCAGGTCTCTTTTTTCGACTTCGGAGAGTTCGTTTATCGGTTTGTTAAAATCTTTGACGGAGGCCAGAACGAGTTTGAATCTCAAAAAAGGCTTTGTGATCTTATCCCCACCGCTAACATCAAACGAGATAAGCCCCGGAACCAAATCGGTCTTGCCGTTTTCATAGTTTTTTAAGACTACGCTCCAGTTTTCCTCATAGTCGTATACAAATTTTATCCCGCTTTTTTGCTCCAAAAGGGTCATATAATCAGGGATAATTCCGGTTGCTTTTTGGTTCTTTACAAAAACCAGAGGCTCCCATGGGCTTTGTCCGTATTTTACCGTCTCATCCGCACTCAAAGCAAACGTAAACGATAAAATCCAAAACATAGTTGTCCGCAAAAGCCGTAACATCCAAAACCTTTGATAGTCTTTAGAAAGCTTAATATTAAAGATAAGTCTATATTTTTAAAACTTAAATTTTTACATTTTTTTAAAATCGAGTCTAAAGCAAGCCCCACCGTCTTTATTTGTAACCGATATTTTGCCGCCCATTCTATCTTCTACAATCATTTTTACCATATATAGACCTATTCCGGTTCCCTTCTCCCCTTTGGTACTCACATACGGCTCAAACACGCTTTTGATGATTGATTCGCAAACACCGCCTGCATAGTCGGCAATCTCTATGCTATGAGCCTCTTTGTCCAGACAGATTGTAATCTCTCTACTTTTAGGCATAACCGAGTTTATCTGATCTTTTGCATTTACCAAAAGGTTTATAAATACCTGTTTTAACTCAGAAGTATTCGTAAACAGCTCAAAATCGTCTCCGTTAATTTTTACCGATATGCTATTTATTTTTAACTCTTCCGACAAAAGCCTGATACTCTCCCCTAAAATCCCGACTACACTGCTCTTGTGCGGTTCACCCCTTTTAAAAAAACTTCTAAAAACATCAATAGTAGAGTTCATATGCTCAACCAGAGAGACAAGTTTTTTAGAGTAATACTCGACGGCCTCTTTTGTGAGCTCCCCGTAATCATTGTCCAGTTTTAGTTCTTGAGCTATTATCGCCACCGCATTTAGGGGTTGCCGCCACTGATGAGCTATAACACCTATCATCTCTCCCATTAGAGCGTTTTTTGACTGTTCAACTAGCAACTTCTCTTTCTCCGTCTTCTCGGCAATCTCTTTTTCTACCCTTTGCTGGAGCTGCCTGTTAAACTCTTCGAGAGAACTTTGGCGGTGTCTGTGCTCGGTTATATCTTTTATGCAGCCGATAATACCCCATGCCTCTCCATCGGTATCAAGAAGTGCGTTTTTGTAAAAAACTACATTTTTACCCTCACCCGTCCTACTGGTTATCATAAACTCATATCTTTGAGGCTTTTGTGGGTTTTGGAGTAGCTCCGTATCTTTTTTTGCATACTCTTCGGCACAGTAGACGGTGCATATATCGGATGCTTTTTTGCCCAATATATCGTCTTTTTCAAGCCCCAAAAAATGGGCAAAATGAGAGTTGCAAGCTATGTAAGTCCCTTTTGTATCTTTTATAAATACCGGAGCAGGTAAAACATCTATAAAGCTCTCTAATCCCGACGTTTTCATCTGCGCCTCATGCGGGGGGGGTAGTTTTGCTTTCTTGCATATCAACTCCTAAGCTCTTTTTTAAATGGAAACAATTGTAAACAAAAAAACCTAACAACGGCTATAAATATTAAAAAAATATTTTGAATACTGCACCGCCGTTTTGGTTTTTAGCCTCTATCTTTCCGTTTAGTTTTCCCTCTACTATCATTTTGACCATATACAGACCGATGCCGGTTCCCTTGTCACCTTTTGCACTGACGTACGGCTCAAATACGATATCGATGATATTTTCATTGATTCCGCCAGCCCTATCCGAGACGCAAACCGACTTTTCGCCTGAATCTAAAACGATATAGATATCCCTGCATTCCGGTTTTTGAGATACCATCTGATCTTTTGCATTTACTAGGATATTTACAAAAACCTGTTTTAGCTCCGATGCGACAGACATAATCAAAAAATCATCACCGGATATATCTACCGTTATGTCGTTGATTCTAAACTGATCCCCCAGTAGCGTGACGCTATCTTCGATATTTTTTTGAATTGACTGGGTTTTTGGCTCGGCAGACCGAAAAAAGTTTCTAAAATCGTTTATCGTATCGACCATATGATCTACTTGCTTTAGTATCTTGTCAGTATAGTCCTTGAAGTTTTCAGCCGTTAGTTCACCGTCTTCGCTATCTAGCTGCATCCCTTGAGTCAGTAGCGATATGGCGTTTAGCGGTTGCTTCCACTGATGGGCTACGATACTTATCATCTCTCCCATCGTCGCATTTTTGGATTGCTCAATCAAAATCCTCTCTTTTTCAAGCTTTTTTAGAGTCTCCTCCTCTACGCTTTTTTGGAGTCTGCCGCTAAGCTCCAAAAGGGCTTTTTCGTATTGCAGTCTCTCTGTGACATCTTGTATACACCCGATTATCCCGCCGATTTCACCTTCCTGACAAAAAAATACGTTTTTATAAAAAACGACGTTTCTTATCTCCCCTCCGTGGTGCTTACAATCCACTACAAACTCGTATTTTTGAGTTTGTCCGGGGTTTTGGAATAGTTCATTGTCTTTTTCTATATACGTAGAGGCGATATCCGGAGCTGTCAGTTCGGAAATATTTTTACCCAAAAAAACATCCCGTCCAGCTCCAAAAAACTTGCAAAAAGCATCATTTGCCCCTATATATTTTCCGTCTTTGTTTTTGATAAAGACCGGAATCGGTATATTGTTTAGGAGAGTCTCAAAAAAGCTACCGTTTTTTGCCGTATAATCTCTCAGTTCACCTATGACTGATTTATAATTTTCTTCGATAGACATTTATTTTTCCTTTTAGTCTAGCTCTTCCAAAAGTCCGAAAATCATTTTTCGTAGGTTTACGACGTTTATCGGTTTTGTCACATACATAGCCCCAAGCGCCTCGATAGTCTCCAGTAGCTCCTCCTCGGTATGTGCGGTTGCAAAAATGATTTTTACGTCCGGATTCAGCTCCCTTATCATCGATAGCATCCGAAAACCGTCACAATTTGGCATATTGACATCACTCACGATGATATCGGGTCTGTGTTCTTTATAGGCCTCAAACCCTTTTAGCCCGTCGGAGGCCAGATATATGTTTTCAAACGTTTTTTTAAAAATATTTGCAAAACATTTGATAGGTTCCAACTCGTCGTCAACAAACATAATACTTTTATCGCTCATCGGCAATCCCCCTATTAGTTATCTAGCCATATTTTGAGAGACATAAACGTATCGCACGCCGCCAAAATCGCTTTTTTTTGTTCGATCTCCCTCTTTACGTCACCCTCCAAAAAACCCAAAAAAGTACCGAAAGACCCCATCGGACTGTTCCCGCCGTTTGTCAGGTATCTCATCCCCTCGCCGTCCAATCCAAGAGCTTTTGCCGCCATAGGAGTCTGCACGGAGGCTCCGACCATAGACCCCTCCAAAACATACATAACCCCGTAAGCACCTGCCGGACAATCAAAGTGCGGCATATACTCATCGGAAAACCCGTAGTGCGTAGTGCCGCCCAGATACTCCAAATCCTCTTTTAGGAGTAACGACCTAGCCTGAATCACGGAGTCCAAACCGGAATACGTCCAAAAAGGCATCTTCCGGATTTTGTCCTCTATCGGCTCTATAAAGGCAAGCATCATCGACAAAAACAGAATATACGAATCCATATCTATTGTTCCGGCGGCTATTGCTTTTGAGAGCCTGTTTAGCTCTATCTCATCGTGTAGCGGCTTTGTTATGGTTTTTAGCCTAGTTCTTATCCCGTCCGTCATCATATCCACCTCGGCAAAATATTTATCAGTTTATACGCTATCGTCCTATCCTCGCCGCTCCACGGCCTACAATACCCTCTTCTGACCTCAACCCATTTGTCAAACGACTTTCTAGGGGACAATGCTATGGCGGCTACATCTTCCGATACCGGCTTATCGGGATTTCCAGCCCACTGCACCTCATACGGCTCTTCAGGGCGAAACCAACACATAAAAAGATCTTGCTTGCCCGATGTTTTTGTCTGTATAGCCAAAGCCCCTGCCGATGTTATATCAACCTCTTCGCCCTTAAATAATACGCCAAGACTATCCGACATCAACAGATGTTCGGTCATATTGTCTTTTAGATTGTTGATAAAGCTGATATCCGGAGTTTTTCCGACCGTTAGCGTCTCGTCATCTATAGCCATGGCAAAACCGGAAGCCCCAAAAAGCCCCAAAACGGTTTTTCCGTTTTCTATCACCCATGTCTGTATAGAGCGGTAGTTTTTGACACTACCCAATAGCTCGTTTAGGTTCATCTCCATCCCGTCTAGCGCTTTCATCTTTTGGGCGGTTCTGTATGACGAAACCGATACGGAGTAGTTTTTTACGACCTCTATACAATACGCCCTCGCCTTGTGCGACAATACCACCGGAGCCGATGCGTGGCAAGCCACCATCCCCCAGAGCCCGCCTAGCGATTTTACGGGGATGGAAAATGATGATTTGACACCCATATTTGACAGATATTCTACGTGCACAGGAGCCACGCTCCTAAGACCCGAATACGTCAGATCTATAGTCGCCTCGTCCAAAGCCACTACAGGAACACTCTCACCGTCCGTGTCGTATATATATCTCGACGGATTAAGCATATATAGATTTCTGGCAATCGCCGGAATATCCGATGCCGGAAACCGAAGCCCCAGATAGCTCCCCATAGCCCCTCCGACGCTCTCAGCCGTTACCTCTCCAGACCAATCCGGCAAAAACCTATACAACATCACCCGCTCAAACCCCGTAATCTCTCTGATATAGCCGACTAGCCTCTCGCATTGGGCATTAAATTCGCTATTTGTATCAGGGGTTTTGAAAAAATCATATCTAATTTCGGTTAGCCGTCTAGGATTGATAAAAAAATCAGGACTCCTCTCAAACTCGGCAATAACCCCGCCGACATCGGTATACAACGATACGTCATACAAGGTGCCGTCTTTTTTTATCTGTATTTCATTTAGTACGCCTACGCTCTCGCTCATCTTTGAGATGATCTCCTCTAGTCCCAAACCCAAAAAGTCCGGCCTCTTGCCAAGGGCGTCGCTGTAGTCTATCCCCAAAATATCGTTTACGTTTTGGCTCGTGTGCGTAATCCTCATCGAACCTCTGTCGATTCTGACAAGCGCCCCGTGCCCTTGAATCATACCGGATAGATGGAGCATAGCACTCTCACACCCCTCCAGTAGTTTTTTGTATCTCTCCTCTTTTGCATTATCCATCATTGTGCCCCTCCAATATAATACTCACACAGAGTCCACCGCCTTTGACGTTTTTTGCCCTGATTTGCCCGTGCATATTTCGCTCAATTATGGCTTTTGCCATATGCAGACCTAGCCCTGTCCCTGCTCCGGCATGTTTTGTCGTATAGTACGCATCAAACATCTTTTGCAGTGTTGTCTCGTTTGCCCCTTTGCCGTTATCGGCTACGTCTATGACTATCTGTTTGTCTTGTTTGCGAAGCGCAACCCTTATGACTCCGTCTATCTTTTCCGTCTCTTGTCTATCCAGTATCGCATCTTTGGAGTTTGAGATAAGGGCCAGCAACACCTGAGTGAGCCTGTTTTCGTTTCCGCATACCTTTGCTTTTTCGTCACACTCTAGTATTAGCTCTATATTTTTGTCTTTTAGCTGGGCTTCACAAATGGCTTTTGCGGATGCCACCGAATGAAAAGCGGCAAATACCGTATCCTCCCCTTTTTTAAAAAAGTTTCTGAAATCGTCTATCGTTTTTGACATATACGTCAGTTGAGACATCAGGGTATGATACTGCTCCTCCGCCTCCGTAGATGTCAGCTCACCGTCTTGATAGGCTACTAGCATATCGGCGGCTATGAGGCTGATGGCGTTTAGCGGTTGCCTCCACTGGTGGGCTATCATCGATAGCATCTCGCCCATTTGGGCGCTTCTGGATTGCTCTATGAGCATTGCCTCTTGTTGTTGCCTCTCGTTTTCTAATGCTTTTTCTTTTGTTCTGTCTATCATGGAGACCACTACATAATCTATAGACTCCATCGTAAGTACGGAAAAAACGCACGAGGCCGTATGTTCGGATTTGCTCTTTGATATTATCTGCAACTCTGTTTCTAATTTATCCATTGAGGATTTGCCGAATAGATAATCCTCTATCTCCCGTTTTTTTGCGATTCCGGTAGTATTAAACTCTATAAGGCTCCAAAAGTTTTTTGTCTCCAATTCGTTTTTCTCGTATCCGGACAACCTACAAAACGCATCATTCGGCTCCCTGATACTCCCTAGCCTGTCAAAAATACACATCCCGACGTTTGCCGATCGAAATATAGTAGAGGCCAAAAGTTCTTTGTCGGTTCTAGCGGCTACCTCGGCTTTTACCTTGTCTTCGAGTTCGATATTTAGCCTCTCTAGCTTTTCGTTTGAGATCTCTAGCTCGGCTCTCTGCTCATCCAGAAGTCTCTTTTGCTGGCCTCTCTCTTCCAGTATGATCTTTAGCTCGGCGTATGCTACCTGTAGCTCTTCGTTTGTGGATTGTAGCTCCTCGTTTGTCGTCTGCAACTCTTCGTTTGAAGATTGTAGTTCCTCGCTACCTGATTGTAGCTCTTCGTTTACGCTTTGTAGTTCCTCGTTTGAGGTCTCTAGCTCTTCGATTACCGTTTGTAGATACTCCCTCATAGCCGACAACTCGTATTCGAGTTCTTGATTCTCTTTTTGACTCATATCCTGCGATGACGTAGTTTTGAAAATCTCCAATTTTTCCTGCGGAAACTCCAAAAAAGACAACACATAATATCTCTCACCGTTTTCATACCCAAAATTTTGCGCCAAAAGCTGTACGTATACCTCCGTATCCCCTTTTGTAATTTTTGTTAGTTTGGAAAACGATTTTGTATTGGTTTTACGTACGTCGTGTAGTACCGCTCTGGCAGAGAGTGCCAGATCTTGCGATATGAGCTTAAACACGTTTAGCGTAGCATCTCCGGTCTTTCCTATCGTAAAATACGGATTTTCATCGCCGCTAAACAGCAAAATATCAAATCCCTCATTTAATACTACATAATACGGAAATACCGAACCCATAACGGCGTTTGCCGCCGCTTCTTTGATATCTTTTGGTTTTTTTGTCGAAATTTTCGGCTTTGCTACGCCGCTAGCCTCTCTGGTATATACCGAGTATGTCAGCGTTTCGCTTTTTGCGCTATATAGTGATTTGAATATTTTGTAGTTTTTGTCTACGACGGCAAACCAGTCGTCGTTTGTAGATACCGATTCGGATTTACCCAGAAACAATAATCCGTTTACCTCCAATGCGTGATGAAAAGAGGCCAAGATTTTTTGCTGCAAATTCTGATTAAAATAAATCATCACATTTCGGCAGGAGACCAGATCCATTTTTAGAAACGGCGGATCCTTGATTAGGTCGTGGGTTGAGAATATGATCATATCTCTGAGCGGTTTTATGATCTCGTACATCTCCCCTTTTTTTAAAAAATATTTTTTTAGTAGAGATTTTTTGATTATATTTACGGCTGATTCAGGATACTGCCCTTTTCTGGCAAACGTCATAGCGTCTTCGTCGAGGTCTGTAGCAAAAATCTGTATTTTGTATTCCGAAACACTAGACCCTAGTATTTCGGATAAGGCTATAGCCATACTATAGGCCTCTTCTCCGGTAGAACAACCGGCAATCCATATCCTGATATGAGCACCTTTGTGCTTGCTCTCCAGATTTGCGGATAGATAAGTACCCAAAGACTCAAAAGCTTTTGCATCCCTAAAAAACGATGTAACACCGATAAGCATATCTTTGTATAGATTGTCAACCTCCAAAGGGGTTGACTCTAATCTATCTACGTACTCTTTTATATTGGTCATTTTTAGAGCCGACATCCTCCGCTCTATCCTACGGTTTACAGTGGCTTGTTTGTATGATGAAAAATCTACCTTTTTTCGTTTTAGGAGGAGGGAGAAGATTTTGTCTTTGTGTGAATCTTCCCATCTATAATCGCTATCCTGTCCCGATATTCTCGGTCTTTTGATTAGCTCTTCAAACTCAACGGCAAAATCTTCCGGAGGTATTATGATATCTATATGTCCGGTATTGATGGCCGATCTCGGCATACCGTCGTATTTTGCCGTTGACGGGTCTTGGGATATAGTGAGACCCCCTTCGGCTTTTATAGCCCTGACACCTCTGGAGCCGTCGCTACCCGTACCGGATAGTATCACCCCTATCGCAAACTCTTTTTTCCTCTCGGCCAAAGACTCAAAAAACAAATCCACGGACGGTTTCGGTGTGGTGCCCGCCTGAGCTACTTTGAGGATAATACGCAGATCCTCGGATATAAATACATCCTTGTCCGGAGGGGTTACGTATACGATGCCTTTTTTGATTTCGGCTCCGTTTTCGGCATCCATCACCGTAAGCATAGTATCCCTAGCTAGTAGCGGAACCATCATACTCTTGTGCGTTGGGCTCAGATGTTGGGCTATGATATACGAGCAATTGAGATCCGGCGTTAGATTTCTCAAAAATAGTTGCAAGGCCTCAAGTCCTCCGGCGCTAGCACCTATGCCTACAAAATACATCGGACTCTCATCCGACGTAATCTTTAATTCGGGGGGAGGGGGGGTAAATTCTGACATTTGAATGCTACCTCTCAATATCGGTTGTTAAGTTTTTCGGGGGGGGGGGGGGGGGGTTTTTTTTTTTTTTTTTTTTTTTTTTTTTTTTT
>CALJKN010000173.1 GCA_937973585.1 uncultured Helicobacteraceae bacterium
TAATGGTGCTTTAAAGCTATTTTAAATATTTTTATATTTAGTTTAAAGATTAAAAATATATACTTGCACTTATGAATTAATAATTTACAAAGTCCGGAGGATACCGTGTTTAGTACGACTAGGCTAGTGTATTTGACATCATTTCTTTTGTGGGGATTTGCACTTTTTCATATATCGTCTATTCCTGGTGGCTTTACAACTCAAGCACCTGTTTGCATGCTATCTACTATGACGATTTTTGGTCTGGCAACCTTGGCTATAAGAAGATTCGATAAACGGGGGGAATGAGCTGCCGATTTATGTAATATCGGATACACAATGCGGACATTTGACCGCTTCGATATGAACCGCACTCTTGCAGTATGGACAAACTTTTGTCGTAGGTATTGCCGGAGTCTCCTCCTCTTTTTTCGGCTCCGCTCCGGCTCGCAACTTGTTTATGGAACGGACAAGGAAAAACGTCGCAAATGCAACAATCAAAAAGTTTATCATGGAGTTTAGGAAAACACCGTAGTTTAGGGTCACCGCACCGGCTTTTTTGGCCTCTGAGAGAGTATGATAAACACCTGTACCGTTAGCGTCTTTGAGGACAAAAAACTGATTTGAAAAATCAACACTCCCCATCACAACGGCTATCGGAGGGGTGATGATGTCCGCAACTAAAGAGTTTACGATTGCACCGAAAGCGGCTCCAATGATTATACCGACCGCCATATCGACGGCGTTACCCTTGACTGCAAACTCTCTAAACTCTTTAAACATCTTTTTCCTTTTTTACTTATGTTACGCACAAATACGAGCAAAGCCCGTATTTACAGCAGGGACACGAGTGTCCCTTGCAACCCCCATGTAGCGTTAGCGGAATTCCGCAGCGTTAGCGAGGACAAAAGCTACCCGCAAGCGGGAGAGATTCTATGTTATTTATACGCTTTAATTGCGTCGTCTAGGATTTTTGTAGCAGATGCTAGGTCTTCAAAACCTTTTACTTTTACCCATTTGTTTGGCTCAAGCATCTTGTATGTTTCAAAGAAGTTTTTGATTCTATCTACCGTGATTTTCGGCAAATCGTCGATTGATTTGATGTTTTCATATCTTGGGTCTAGTTTTTTTACAGGGACTGCAAGCAGTTTTTCATCCATACCGCTCTCGTCTTCCATGATAAGTACGCCGATTAGTCTACATTTGATTACGCAACCTGCTTGAAGCGGGTATTCGTTGAGTACCAGTACGTCAGCAGGGTCGCCGTCGTTACTAAGTGTGTTTGCCACAAAGCCGTAGTTTGCAGGGTAGAACATTGCAGAGTACATTACTCTATCCACGACTACCGCGCCGCTCTCTTTGTCTATTTCGTATTTGATGTTCGTGCCGTAAGGTATTTCGATTACGACATTGATGCCGTCCGGGTTGCTACCGATTTCTATTTTTGATAGATCCATTATTTTGCCTCTCCTGCTAAAATTGATACATGATTTTAACACGGAGAGGCTTTTAGGGTGGTTTTATCTGCCGCCTCTGCCTCCACCCCTTGCAGAGCCGCCGCTTCCCGCTCCACTACCGTCTTTTAGCCTTTGTTGGCTCCCGATACCTTGCGGATTAGCATTTTGTCCCGTACCCTGAGCTACGGAGTCCGGTCTACCGATATATTTTGAGCGTTCATCGGCCGACAGCTGTTGTAATTTATCCTGATAGGCTTTTTGAAAATCAGCCCTCTCCTCGGCCGCCACCTTGCCCCTCATCTGACTCATTTCGTCTATGCTCATCTGGCTATAATCTGCCCCGAACAAAAGAGAACCACCGACAAATACAAAAACAAAAACAAACTTTTTCATATTAATGCTCCTTATTTAAATATAAGTTGAGCATAGTATTTTGCTGTTAATTATCTGTATAAATTAAAAAATAAACCTCTAAAACTGTACGAGTCCATTCATAGGCGAGCTGGCGGAGGCA
>CALJKN010000174.1 GCA_937973585.1 uncultured Helicobacteraceae bacterium
CACTTTTAGCCCGTATTTTTTTGCTAGCGTTGCGACACCCTCCATATCACATGGAAAACCGGCAATATGTACCGGCATAATCGCTTTTGTCTTTGGCGTAACAAGCTGCTCTGCTTTTTGCAGGTCTATGTTTAGGCTTACCCCCTCAATATCACACAACACGACTTTAGCACCGACCCATTCGACAACATGCGCCGTAGCGGCAAAAGTCCACGTAGGGACAATAACTTCATCCCCCTCCCCTATGCCGCAGGCAAGAAGAGCTAGATGCAAGGCGGCCGTGCAAGAGTTTAATCCAACCGCAAAAAGCTCATCGTCTTTTTTTAAATATTCACAAAGAGCCGCTTCAAATTCTGTGACTTTTGGTCCCGTCGTCCACCAACCGCTTTTTAAGACTTCATTTGCGACTCTAAGCTCATCATCCGTTATGTACGGTTTTGCAAGAGGTAAAAAATCGGCTCTTCTCATTTGCTATCTCCCTTTTTTTCCAGTACTTCGCCCGTACCTTGATTCCCTATCTCCGGATACCAACTATCACACTTGCTACATATCGAGTCCGTAATTGGACACTCTCCTACGTTTGCATGCTGAGATCTCAGTTCTTTATATTTTTCATTATGCCAAATCTCATGTATGGTATTTATATTCAAATCACCCATACCGTCACTATCCCAATCATGGTTACATCTAGCAGTTTTACCGTTTTCATAAACCAACATATCGTATATCGGCATCACACAAGGCTTTCTAGGTGTTCTCGGATTTTTCAAAGAGCCGAAATTTCCGTCTTCCGAGTGAGCCTCATAAACCCTTACTCTGTCAACCCTATTTTCCCAAATTTTCATAAAGAGCTCACAATCACCATCGGGCGTGGAGGCTGTTTTTACCATGGAAGCTTGAGTTTTTACCCGCCCTTTGTTGTAATCCAAAAACGCCAATATCTTTTTTTCTACTTTTTCATAATTTGCAGGGATTCTGGTTTTATTAAAATTGTGTGGGGTATCGAGACTAAATGATAAAAAATCAAGCCCGTTTACGATTGATTCAAACTTATCATTTGAAAGCACCGTAGCATTTGTAGCCATCTGAACCTCTTTGAACTTTCCGGCAACTAGATTTAGCATATCGTTAAATCTAGGGTGAAGCATACTCTCCCCCCTTCTATGTAACACCAAAACAGTCTCCGGCTTTGCCGACAGTTCATTGATTATCTTCTCAAAAAGCTCAAACTT
>CALJKN010000175.1 GCA_937973585.1 uncultured Helicobacteraceae bacterium
TACATCAGGCTGATCCAAAGGAGCTAAAGAATGCCGCAACAGAGGCATCTAGATTTGCGAAAATAGTATATGCGGTTCCGGATATAAAAGGGGTCGCTTTGCCGAATGCCGATTTGTATAGGATCTACACGAGGCAACTTTTACTACTAAAGCTAAATAACAACCTTAAAAGCCCTGTTAATAAAGTAGCAAAGTGGGTCTTGGATAGGGTTTTGTTTTTGATAGCTTTGATTCCGCTTGCTATGATTATTTTGTTTATTGCGACTCTGATAAAAATAGACTCAAAAGGCTCCGTTTTTTATTCGCACGAGAGGATAGGTAAAAACGGCAAAAGGATACGGGTCTATAAATTTAGAAGTATGTATATAGATTCTGCCGAGCGTCTAAAAAAAATATTATCTGAATCAAAAGAGGCCAAAAAAGAGTGGGAGGGTAGCTATAAGCTAAAAAATGACCCTAGAATAACAAGAGTAGGGCAATATCTCAGAAAGTACTCTCTTGACGAACTTCCGCAGATTTTCAACGTACTGGCGGGAAATATGAGTTTCGTCGGCCCAAGACCGGTACTAGAAAAAGAGTTAACCGAATACTACAAGGACGACTCTAGGTATTATCTAAACGTACACCCTGGAATAACCGGATTATGGCAGGTTAGCGGCAGGAATGATACGACATACGAGATGCGGGTGGCGCTAGACTCATGGTATGTTCAAAACTGGTCCGTCTGGCTCGATATAGTCATTCTTTTTAAGACTTTTAAAGTCGTTTTATCAAAAGACGGTGCTTATTAGTTTTGCTTTTGCTTTATATAAAATTAAAGAATTAATTTAGCTTTTTTTGATAATATCTTTGTGAGTAAACAGAGAGTTAACGAGAGGAGTGACAATGTTGAAAATTACGTTGACATCCGCCGTTTTATCGGCGTTGATTTGCGGTGCATATGCCGCTGAACAAAAAGAGCCCGTAAAAACAGTCAAGGCTACCGAAATGCAGTTAGATTTTGAGTCTGCATTGGCCGATTTTAATAGGGGTGATTTTCAAAAATCATATGAAAAGCTCGAAAAGCTATATGAAAAACGCTCGGATGACCCTAGGATAAACTTTTTTTTAGGGCGCTGTGCCATGGAGCTAAAAAAATATGACGATGCCGTGGCGGCATTTGAAAGGGTTTTGATAGTTGAGCCTACGCAGGTTAGAAGTAGGCTTGAGATCGCAAGGGCTTATTTTGAGCAAAAAGAGTTTATACAAGCAGAAAACGAATTTGATAAAGCCCTTGAGTACGGCCTACCTCAAAATGTAAAAGAGCAGGTCTTGGCATATAAAGAGGCCATAGCAAAAAGCAAACAAAAACATTTTTTTAGCGGTTCATTGTCGGTAGGCTTTGGGTATGACTCAAACGTCAACAACGGTATCGGCACCAAAGAGTATACGGTTCCTAGTATAGGTGTCAATTTGGCCGGAGAAAAAGAGAAAACCGATAGATATCATTCGCAAAGTATCGGACTTAACCATATATATGACCTAAAAAATTATCGTGACGGTTTGTATTGGCAAGATTCATTATCTTTGTATGCACAGAGCTATTTTCAAAATATCCAATCAAATGCGAGATATCTAGGTCTAACCGTAGGCCCCGGGCTTAGAATAGATAAGAGCGAGATATCCGTAGTCGTGAGTTTAGACAAACTGATCTATGGCGGGTTGGACTATTATTATTCTTTCGGTATCGGGCCAAAATATAGCTATAAAATAACGGATACCATAATAGCGGAAGCCTCGGCTAATCTCAAAAAAAAGTTCTATTACTATGATAATTTCGGCAGAAACTCTATTGTGGCGGATGCATATGTGGGGCTTAGGCAGCTTTTGCCGCAATCCGGTTCGGTTATCTCTTACGGCTATAGTGCCTCCAAAGAATTGGAAATGTATTCCGACGATACGATGGCGGCGGGCAAGACTGATGTTTCAAATACCTCCAAAACATTTTCCGTCTCAATCTATCATCCTCTTGTCACAAATTATGATTTGACCGGAGGTCTATCGTACAAAAAAACCGGATATAACGATACCGACAAAAATATGTTAGACAGGGAATCGGATGAGACATACTCGGCAAACATCGGAATACTTAGGTCTGTATCTAAAAATTCTGCTATAAATTTCGGTCTCTCATATGCGGGCAACAAATCTAATTTTGAGAACAAAGTCTATACAAAAAAAGGGCTTTCTCTAAACTATATATATAATTTTTAAGGAGTCGAGATATGTTACTTAACAATAAATTGGCACTTTATTCCGTTGTTCTTTTGTCTATTCCGGCGGCACTTGCGGCTTCCGTCGGTAAAATAACGGCAACAAACGGAGATGTATTTGTGATATCCGGTGCTCAAAAAGAGAAAAAAGCATCCGCCGGCTTGGAGCTTGACGTGGGCGATTCCGTGAAGTCCGCCAAAGGGGCTACGGCTCAAATAGTATTTCAGGATAAAACCGTCATAACGGTAGGGGCGGCTACGACATTCAAGGTTAGTGACTATTTAGATGACGGCTCAAACTCCAGGGCAAAATTCAATGTCTCGGAGGGTTCTTTTAAGACCGTTACCGGAAAGATTGCAAAATTGGCTCCGGAAAAATTCAAGGTAGAGACAAAGACGGCAACCATAGGGATAAGGGGGACGATTTTTATAGGGAATGTTTGCCTACCGGTGAGACTCTTGTGGCTTGCTCAAAAGGCGCAATTACCGTTGCCCCGATTATGCCTGTAGGTGTTATTCCGCCGCCGCCCGTCATAGTGCGGCAAGGTGAGATAACAAAAGCATTTGCCCAAAGCGTAGAGGCTCCAAGACCGTATACGCCGGCAGAGATGAATAATCTCCAAAAGGATCTGGGAGGCAAGTTAAATCCGGATAAACAGTCTGCAGGTTTCGGAGGTAGCATATCCGATATGCAGACCGAGCCGATTACTTTGACATCCGTTAACACAAATACTTTTTTTAACAATACCCCAAAAACCGTAGTCGAAATTGTTCAAGCGGCAACTAATACGGCCACTGAGCAGAAAAAAGCAGAAATACTGACAGAGCAGGCGGTTGGCCTAGGCTCCAATATCATAAAATTAGTTGCGCAAGTACCGGATATTATGGATGGCCAGATTGTAGGCTATTCCACGGCGGCTCTATTTTTAAATCCAAAGGCCGGTACTTATGCCGTTGTCGGCGGAGGAGATAGCCTCAGTGTCGGCAAATTTAAAACTGCAGCAGACGGCAGTATGACTTTGTACTATCCCGACTCTTCCGCTGATACTTCAATAATAGGCACGCTTCGACGAGGAACCGACGCAAATACCTATACGTTTGCTTATGATTTGCAAGGACCTTCGGTTCCGAATATGCCGACTTTGACCTATACAAAAGATACAACGTTTACGCAGATACC
>CALJKN010000176.1 GCA_937973585.1 uncultured Helicobacteraceae bacterium
TACTGAAGCTAACGCAACAAAATAAGTAAATCCCCGAAAGGGGTTTGCTTTATTTGACTTCAACAAACTACATTTTAAAGATCAAACGCTCGCTTTCATTACTTCAAACAATTTTTTATCAAACTTCTTGTCGTTAAATATCTTAAACGCATAAAAAGCTTGCCATAGCAGCATATCTATCCCGTCTTTTCTTTTTACCCCAAATTTGTCTGCCATTTTTAAAAACGGCGTATCTCTATATATGCAGTCAAAAGCAAAAGCGGCCTTTTTCATAAGCCCCTCAAGTAACGCCTCTTTTGTCGGTAGCAAATCATCTTTTAGACCGGCAGACGTTGTATTCACGATAAGATCATAACCGTCGATCTCCAAATCATCAAACACAACTGTCGAAAATCCCCTCTCTTTAAAAAACGAAAGCCTCTCTTTGCTTCTATTGGCTACAACAACATCAGAGTTTTCAGACCTTAAGGCAAACGCTATTGCCCTAGCCGTCCCACCTGCTCCGAGTATTAATGCTTTTTGCGGGACAAAACCGTCGAGTGCTGCCATAAAACCGGGTGCATCGGTATTGTATCCCATAAGTTTTCCGTCTTTTTCGATTACCGTGTTAACGGCTCCGATTTCTCTGGCAAACATGTCAAGTGTATCGCACGCCGTAAAAGCATCCTCTTTAAAGGGGATAGTGATGTTTGCACCACTAAGAGAGAGTTCAAAAAACTTGTGTCTAAAATCTTTTCCGTCTTGGAGTTCATATCTTGCGTAGCAATCTTTTATCCCAAGATATCTGAAGGCTCCGTTGTGGATGAGGGGTGATTTGGAATGCGAAACCGGATTACCGAATATCGCAAATAGTTTATGATTCAAGATTTTTTAACTCTTCAAAACTGGAAAGGTTTGCCGCCAGTTTATTTTTTATCTCTTTTAGCTCAAGTTCCGGGATACTATCGGCTACGACTCCGGCTCCGGCCTGAAAAATTATTTTATCTTTTTTTACAAGTGCCGTCCTGATAGCAATCGCAAAATCCATATTTCCGTCAAATCCGAAATACCCTACCGAGCCGCTATAAAAGCTTCTTTTTACACCCTCTAAATTTGCGATTATCTCCATCGCTTTTATTTTTGGGGCTCCGGTCATTGTCCCTGCCGTAAAAGTAGCCCTAAAAAGATCAAACATATCTTTGTCTTCTTCCAAAAATCCGGTAACGTCGCTAACCATGTGCATAACGTGCGAATATCTCTCCACACGCATCAAATCACCGACAACAACGGTTCCGCTCTTACACACTCTACCGATATCGTTTCTAGCCAAATCGACCAGCATTATGTGTTCGGCTCTCTCTTTCGGGTCGTTCACCATCTCTTTTTCGAGCTCCAAATCCCGCTTAAGATCTTTTCCCCTTTTTCTGGTTCCGGCTATCGGACGGATTAGAACTTCACCGTTTTCAAGTTTTATCATCACCTCCGGCGAACTACCGGCTATCGAAAAGTCTTCATACTTCAAAAGATACATATATGGAGACGGGTTTTTTGCCCTGAGAACCCTATAAAAACTATACGGATCAACCTCGGCATCCACTGTGATTCTATTGGCGACCAAAATCTGAAATACGTCTCCGGCTCTTATGTGCTCTTTTGCCTTGAGCACACTCTCTTTGAAGCTCTCGTCACTCAGTATCGTCTTGGTCTCAAACGTTCCGGACGGTTTTTTAAGCTCGACGTATCCGTAATTATCCGATAGCAATCTCTCGACTTCGTCAAAATCTATCGTTGGATTTTCCATTGTTGTAAACATTAGAAGCTTACAATTTTTATGGGAATAGGCGATTACCGCTTCCGGCCTTATCATATCGAAATCGGCGATTCCGGTTTCATCCTTTAGAGGCTCCATCGATGTCTTTAAAACAGGTTCAAACTCTTTTATCAGGTCATACCCTATGTAGCCGACAAATCCATCAACAAAACCGAGTCCGTACTCTTCGCACATTTTGCCGTATTTTGAGGTATCTATCTTGGAGTAATAGTTCTGCAAAAATGCAAGCGGCTCTATCTCTATATCGCTCTCATTTCCGTTTTCATCTACGTATGAGCTCTTTGAGTTTTTGTAAGAAACCCTCTCGCGTTCACCGATAAAGATATAGCTGTAATTGCCGTACTCATTAACTACGGCACTCTCTAGAAGAAAAATTCTCTTTTGGGAGAATCTCTCTTCTAGCTTCCTATAAAACGCAATCGGGGTAAACTGATCTATAAAAACCGATCTAAATAACAATCAATCAACCTTTTACTATAAAAGCGTCGCTTCTAATCTGTTTTCTAACTTTCGGCAGAGCCTTGTCGGCCTCCTCTTTTGTACCAAACGGACCGACCCAAACTTTTGTTATGTTTTTGTCGTTTTTCGTGCCGTCTTTTGTTTTAGCGGTAAACCCGGCCGATGTAATTTTTGTCGCAAGTCCGGAAATAGTTTGAGGGTCGTTAAAGTATCCGACTTGAATATAGTAGCCGCCGTTTTGAGCCTGTGCCGTTTTTGACTCAGCTTTTGGGGCTTGCTGTTTTGCCTCTTCCGCCTTTTTCTTCTCAAGCTCTTTTTGTTTGGCTGCTTTTTGCTCAGCTCTTTTTTTCTCAAGCTCTTTTTGTTTGGCTATCCTGTCGGCCTCTTTTTTTTGTTCTGCCGCTATCTCTTCTTGGGTTTTTTGCGGCGGGGTCATTACTGTTTGTTTCGGTTGTTCAGACTTTATCTCTACCCCCTGAGGTTTTGCAGTCG
This sequence comes from uncultured Helicobacteraceae bacterium, assembly GCA_937973585.1. Classification (GTDB taxonomy): domain Bacteria; phylum Campylobacterota; class Campylobacteria; order Campylobacterales; family UBA6016; genus UBA6016. Next base: position 2,762 of record CALJKN010000176.1, read on the forward strand.
GCGACGGAGCAGGGGCAACTGTTGTAGCAGACGAAGGTGTCTGAGCTATTGCAACAGGAGCAGGCTGTGACGGAGCAGGTTGCTGGGTTGCGGGTGCTGTCGCTTCTTTTTGTGCGTCTTGCTGGAGTTTTTTTACTATTTCATCCAATTTTGCATCCGCATTTGCATTTGCACTACCGTTTTTATCGGCAGACGGCGACGGAGCAGGGGCAACCGTTACAGCTTGATTATTTTGATCTTGCCCACCGATAGGCAAAGGCTGTTTTTTATCGTCGTTGCCAAAAAATTTCATCGCACCTATGGCAACAAAAAACATTAGTAGTACGCCGGTAGCAACAAGAAAAAACTTCTTCCCTTTTCCGCCCTCTTTTTGATTGCCTAACAGCAGGTCGTTTAGTTCGTTTTTTTCATCCATAAATTAGCCCTCCACGCTTATAAATGTTTAGACCACGATGCGCCACGCTCTTTTTCGTACACATCGTATGGTAGATTTAGTATATTAAACTCAGGCGGAATCTGATCATTTGGAAAATAATTCCACTGAACCGGAAGTCTCTGAGAGAGTTTCATAGATAGCGTCTTTGCAAGATGAATACCCTCATGCAGGGTAGTATGCCCTTTATGTATGTACAAATGCAGATGTCCGGCCGTCTTTGTCTTGTACGCCGTAAAGTTGATAAACCCCTCTTCCCTAAATAGCAGTTGTGCCCTATGCCAAAACCTCTCCGGATCCCTGCCGTTATAGTCGAATACGATATTTTCAACCTTTTGGTTAGGTAAAATAAGAGAGTGCGCCACAACGCATTTGCCATCGGAATAATCGTTCATTACCTGCAAATTTAGAGTTTTATCGATCTTTTCGTATTTATTAAAATACGTCTTCCCTTTGTACTCTATTTTCTCGGATGCACCGTCTCTCTTTTGCCAATAGTGCGTCGTGCACATCTTGATAAGCTTTGTATCCACATTGTACATCGGGCGCTACTTCCTTTTACCTTTTTTGCCTATCTTAACGTAATCAATATATAGCTCTATCATAAATTACAAATTTAGATGCTAGCTCTTTCATTTTTCCGGCTATCTCTATATGTTTCGCCTCATTGCCCACATCGTCAAATACGTCGCAGATGGCGTTTGCAATGATTTTGAACTCCTCTTCTTTCATCCCTCTGGCGGTTAGAGCCGGTGAACCTATCCTGATACCGCTTGTTACAAACGGGCTTCTGGTCTCGCCCGGAACGGTATTTTTATTTACCGTAATACCTGCTCTACCTAGTGCGGCATCGGCATCTTTACCGGAAAACTCTTTATTTAGGAGGCTAACTAGCACAAGGTGTGAATCCGTACCGCCGGATACTATATCGTATCCCCTGTTTACTAGAATTTCGGCAAGCACTTTGATATTTGCTTTCACCTGTTTTGCGTATGTTTTCCACTCAGGCTTTAGGTTTTCACCGAAACCGACGGCTTTTGCGGCAATGATATGGACAAGCGGCCCACCCTGAATCCCCGGAAATACCGCTTTATTGATTTTTGTCGCTATCTCTTCATTATTGGTCATAATCATACCACCTCTTGGCCCCCTAAGGGTTTTGTGGGTAGTCGTAGTAACAACGTCCGCATACGGAAAAGGAGACGGATACTCCCCAGCCGCAACAAGGCCTGCATAGTGTGCGATATCGGCAAATAATAATGCCCCAACAGAGTCGGCTATCTCCTTGAATCTTTTAAAATCTATCTCTCTTGAGTATGCACTAGCTCCGCATATAATCATTTTAGGTTTTACTATGTTTGCAATATCTTGCACTCTATCGTAATTGATATACCCGTCAAGCTCAACCCCATAGCTAAAGCTCTCGTAGTTTTGACCGCTAAAATTTACTTTTGCGCCGTGAGTAAGGTGTCCGCCGTTTGAAAGATCCATCCCCAAAATCTTGTCGTAAGGCTTTAAAAGGGCAGTAAATACTGCGCCGTTTGCCTGTGAACCGGAGTGCGGCTGAACGTTTGCAAACTCGCATCCGAAAAGTTTTTTGGCTCTATCGATAGCCAGCTGCTCCACCGCATCGGCAAATTCACAACCGCCGTAGTATCTTTTGTACGGGTACCCTTCGGCATATTTGTTTGTAAATACGCTACCGCTTGCCTCCATGACGGATGGAAACGTAAAATTTTCACTTGCGATCATCTCAAGGTGGTGCGTTTGCCTATCAAGCTCTTTTTGTAGTATGTCAAAAACTTCTCTGTCGCTATTTTCCATAAAACCCATAGTAAATCCTTCCTAAATTAGCTTAATCTTCTCATTGCAGGGAACAAAATAACGTCTTTTATTGACTCCTGTCCCGTTAGCAGCATAACAAGCCTATCGATACCGATACCTTGCCCCGCAGTCGGAGGCATCCCGTATTTGAGCGCCTCTACGAAGTCCTCGTCCATATCGTTTGCCTCTACGTTGCCGGCCGCTTTTGCCTCTGCCTGTTTTTTAAATCTCCCGTATTGATCAATCGGGTCATTTAGCTCATTAAAGCCGTTTGCAATCTCCCGTCCGGCGATAAATAACTCAAATCTATCGGTTATCTCCGGGTTATTCTCGCTCCTTTTGGCAAGAGGGGATATCTCAACCGGAAATCCGGTTACAAATGTCGGATTATTAAGTTTTTTCTCCACAAAATTGTCAAACAATTCAGCCAAAAGCTCACCGTAGTTTAGCTTTTCGTCAAACTCTACATCTTTTGATTTGAGATAGGCCTTGATGCTATCTCTATCTTTTGTTGCTTCAGTCGGAACACCGCCTATCTCGGTTAGGGATTTTACATAGTCTACTCTACTGAATTTTGAAAGATCAACTTCACGCTCACCGATAGTAATAACATTTGGAAGGCCTAGGTTTTCTATCAAATTCGCAAACAATCTCTCCGTCAAATCCATCAGATATTCGTAGTTTTTGTAAGCCCTATAAAACTCAATCATTGTAAATTCAGGGTTGTGTGTATGGTCAATCCCCTCGTTTCTGAAGCTCCTGTTTATTTCAAATACAGCCTCAAAACCGCCGACTATAAGCCTTTTGAGATACAGCTCCGGAGCTATACGCAAATATCTATCTTCACCGAGTGCATTATGATGTGTGATAAACGGTCTGGCGGTAGCACCTCCCGCTATCGGATGTAGCATTGGAGTTTCAACCTCCAAAAAACCCTCGTTTTCAAAAAAACGCCTGACGAGGCTTACAATACGACTCCTTGTTTTAAGGGTATCCAACACATCACGGTTCATGATAAGGTCTAGATATCTTTGTCTATATCTGGTCTCCATATCGGTTAGGCCGTGGAACTTCTCAGGGAGCTGGTTTATCGCTTTTGTGAGTATCTCCATCGCTTGTACATGCATAGTAAGCTCACCGGTTTTAGTTACAAAGGCATAGCCGCTAACCTCTACTATATCGCCCACCTCTACCAGCTTTACAAGCTCTGCAAACCAGTCCCCGAGGTCGTTTTTTGAGTAGTATATCTGGATTACTCCGACCTCATCTTCTATTTTTGCGAAAGCGGCTTTACCCATAAGCCTCAAAAACTTAACACGTCCCGATACGGTGTAGCTCTTATCGCTTTTTTTGCTCCCGTCTTCAAGATCAAAAATATATTGGTTTTTCTCTATAAAACTTGCAGTATCCGTGTCTCTTTTTGAAACCGAGGTATACGGGTTTTTACCCACTGCACGGAGCGCTTCGGCTTTTTCTATCCTCTGTTTTGTGTAAACGTTTTCAAACATTAACTATCTTTTCCCTTTGCTTTTTGGTTGCACTCTTTGCATGTTCCGTATATCTGCATGGCGTGGTCTTTTATCGTAAACCCTTTTTTGGCCGCTTCAGCCTCTTGGAGCTTTTCTATCTCGTCCGATTCAAACTCTATGATTTTGTCGCACGATACGCATATCATATGGTCATGATGGGCTTTTGTATTTAGTTCGTATTTTTTACCGTCGGCACCAAATGATATACTAATCGCAAACCCTTCGTTTTCAAAAAAATTCAGAGTTCTATAGATTGTAGCTATCCCTATATTTTTACCCTCTTTTTCGTGTTGGGCAAAAACCAAAATCTCCTCTGGGGTAAAATGCCCTTTATGTTTGTACATAGCGGCCATAATCACCTCTCTTTGAGTGGTGTTTTTGAGGTTTTTCTCTTTTACCCTCTCTCTTAGCATCGCAAGTATTACGTCTAATGATTTCTCTTTCATTTTTTCGCTTCCGATGTTGTGATATTTACCTCTTTCAAGGCCTCTTTTGTCATCTCCTCTTTAACTTTTTGTGAGATGTTTGAGGCGTTCAAATCCTCCGGCTTTAGCTTCATAATAAAACCCCCCGTAGAGACCATCGGCGAATATAAAAAGCTACCTGAAAAATGGTTTGAGAATTTTGCATTTAAAAAAGCTACGTTTGAGATTGCAAAAACTATAACCGACAGTATCAGGTATATTTTCCCTCCGGCGACTCCAAAGCCTAGTATCTTGTCGGCAATGCCGAATCCGCTGACGTCTATCGCCTTTGATACGAAAGATGCAAAGAGGGTAATCCCAAACCACAAAGCGGCAAACAGAGCTATAAAAGATACGACGTGAGCCGCCGTTTCGTTTTTTATGTTTAGGATATGGACAAAAAAATCCCCAAAGCCGCCCGAAAATCTGGAAGCCAAAAAAATACCGCCGATAATTGCGGCAAGTCCGGCAACCTCTTTTACGAATCCGTGCAAAAATCCTTTTAATCCGAGTGCGCCGACCAAAAACAAAACTATAATGTCGAGAGTGCTCAAAAAGCGGCCTTAATAAAGTTTAAGTGAGTGCCGAAATTGTACCGCCTTAATCATAAAAAAAACATTTTTTGTCTATAATCGCCCCCATGTCAAGATTAACCGAAAAAGATGCTCTTTCACTGTTGCAAAACGCCGATCTAAGAGAACTGGGCACCCTCGCCTACGCCCAAAAAAAAAGGCTTCATCCAAAAAATATTACTACTTTCGTAGTCGATAGAAATATAAATTATACTAATATCTGCGTCGCCGGTTGTAAATTTTGCGCTTTTAAGCGTGGAGTAAACGACGAAGACGGCTACCTTTTGGACTTTGGCACAATAGGGACAAAAATTGAAGAACTACTGGATATAGGCGGCACCCAGATACTTTTTCAAGGGGGAGTCCACCCAAAACTCACCATAGAGTATTACGAAGAGCTCGTCGGATATATCCATACCAAATATCCACAAATAACTATTCACGGCTTTTCAGCCGCCGAGATAGCCCACATCGCAAAGCTATCTGAAATAACAATTAAAGAGACACTTATCAGGCTAAAACAAAAAGGGCTCTCCTCGATCCCCGGAGCAGGAGCGGAAATACTATCTGACCGTGTACGCAATATCATATCTCCGAGCAAGCAAAACACAGCCGGATGGCTAGAGGTTCACGAGAGCGCCCATAATGAAGGGATCAAATCCACGGCAACAATGATGTTTGGATCGGTAGAGAGCGACGAAGAGATAATAGAGCATCTGGAGCATATCCGGATGCTACAGGATAAAACCGGAGGGTTTCGGGCTTTTATCGCATGGTCGTTTCAGCCGGATAATACCCCGCTAAAAAAAGAGATTCCTACCGTACAAAAAGCCTCCCCAAACAGATATTTACGAATTTTGGCGCTCTCCAGACTATATCTGGATAATGTCAAAAACATCCAAAGCTCATGGGTTACGCAAGGCTCACATATAGGCCAGACCGCTTTGTTTTTCGGGGCAAACGATATGGGTAGCACAATGATGGAAGAAAACGTTGTTGCGGCGGCCGGAGCTGCCAATAAAATGGCGGAGGATGAGATAATAAGGCTCATAAAAGATGCGGGAGAGATACCGGCAAAACGGAACACGGCGTATGAGATACTTAAGGTTTATGAATGAAGCTCGTAAGCAAACTAATTTTTTTGATTTTTACTCAAGGTTTATTGATGGCTAACACCCTTTTTTACCACGAAATAGGGGGCGTAAAGGTCCCTGTTATTTTTGAGGAGGACAAGAGCCTCCCTACAGCTAACCTAAAGCTGATTTTTCTAAATTCCGGATCCATGAAGGATGGTGCGAAGCTTGGGATCTCGAAAATGTCGTTTAAGCTCTTAAACGAGGGGACAAAAAAGCTGGGAAGTGTGAAATTTGCCGAAAATCTCGATGAAAAAGCGATAAAACTATCGGCTTACAGCGGATTTGAGACTGCCGGCATAGAGTTTTCATCCCTCAAGGAGAACCTAAAAGAGGGGGCGAGACTAACAGGTGAGCTCTTAAAAGATCCAAACCTAACAGACGAGACACTCCAAAAAATAAAGATTATGACAATATCTTCGATTGCCAAAAAAGAGGATGACTTTGACCATGTGGCCGATTCTGCATTAAAAGAGCATATCTTTAAAAAAACACCGCTAGAGTTTGATGGAACCGGAACAAAAAAAACGGTTGAAAACATAAAACTATCCGATATAGCCGAATTTTTGAAATCCCATATAACCCTCTCAAATACCGTGGCGGTAATAGGCGGCGACATGACAAAAGAGGAGGCGATTGCCGCTTTAGAGGCGGCTGTTAAACCGCTAAAAGGTGGGCACCAACCATCCGTAACGCCTTTTTTTGATGCAGAAAAAACACCAAAAGAGATAAGGGTAAAAAAAGAGACAAAACAGGCATATATATATTTTGGCGCACCTTTTTATCTAAAAGCCGACGACAAGGACTCCCATAAAGCCAAACTTGCCAGCTTTATACTGGGTTCAAGCGGGTTCGGGAGTCGGCTTATGGAAATTATCAGAGTTAAAAACGGCCTTGCCTACTCTGCATACGCAAGACATAATACGGCAAAGAGCAATTCGTATTTTAGCGGTCACCTCCAGACAAAGATAGAGAACGAAGAGAAGGCAAAAGAGCTTGTCAAAAAAACGGTTGACGAATTTATCAAAGACGGAGCAACTCAAAAAGAGCTTGACGGAGCTAAAAATTTTATACTCGGAAGCGAACCGCTCAGAAACGAAACCTTATCCCAAAGGCTCTCAAGGAGCTTCAACGAATTTTATATCGGAAAGCCGCTAGGTTTTCATAAAGAGGAGTTGCAACTGATAAAAGAGACGACACTGGAGGAGCTAAATGCCTTTATAAAGTCTCATCCGGAAATCGCCCTCCTCTCGTTTGCCGTAGTCTCCTCTAAATAAATTATGTTTTTTGAAAAAGTAGATCAAGAAAAAGCAAAAAAACTGGGGCTATCCGAAATACTGGACTTAGCCCTTTTCATCCCTACCGGATACGAGGATACGAGGCTATCAAACTCTATTGTGCCAAATACCACCCTCACCCTCAGATGCGAAAATATCGGAAAAAAAATCACACCGAAAACGGCAATATATACCTTTAGGCTACTAGACTTTAAGGATAAATACATAAATGCCGTCTACTTCTCCCCGAAAAGGTATCAACAAAATCTGTTTACCACGGGAGAGAGCGTCTGTCTACACGGCAAAAGCGGCCACAACAGTGAGATATTTTTGTCACACCCCAAAAAAGTCTCCGAATACGGAAAAATCACACCGATTTACGTCAAAGGGATGCAAAATAAAACTGCGATAGCCTTCGTAAAAAAATACCTAACTCTGCAAAACCTAAAAGACGAGGGGCTTGACGATGATACGGCAAACGAAATACTAAAAATTCATTTTGATCCGCTATCGTTTGACACAAAAGAGCCGCCAAAAAATATCGAAGAGGCTCTCAAAACTGTCGAGATATACAGATACCTAAAAGGGCTGTCGCTAAAAAAAACGGATTTTCCGGCAAAACCTTTGCATACCGCCCAAACCGATAGTTTTTTAAATGCCCTGCCGTACAAAATCACCGATGACCAAAAAAATGCCGTTGAGGCTATCAAAAATGACCTATCGCAAAACAGACAGACAAGAAGGGTGATCGTAGGGGACGTAGGGTGCGGCAAAACTACAGTCATACTAGCCCTTGCCGCTATGGTCGGAAAAAACAAAACAGCCCTTTTGGCTCCAACCTCTATTCTGGCGAGACAGATATACGAAGAGGCAACCAAATACCTCCCGCTAAAAACCGTACTCGTAACACAAAGCTCAAATGCAAAAGACGATGAGATACAAAATGCCGATTTTCTAATCGGGACACACGCCCTACTCTACAAAAAACTCCCTGCTTGCGCCGCCGTAGCGGTAGACGAGCAGCACAGGTTCGGGACAAACCAACGAAGGCTCATAGCCGCTCTAGTCTCGGACGGCAAAGATAGACCTCATTATTTTCAGTTTTCAGCCACTCCGATACCTAGGACGCAAGCACTCATAGAGGCATCTTTGGCCGAACTAACCCTCATAAAACAGATGCCGATACAAAAAGAGATAACGACAAATATTGTCTCAAAAGATGGATTTTCGGCTCTATACTCCCACATAAAAGAGGAGGTTGAAAAAGGGAATCAGGCGGCAATAATCTACCCACTCGTCGAAAAAAGCGACAACCACGATTATTTGTCGATAGAGGAGGCTGAGGGGTTTTGGACAAAAAGGTTTCAAAACGTATACGTCACACACGGCAAAGATTCCGAAAAAGAGGCTGTTTTTGAGGCTTTTAGAAAAGACGGAACGGTTATCGTATCTACAACCGTAATGGAGGTCGGCATCAGCCTCCCCAGACTCTCCGTCATAGTGATTGTCGGAGCCGAGAGACTGGGGCTTGCAACGCTCCACCAACTAAGGGGGAGGGTTGCCAGAAACTCCAACAAAGGGTGGTGCTACCTATACACAAACAATCCTCAGAACGAAAGGCTCAAAAAATTTGCCGTAACAAAAAGCGGGTTTGAGATAGCGGAACTGGATTTAGAATTTAGAGATTCAGGTGATTTGCTAGTCGGCAAAGAGCAAAGCGGAAAGATGTTTAGGTGGTTTGATTTTAAAAACGGCTACGATGCGGCTAAAAAAGCAAAATGGATGTTGGAGCAGTTTTTAAAGGGGATGTCTGTAAAATAAAAGTATGTTTAAAAAGAGTTTAGCGTTAACACTATCGGCCGTTATGTCGTATGCCCTAAGTATCGAGGTTAAAGTCGCAAAAAGCGGCGGAGAGAAATACTCCGTTATGAATATCCAAAGCTCAGAGAGTTTTTCATGCTACAAAAACGAGGCTGACGGTATACCAAAATACTCTTTTATATGCGAGTTTCAAAACCCTCCCAAAACCCCTTTTAAAGGGTTTGAGAGCGAGTTTTTTAAGGTTAGTCCGTTTAAGGCGGATAATAAAATAGACATTGTAGCAAAGACAAAAGCGGATATTTTTGCCCAAAATTTTGACCCGAAATCGCAAAAACAAAAAAAAGTAGGCTATGCCAAAAGGGCAAAAAAATATGTAGTCGTAGCCTCCGAGGGTGAACTAAAGTTTATATCCCCGCAAAAAGCCCCTCCGATAAATTTTCCGGTATCCCTAAAAACCGACCCTTATGTACACGTAAAAACACTTGACGTAGACGGTCTGCCGATAAATGACTCCGACTCTTTACAAGACATAGCCGAATACAACTCCGTCAAAAAAACGTTCGACAAAGGGGAGTATAAAGCGGCTATAAAAGAGGCGGAGAGGGCACAAAAAAACTTCCCTGCATCTATATTTTTATCCGAATACGAGCTAATCAAAATAAAATCTCTCGTGGAACTGGGCGGCGCACAAAACAATGTAGCGGCCATAGAGGCGGCAAAAGCGTGGCTAAAAGCATTTCCGTCAGACGAAAAAGCTCCTGAGGCGATGCTGGCTCTCGTAAACGCATTTACAAAAAATCAAGACTTCAAAAATGCCGATTATTATTTTGAAAGACTACTAAGCGACTACTCGTTTACAGAGGCTTCCAAAAGAGCTATGATAGACTATGCCGATGTCATACGGGGTGCAAAGCCTAAAAAAGCTATAGAGCTTTACAAAAGAGCGCTATACGAGACCAAAGATCTGGAGATTGCATCACTGGCGGCATTCAAGGCGGCAGACACGTATTTGTCTTTGGGGGATATCGAAAAGGCAAAAGATTACTACAGCAAAATCCTAAAAGGAAATATGGGATTTATCACAAACGATTTGCAAAAGGCGTATTCGTTCGCAAACAAATTGGCCGGTGCCAACATATATACTCAGGCTCTTGAGGTAGGCGAGGCTCTTATGTCCAAAATGCCGAAAAGAAATGAAAATTACGAGCAACTCATTATGCAGCTAGGCGATTGGGCAGCTATGGCAGGTGAAGAGCAAAAAGCCAGAGAGTATTATGAAAGATACCTATCGGAGTTTAAAGACGGACGGTTCGTTCAGGTCGTAATCCCAAAACTTGACAAACTAAACTTTGGAAAAGACGGGAACGTAAGCGATACGAAACTAGCTGAATATGTCAAAAAATATCCAAACGAAGCATTGGGTCAAAAAGCGCTACTAAAACAGCTCCAAAACCTTGCCAATGCAAAAAAACACGGAGAGGTTTTAGCATTTGAACCAAAAACAGCTTCACTACCAAAAGATATGGCAACAGAGGCCAAAAATATCATTATAAAATCTGAAAAAGAACTCTTCTCCGCAAAACTACAATCCGGCAAATGTGACGATGCGTTAACGCTTCTGGCAAAAAACAGAATATCCGCACTCCCTGCGGAAGAGCCGAAGTTATTTGACTGCTATTTTGCAAAAGCCGACTACCAAAAAGCGTTTAATCTGGCACAAAAAAATATAGCCCAAAGAGAGCTTGCGGCAAAACTTCCGTGGCTTTATATGTATGAAAAATCGGCGTTGCGCTCCGGCAAAACAAAAGAGGCTTACGGAGCGGCAAAAGACGTATTGTCGATGGCAAAAATATACAATAAACCTCAGTTTTTGGATACAGCTTTTGATGCGGCAACATTGGCGGCTATGTACAAAGATGCAAATCTACTAACCGAATCGGTTAATATCATAGAGACAAAATATCCAAAAGACGTAAGGGCGATTGAGAGCTATAAAGCAGCGGTCAAATACGGACAATCTAAAAACGATATTTTGATGAGCGGAAAGTATGCCCAAAAGCTATATGAACTCCAAAATACGTTAAAGGTTCATGTAGAGACCCCGTGGGTTGAGTTTGCATATGCCGAGAGCCTATCAAAACGTGGAGAGTACAAAAAAGCAGCTACGGTACTAGAGGGGACACTAACGGCAAAACGGATATCCGAATCCGATAAAGCCAGAGCCATGTTTGAGGCCGCTTCATACTATACACAGGCAAAAGAAGGGGTAAAAGCCAAAACCCTACTGCAAAACTGCGTAAAACTAAACGATACATCCGCATGGAAAGGGCTATGCAAAGAGTCCTTGGATTTGGGTAAATAAAAACCCAATTTCCAATCTTTTATCAAAAATAACAAATAAGCTTGAAGTCTTGGTTTGCGGGATTTATTTGATTTTTGTGGATTGGTTTAGATTGATAGGTGGTAGCAAGAGAGGGACTCGAACCCTAATAATGCACTTTTTCTATATACCTTAAATTTTACGATATGCTCCAATATGCTATGAAATAAGGCTTTGCTAGGATTTGCTATTTTTACTATATGTTGTTAAAATTCCTATAAACAACATTTTAGGGTAGAAATAGGGTAGAAAAATTGAGGGTCAAAAGCAAAAAATTTACCGGCGTTTATATAGAGGAGCTTCAAGACGGAGATAAGTCTTTTTATATAACATACAAAGACGAAAACAACAAAAAAGTTTGGCTCAAAATAGGCAAATTCAGCGAAGGCATACGTGAGCAGTTCTGTAATGTCAAGCGAAATGAGATAATTACAAAGCTACGTCTCGGCGAAACGGTCAAGCTAAAGCACGCCAAAAAAGATAAAACTACGATAAGTGCATTAGCTACGGAGTATTTTGAGTATATGCTAAAGCATAGCCGAAAAAACGGAATAAAAGAGCAACAGCGCTATGATAACCACATAAAGCCCGTTTTTGAAAATCTTGCCGTATGCGATATTAATCAAAAATTTATCGATCAATTCCAAACAGAAAAACAAAAATCATACGCACCTAAAACTGTTAACAACATGACGGATCTACTGGGTACAATCATTGAGTATGGCATAAAACAAGGTACCGTAAAAGAGCTAAATCCGGTACGGCAGATAAAACGTTTTAACGTCGATAACGAACGGGAGCGATATTTGAGTGAAACAGAGATCGGCAAGCTCCTAACCGATACAAAGACTGATCATTACGAGCTTTACGCTTTTTGCCTGCTCGCACTAACAACCGGCGCAAGAGTTGAAACGCTGCATGCGTTAAGGGAGTACGATTTCGATTTTGGGACTCGAACCGTGAACCTCAAGGATTTCAAAAACAACTCTACATACAAAGGGTTTTTGACCGATAAAGCAGTTGAGGCCGTCAGACAACAAATAAAAGCCAATAAAAGCGACATAATTTTTACAAGCGGTATGAGTACTATACAACGCAAAATCAGCGCACATCTGGAGCAATTCAACAAAAAAATAAAAGCAAATGACCGCAAAAATCGTGTCGTCCTACATACGCTCAGACATACATTTGCAAGCCATCTAGCAATCAAAGGAACACCTATTTTTACGATTCAAAAGCTCATGAATCACTCCGACATTAAGATGACGATGCGATACGCAAAACTAGCTCCGGATAGTGGCCGGGAGTTTGTGGAGAAACTTTTCAGATAAAATGAGTTATCATCTAATGATAAGTATGGGGGTAAAGATCGGAAGAGCGTCGTGTAGGGAAAGA
>CALJKN010000177.1 GCA_937973585.1 uncultured Helicobacteraceae bacterium
AACAAGTATAACAGCCGTGATAATGAGTTCACCCATATCCATTGACGTTAGAGCCAAACTAACTTGATTGTTTTCTGAATGCGTAAACGGTAGCAACTTTAAAGCTATATCCGAACCAGACATAATTCCTCCACAGTATTAAATGTTTGTAAGGCAATTTTACTAGTGCTACAAGCCTTTTTCAGACTATATGTACAGGCGTTTGAAGTCTTTTTGTCAAACTATCTTTGATTTCATCTAGCTTTACAAATGACCCAAAACCGCCGTATCTCTTGAAAAAATCTGCATCGGTATCGTACAAAATATCCACATCGCTATCTGGCGTATTCTCATCCCTTGCGTACGAGCCAAAAATTCCAAGTATCAAAAAGCCATCTTTTGCCATTTCGGCTTTAGACTCTTTGAGAATATTTAGAACATGGATATTTTGCATATTAATCAGCTCTTGCCAAAACAAAATCATCACTAAACTCACCCACCGCCTCGACCATTGCCTGCCCACTATTTGCAACTTTAGGAAACTTATCGGGATTTTGGATGATTTCGGCAGTCAAATCAACATCGATACTTTCCCAATAAAAATGCTCTTTTGCCACCTCTTTGACATCCATTATCTGCTCAACGCTTACTTTTTTAAACCACGGAAACTTCTCAAAAGGCAAAAATAGCTCACCGCCAGTAGTCAAAAGCCAAAAGCCATTTTTTGAGATATTGGTTACCTCAGTCTCCGAAGAATTGTTTCCAGACTCTTTTTGCATTTTTACAACTCCGTCTTCAACACCGCTCCGCTACTAGCATTCGTCACAAGCAAGCCATATCTTTTGAGCCATTTTGAGCTGATATGTTTTTTGTGCTCTTTGAAGCTCTCTCGTCTTGCCTCTATGATCTCTTCAGATAGATTGGCGTGAAGCATGTGGCTATCGACATCTAGGCTGATTTCATCACCGTCCTCTAGTAACCCAATGAGTCCGCCCTCTGCCGCTTCCGGGCTGATGTGACCGATACATGCGCCTCTTGTCGCTCCCGAGAACCTGCCGTCCGTGATGAGCGCAACAGACTCGCCTAGCCCCATACCTGCGATGAGGCTCGTAGGGGTGAGCATCTCTTGCATACCTGGACCACCTCTAGGACCTTCGTATCTGATGACTACGACATGTCCCGCTACGACTTTGCCGCCCATGATACCCGCTATCGCTTCGTCTTGGGAGTTGAAACATATCGCCTTGCCCGTGAACTTTCTCATGCTTGGCTGTATGCCTGCAGTCTTGACGACGCACCCTTGTTCTGCTAGGTTGCCAAATAGTATCGCCAGACCGCCTACGGCTGAGTATGCGTTTTCGTTCGTGTGGATGATACTTGTGTCTTTGATTTCTGCGCCCACTATTCTCTCACCGATAGTCTCACCCGTGACTGTCAGGGCATCGGTTCGTAGGATGTCGCCTCGCTTGCTCACCTCTTTCATGACCGCATTAACGCCGCCCGCACGGCCTATGTCTTCCATGTGTACCGTACTTAGAGAGGGGCTGATTTTGGCTATATGCGCCACTTTGCCGGCTATGTCGTTGATGTGCGCTACAGGGAAGTCCACGCCCGCCTCTTTGGCGATTGCCAGCATATGAAGTACCGTATTTGAGCTTCCGCCCATCGCCATATCTACGACAAATGCGTTGTGTACAGCCTTGTCATTTAGGATATTTCTGATTTTGTATCTCTCGTCAAGCGCTATTTCGACGACTCTTTTTGCCGCAGTTTTTATCATCTCTATTCTCTCGGGAGTCATCGCAAGTACTGTACCGTTACCTGAAAGTGCGATACCCATCGCTTCACATAGAGTGTTCATAGAGTTTGCCGTAAACATCCCGCTACATGAGCCACCACTCGGGCACGCCTTGCACTCTATCTCGTATAGCTCTTCATCGGTTATTGTGC
>CALJKN010000178.1 GCA_937973585.1 uncultured Helicobacteraceae bacterium
TTGCCGGGGGTTTCTTCTTTTATTTTAAATCTACTTCTTTTTAAATCTGTTTTTTATTTTTATTGTTGTTTGTTGGTGTTTTATATCTTGAGTATATCTGTTTTTTACACTTAAAGGCTTATAATAGTCGTCAAAAATTGGATGAGTGAGTACTATGAGCCTTGATACGCAAAGAGAGTCGCAGGACGATATCGTATTTGATATTGATAAACCAAAAAAATATAAAGTTTTAATGCATAATGACGATTACACGACTATGGAGTTTGTTATTGATGTTTTGATGGTCATTTTCCGCAAGAGTGAGGGTGAAGCGGTACGTCTTATGCACGCTATACACGAAAAAGGGTTTGCCGTCTGCGGTATTTATGCCAAGGAGATAGCAGAGACAAAAGTCGAACATGTGACACAGTATGCAAGAGCGAACGATTTCCCACTTAAATGCACTATGGAAGAAGAGTAAGCAAAATGATAAGCAAAGATCTGAATATAATCCTCGTAAATGCCTTTAGAGAGGCTAGAAATAGAAATCATGAATACATTATGGTTGAGCACCTAATCCACTCATTACTGGACGATGCGCAAACGGAGAAAATCCTTCAAGATGTTGGGGTGAACACTGATGATGTGCGGGCTGCATTGGATGAGTATCTAGAGAATGAGATAGAAAAAATCCCAGAAGAGTTAAAAATAGAGCCTGTCCAGACGGCTGCCTTTCAACGTGTTATGCAGAAGATGTTAGTTCATATACAGGGGGCTGGAAAAAAAGAGGCTGACAAAACCGATTTACTAGCGGCTCTTTTTGAGGAGGATTCAAGCTACGGGATTACCCTTCTTAGGTCTTATGGGGTAGAGAAGGTTGATATTTTGGAGGCAATATCCCATCGCTGGGATACGGAGGAGCCAAAAATCAAAAAAGGTGGACAAAAGCAAAAGTCATACATTGATGAATTTACTGTTGACCTAACGGAGCTTGCTAAAAATAAAAAAATAGACCCTGTAATCGGTAGAGATGAAGAAACTAATAGGATGGCTCATATATTGTGCCGTCGAAAAAAGAATAATCCGATTCTAGTCGGGGAGCCCGGTGTCGGGAAGACTGCCGTAGTTGAGGGATTAGCCCTTGATATTGCCGAAGGTAGAACTCCGGAAGTTTTGAAAGATGCCAGAATATTTGCTCTGGATCTAGGTAGTTTAGTTGCCGGCACAAAATACAGGGGTGATTTTGAGAAGAGGATAAAAGGGATTTTGACGGAGCTTGAGAGAGAAGATAACGTCATTTTGTTTATAGATGAGATTCATATGATAGTCGGTGCCGGAAGTGCGTCTGGCGGTTCCATGGATGCGGCAAATCTGCTAAAACCTGCCTTGGCAAGCGGAAAGCTAAGGTGTATCGGCGCCACTACGTTTGCAGAGTTCAAAGCCAGTTTTGAAAAAGATAGGGCACTCGGCAGGAGATTTCAAAAACTTGATGTAAATGAGCCGTCCGTTGAGGATAGCATAAAAATACTAGAGGGTTTAAAAAATAAATACGAAGATTTTCACAACGTATCATATACGGTCGAATCACTAAAGGCGGCCGTTGAATTAACAAACAAATATATAAAAGATAAAAAACTGCCGGATAAGGCTATAGATGCCATAGATGAGGCCGGTGCCGGATATAGATTGATGCCCCCTTCGGATGAGAGAAGGGTGGTCGATGAAGCCGATATTGAGAAAGTAATATCAAAAATAACAAAAATACCTCAAAAAAGTATCGAGCAGGATGAGGGAGAGGTATTAAAAAATCTTGCGTCAACACTAAAAAGTGTCGTATTCGCTCAGGATAAGGCAGTAGCGGAGGTGGTTAGGGCAGTTAAGCGCTCAAAAGCGGGTCTTTCAAGGGCAGATAAGCCTATTGGGGCATTTTTGTTTACTGGCCCTACGGGGGTAGGCAAAACTGAGATTGCAAAACAACTAGCCGCCGCATTGGGGTCTCATTTTGAGAGATATGATATGAGTGAGTATATGGAGAAGCATGCCGTCTCAAGATTGGTTGGAGCCCCTCCAGGCTATGTCGGGTTTGAGCAGGGGGGATTGCTGACGGAGGCTGTCAGGAAAAATCCGTATTCTGTTATTTTGCTAGATGAGATAGAAAAAGCACATCCTGATATTGCAAATATCTTGCTACAGATAATGGACAACGCATCACTAACCGACAATACCGGTATGAAGGCCGATTTTAGAAATGCAATAATTATCATGACTAGCAATCTAGGTAGCAATGATGCCCCAGTGATGGGTTTTGCCCCAAATGAGGAGATTAGAGAGAGTGAAGCGGTCAAGAGCTTTTTTGCTCCTGAGTTTAGAAACCGTCTGACCGCCGTTGTTAGTTTTGCCTCGCTCTCAAAAGATACTATGATTTTAGTAGTTGAGAAAATGCTAAAGGAGCTAAAAGAGTTTTTGGCAGCAAAAGGGGTTGTCATTTCGTTTGATAAAAAGGCAAAAGAGTATCTGGCTAACAAAGGGTATGATCCAAAAATGGGCGCTAGACCGCTATCTG
This sequence comes from uncultured Helicobacteraceae bacterium, assembly GCA_937973585.1. Classification (GTDB taxonomy): domain Bacteria; phylum Campylobacterota; class Campylobacteria; order Campylobacterales; family UBA6016; genus UBA6016. The sequence goes on from CALJKN010000178.1 coordinate 2,543, forward strand.
GCGTCATAGAGCGTGATGTAAAAGATGCCTTGGTAGATGAGCTGTTGTTTGGGAAGCTAAAAAATGGCGGAAAAGTCTCGGTTACATACAAAAAAGAGGCTTTGTCATTTAAGATATGAATATCCAGACCCCTTTTTCGGCTTGCGCATACACATTCCCGCATCCGGATACCGCAGATGAGGATGGATTGGTGGCTGTTGGAGGCGACTTGAATCCTTATAGGCTTGTAGAGGCTTACAAAAATGGTATTTTCCCATGGTTTAGTCATGAGGGATTGATATTTTGGTACTCTCCCGATCCTAGGGCAGTGTTGTATCCAAACGAGTTTAAAGCCTCAAAAAGCCTTTTTAAATCAGTTAAAAATTCAGATTTTGAGTTTAAAATCAACGGTAATTTTGATGAAGTAATAGACTCTTGTCGGATGGTTGCCAGAAAGGGCGAGTACGGGAGCTGGATAGACGATGACTTTATCGAAGGGTATACGAGACTGAATCGACTTGGGATCGCCCAAAGTGTAGAGTGCTATGCAGAAGGAGAAATTGTAGGTGGCTTCTACGGTGTCAGACTTGGCGGTGTTTTCTTTGGGGAGTCGATGTTTCATAAGCGAAGAGATGCATCAAAAGCTGCTTTATGGTTTTTGTGTGAAAATGCAAAAAGCTTTGGAATCGATATTATAGATTGTCAGCAAGAGACCCCTCATCTGCTCTCGCTAGGTGCAAAAGCGATTCAGAGGGGTGAGTTTTTAGAGATCTTAAAAGAGAAAATACAAACCTCTGATATGAGAGGTTAAAAAGGCCAGATAGCCTCTAGCATTTTTGCACCCCAAGGTTGTGTGGCCGCCCTTTTTAGGTCTCCTTGAGTCTCGTATGCGATCCTAGCATCTGAAATATATCCGGAATCGATAGAGTTATCTTTGCCGATGTCGTCTGCCCTGATGACACCGCTAACTTTCATAATCTGCTTTTCGCCGTCTATGAGGATCTCTCTGCTCCCCTCAATAAAATATGTTCCGTTTGCCATAACTTTGATAACTCTAGCCGATACGGTAGTATTGAAGCTCTCTTGTCTGCTTCCTTTGCCGCTACCGTCAAACGTGTATCCAGAATTTGTGGATAGCCCTATATCCATAAAACCGTTCAATCTTCCGGCCAAGCCGCTCATCTGAGGGTTTAGGTTTCCCCCGGGAGAGGCTATGATACCGCCACCCAGATTGTCCTGCTGGCTTCTGGACATTTTTTTGGATGAGGACGAAGAGCTTTGAGCGGTCTCCTTGATTACCACCCTTACTATGTCGTTTATCTTCATAGCTTTTCTATCGGAGTAGAGTGGGCTCTCACCTTGTCCAAAGAGGCTTCCGGCGTTTGCGACCATTCCGGCTTCCTCTTTTGCCTCCATCTGCTCGACGTATTTTGGCGGTTTCATATCAATATCCGGATCCATAGGGTGTCTCGAGCACCCAGTCGTGAACACAACCGCTAAAACCAAAGATAAAGCGTAAAAGCTTCTCATAGCAACAAACCTCATATATATTTTTACTCTTCTAGCAAAAAATATACCAAGTATTACTCACTAATCATATATATCATGAGCGCAATCAGTACCGGCGGTATGCAATATTTGACCCCAAAATACCAAGCTTCAAATGCAAAGTCGGACATAAAATGGGTCATGTGCATTTTTAGGTTGTTTTTATCGGCTCCGAATCCTAAAAACAGAGCGGTAAATATCCCGCCCAAAATCAAAAGAATTGCGCTGGATACAAAATCAAACCAGTCAAAAAGCCCTTTCGAGAAAAATGTAAATGTAGCCGAATACTCTTTGGTATTTGACAGTAGGAGCAAAATACCGACACCCCATACTAAGGCTCCGAAAACGGCAACCGATTTTTTTCTGCTCCATTTTTTTTCGGCCATTATATATGCGGTTGTCGGCTCCAAAATAGATATAGCTGATGTGATAGAGGCAAAAGCCAGAGCTATAAAAAACAAAACCGCAAGGATATTGCCGAACATGCCAAAGTTGTAAAACAAAGACGGCATAGAGACAAAGACAAGGCCTGGGCCTTGATTTGATTCAAATCCAAAATTAAACAAAAAGGCAAAAAGCGTGATTCCGACAAAGATGGCAACCCCTATCTCCATTAGTGACACTATAATTGCCGATTTGACGTAGTTTGTATTTTTGTCGGTATAAGAGGCGTATGTAAGCATTGTAGCCATGCCGAGAGAGAGTGTGAAAAATGCGTGTCCAACCGCTACAAGGAGAGCTTTTGGGGTTAGGAGCGAAAAGTCCGGAACAAACATAAACCCAACAGCCAACGAGAAAGAGTCAAAGCTCATAGAATAAAAAAACAAAAACAGCAGTATAACAAACAGTATCGGAAGCAAAATCAAATTCGTTTTTTCTATCCCCTTGTCCACGCCTAGATACACGATAAATACGGTAATTACCATTGAGAGGGTGTGAAACAGAATTTGCGTTTTTATATCTAAAGTTAACATCGTCTCAAAAACGGTTTTTGCCTCTTCAACGGTTTGCGGGAGTGTCGATAGGGATAAAAATAGATAGTATAAAATCCAGCCGATAACGATCGAGTAGAACGAGAGGATAACAAGCCCTGTAAGCATCGAAAAACCGACGTTTTTCCATACTCCGGCCGCTTTTTTGGCAAGGCTCTCAAAAGAGCCTACGGGGTCTTTTTTCCCTATTGCTCCGATTGCCATTTCGCCTATGAGTAGCGGAATTCCGATAAATAAAACGGCTACGATATATGCCAAAACAAAAGCACCTCCGCCGTATACTCCTGTAATATACGGAAATTTCCAAATGTTACCGAGTCCTATGGCACTTCCGGCTGCCGCTAGAATAAAGCCTGCTTTTGAAAAATGTGCCTTCATTTATTATTGAGCCATCCTGACCGATACGATTTGTGCATTTAGCATCTCTATGATGACTCTGTCGTTTGCTCTAAACATAAAGGGTGCATCTTTGTCTACCCTATAAACGGTCGTAATAACGTCGCCGTTATCTAGTTTTATTACAAGTTCTTGCCCTGCATCAGAATTTAGTGAGCTACCTGCCAATGCCCCCAGAAGCGCTCCGCCTACTACTGCCGCTACCTTGCCGTCCCCCTTGCCAAATGCGCTACCTGCTAGCCCGCCTATTGCGGCTCCGCTTGCCGCCCCTTTGTAGTCGTCGCCTATCTTTAGCCCTCTGGCTTCCAGTACCGTTCCTCTTTTGACGCTTTTAACATCACCGACGTTTGATTGTGTGTATCCGCTACTTGAGGCACAACCGCCTAAAATCAGAGCCGAGCCTACCAAGAGGGCATATATTTGTGCTTTTAACATCTTCTACCTCGTTTTTACCGTATTTTATCACTATTTTTGAATAATGGGAGGCCAAATTTGGCTCTGCATTTTAGATAAAGCCTAGATGATGTTTTTTTGTAGCAGTTTGAGTTTTAATAGCTTTGCGACTTTATACGATGGGGTGAATTTCATTATTGAACGCCCTACGTTATTGTCGTTTGAGGGGTTTAGCGACTTAGAAATAAACGGCAGATCGATTTTCTTTTGACTTAAAAGCCCCTCCAAAATCTCCCACATCTCTATACTGTATTTTTGCCTCTCCTGCTTTTGAATACTAAACGGTGTTTTTTTATCGATATCCAGAGGCATTTTTTGTTTTTCAAAAAACGACTCCAAAAATACCGCCCTATCAAATCCTATGTCTCTGGAGTATATTCCGCCGCCTGCAACCGTTTCGTTTTTGGCACCTATCGCTTTACCTAGGCTTTTTCTCTCTATTTTCCCTAAATCAACTAGTGTTCTAATCTCATCTCTGACGATATAACAAAAAGCTTCGTTCTCCTCTTTTTGCTTGAACGAGGCCAGTACCTCATTTAGGTTGAAATAGAGTTTGCCGTTGATTTTTAACGCTTTAGGGAAATTTTCAAAATGCATCCTGAGGTATAATGCGTTTATACTAATCCCCAAAAAGCCGGCGACATACTCGGCGTCAAAAAGGTTTTGCGGGAGCTTTGACAGTTTTAGATTTTTTCTAAGTTTTGAACCCATAAGGTGATTATATGCAAATTCTCTCAAAAGCTTGCGGCTCATATCAGACAAATTGTTATGTTTTAAAAACCGATAACGGTGAGATTATTATAGACCCAGGCGTAAACGCTTACGAGTGGCTTCTTGGTGTGTGTAAAAATCCGATAGCGGTGTTAAATACCCACGGACATTTTGATCATGTCTGGGATAACGAAAAGGTACAAAAGGGGTTTGATATCCCACTTTTTACCCCAAAAGACGATGCCTTTTTGCTCTCAAACGACATATTCGGGATTGGAGTTCCGGTTAGCACTCCCGATACGGTTGTTGAGCCCGATACTACGGTTTTGGTTGGTGGGATGGGTATAACGTTTTTGCATTATCCGGGACATACGCCTGGCTGTAGCGCTATTGTTGCGGGCGATGTGATGTTTAGCGGGGATTTTATATTTAGAGGCTCAATCGGTCGGGTCGATTTTCCGTATTCCGAACCTCAGGATATGATAAAAAGTCTAAAAAAATTTTTAGCTCTAGATAGAGAGCTAAAAATATATCCGGGGCATGGCGGAGCTACCGATACTAAAACGGAAAAAAACTCTGCCGCCAAATGGGTGGAGATGCTAATTGAGACCTCTGATTAAACAGAGGTCTCAAAAGAGCAACTAGTTGCGGGAGCGCTCGCTTTGAAGACCTAATTTACGGCTTTGCCGGAAATTTGAGAATTAATCAGGGGGTTTAGCTATCTGATAGTTTGATTCTGAGCGGGTGTTTGTCCAAGATAACGATTTTGAACTCCCCTTCAAATATTTTTATCTCACCGACTCTGCCGACTACGATAACGTCTCTGGTTCTGGTGGCCAGATGGCTTGCGGTTGCTTCAAACGTAATTACTTTTCCGGATTCAATCGGAGCCAGATATTTCGCCTCCGAGCTTACTAGCTCAGAAAAAGGTTCGTTTACTGCAAACATTGCAGCATTAGCGGCAGCGTTGTATACAAAGCCGGAATGGATTAGATTGTATTCGTCTACAATCATATCCTTGTTGGCTTTGAACTCCAGTTTTGCGTAACCCATTTTTAGTTCTGCAACTTCACCGCATACCACCTTGTCAATTCTATGATGCGTGTTTATCTCTACCTTCTGCTCTTTTAAATCTTCGGCAGACTCTTTTGTTTTATCTTTTGCCATCTATTCTCCTACACTTAAAATATGCCCTTGTCGGCGCTTCAAATCCCTCTACGGTTTTGGATAAATCGTTTGGATCTAAAAAATTATCCAGACTAAGTCCCGTTATCCACTCGGTTTTTCTCTGTTCAAAAAAATCGGTTTTTTTTGTCTCTATGAGCTCAATTTCACAAAATCCGGCTCTCTCCAACCACCCTTTCATTGCGTTTACGGTCGGTATAAAATACGCATTTGTCATTTTTGCATACGATATCGGCGGCGATAAGACTGTAAAATCATCCCCCGATATGATCAGATTGTCTATAAAAAGCTCTCCACCGTTATTCATGCACCCTTTGATACTTTTTAGGGCAGTAATCGGGTCTTTTCTATGATACAAAATCCCAAGACAAAAAACCGTATCGGCTTTTATCCCCCTATCCTCCATCTCCTCTAAACCGTATAGCCCAAACTCTATCTTGTCGGTTTGGACGAATTTGTTTATGAACAGGTATTGTAGATAAAACAGCGGCCAAGGCTCTACCGCTATTATTTTTTTCGGGCTATAAGGGAGCATTTTAAAAGAGTAGTAACAGTTGTTTGAGCCTATATCTAAAACCGTTTTGCCGGATAAATCTATATTTTTAGCCAAGATATTAAACTTGACGTAACTGTTCCACTCGCTCTCGATTTTAAACTTATCTATCCTGAAAGGCCCTTTTCGCCAAGGGATAAGCTCTTTTGCAATTTTGTAGACCTCCGAATTTTCGTCAAAGCCGTATTCGGTGTCAATCTCTAGCGTATCACCGTATGTGATTTTAGAATGGAAAAAATCCAAAGCCTCTATCCTATTAAGTAGCGGTTCCAGTTTTTTATCTTTAAATAGTGTAGGCACCGGTTATTTTCTCTTTGCCCCGATCTCTATATGCAAAAAGTCATCCGGACACTCTCTGTGGTGGTTCCCCTCTGCATCGTAATACTCTTTGCAGTCACAATAGTACTCGTTTGTAAAGCCGCATTTAGAGTAGCATCCGGCAAATAAAAAAGGGATAATTAGACAAAATAACCTCAAAAAAGACATCTCAAACCTTTGGGGGCAAAATATGGGTAATACATTAGAAATTTTTGAAAGCATAGCAAAAGATATTCCTAGATGTTCAAAAAACGCTTCAAAGATGAAGCTTTTTATTGAAGAGTATGCAAAAAAAGAGGGGTATGAGGTTAAAACCGATAGTTTTGGAAATATATTGTGTAGCAAAAACGGCGCCGACGTATGCTTGCAGTCGCATTATGACATGGTATGTGTCGGTGAATACGAAAATATCACCCTCAAAATAGAAAACGGCTGGCTAAAAGCCGCAAACTCCAGTTTGGGTGCCGATAACGGCATAGGGGTGGCGATGATGCTCTCGATGATGGATAGTTTTTTGGATGTGGAGTTTTTGTTTACGGCCGACGAGGAGGTGGGTCTAATCGGAGCTAAAAATATAGAGCTAAACATTGAGTCTACAAAGGTGATAAATCTCGATTCGGAAGAGGAGGGGGCAATATACGTCGCATGTGCCGGAGGGGTTGATTTTAGGGCTTTCAGGGGGTTTGAATCGGTTGAAGCCGATGGGGATTTTTATGAAATTTCGATTGACGGACTCCCTGGGGGGCACTCCGGCGTAGACATAGACAAAAATATACCTAACGCAATAATCGAACTTGCAAAAGCACTTAGGGGTATCGATGCAAAAGTCGGGTACTTTGAAGGCGGTGAGAAAAAAAACTCAATTCCGGTATCGGCAAGGGCTATCGTATCGGTAGAGACAGAGCCTAAACTGGATGGTTTTTGTGTTAAAAAAGCGGAACCCATGTTAGTTTTGGCAGAATCTGATGTTTTTTTGGATGCCGTAATAAACTCCGGTCATGGACCGGACGGCTTTGACTATGAGCTCGGAGTTGTGGAGAAAAGCCTAAATACGGCAAAAGTAGCCCTAAAGGATGGAAAGTGCGATATATTGCTATCCGGCAGAGCTATGAAAAAAACAAAACTGGATGATATCGAATCCTCCGTCGTCTCATTTTTTGCAAGGCGCTCCTTTTGTACCGAGGTGCTTGATAGGTATGAGGCGTGGGAGTGGGAAGAGGGGGATTTTGCCGTATTTGCAAAAGGGGTGTTTAAGCGGTATTTTTACAACTCAAATTTTAAGGCTATACATGCCGGACTTGAGTGTGCCGCTTTAAAACAAAAGTTTCCAAATGCCTCTTTCGTATCGGTTGGCCCAAATATAGAGTACCCCCATTCGATAAACGAGAGGGTGGAGATAGAGTCTGTTCAAAAGACTTACGAGGCGGTCTTTGAGCTTGTAAGGGCTCTTTGCCGCTAAAACCTGTTTTGGGCTAGCTTGTAATAAACGGCAACAAAGACAAAGATAACCCCCATGGCACCCAATGCCCACCCTCCGCCGATACCGTAATCCAACAAAACTCCTATCCCTATTGAGGTTGCAGCGGCGGTTGCGGTAAAAAACATATCGTTAATCCCGATTACCCTCCCGTAAAATCCGTCGTCTATGGCATCTTGAAGCATAGTCATTGTGTATGACCATAATGTCGTCGTGAAAAGACCGCAAACAAAAGAGCCGATAAGCGAGCTCCAAAAATTACCGCTTAAGACCCCCCAAAGGATAGCGGCAAACCCCTGGGCTAAAAGCAGATAAAAAAGCCTCTCTTTGTTGATTATTTTTGAGAACAAGAAAGGGCCGATAACAAGAGCCAAAGATCTGATTGCCCCCAAAAAGCCGATAGCCAAAGGAACCGATATAATCTCTTTGTATTTTGTTTGCGCCAAAACGGTAATAATCCCGTCAAAAACTGTCAAACCGACCGATGCGTGCAGGAAAATAATAAATAAAATTTTCGGGTTTTTTTTAAAAACATACGACAATCCATCCAAGAACGTATCTACAAATCCAGATGTTTTTGGTTCCGGTTTTACACTCACATCAAGTGTTGTAAATACGGCGATAGCAGCCAAAAATAGCCCTACATCTATCAAAAAAGCTGTTTTTATCCCGAAATATTCTACCGCCATACCGCTCAGAGCTATTCCGATTGTAAAGCATGCCGACCAGACTATTGAGTGTATTTCGTTTGCCGATTTGAGCTTTACGCTACTTAGAAGTTTTGGAAGTAATGACATCTCTGATGTAAAATAAAAGCTTGCCGCACCCATCTTGATATAGACCAAAATAAGTAAAAACCAGATATGCTCTTTCGCCTCAATCAGGATGAAACCGGCAGTGCAGAGAGCCTCCACGAACAGCAGAGAGAGCATTAACTGTTTTGGCTTTAGCCTGTCGATGATTGCACCGACAAACGGCCCTTGTATAAGTGCCGGTAAAAACGACATAGAGACGGCTACCCCAATCATAAGCGGCGATGCTCCAAGATTTGCCAGTAATGTTAGAACAGCCACATGGCTAAACCAAGAGCCTAAATATGCGATCACCTGAACCAATGTCAAAACCCTGACCGTCCGGTTCTCTTTTAAAAGTAAATAGTAAGACAATATTTAACCCTATAAGAAATTTGTATGATATAATAAACACTTTGCGAAGTGAGGAATAAGGTGCATAAAAAAGAAAAAATTCTACAACGTATAACTCTCTTTTCGCTTATGATGCTTGCCGCAATTATTGGGATTGGGCTTTTAGAGATAAAAGAGCTTGTGGCACATAAAAATAATTTGCCAGCCCAGATTGACGCAAACGAGTTTGCTAATTTTATCTCAAAGCGGATAACCAAAGAGATTTTTGAACTTGTCTCAATTTTGGTGATATTTTCTGCCGCCCTTGTAATCAGGAAAATAGAGAAAAATATCATTTTCGATTTGCAAAAAAAGCAGTCAAAAAACTATATAGACGAGATAGAAAACATCAGTGATAAGCTCGAAAATGAGGCTAGACTTTTAAAAGACTATAAAAATGCAATAGATAATAGCGCTATGGTGTTTAAACTCGATTTCAACGGACGGCTGAGTTATGTAAACGAGATTTACCAAAAGACAACCGGATTTTCAAAAGACGAGGTAATCGGTAAATCGCTATCAGAATTTGACTATGTTCACTATACCAAACAAAGCACAGATCTTATCTGGGAGATGGTGACAAAAAAAGAGATATGGCGCGGGAGGATGAGCGGCCTCAAAAAAAATGGGGATAGGTATATAGTTGAGATGACTATAGCTCCGATTACGAATGCTTCCGGAGAAATTGAAGAGTTTATAGCCGTGATGTTTGATATAACAAAAGAGATAGCCCTTGAGCAGTGGCTAAAACAAGAGGCGGCAAACAGACAAAAAGAGGAGCACCAAAAAGAGCTTTCAAAAACCAAGGAGTCATTTTTGGTCGTCTTTACACACGAGTTAAAAACACCTCTAAACGCAATCATTAACTTTAGTTCGTTTGTCAGAAAAAAGCTTGAAAAAGAGGAGATAAAAGATAAACCTCGAATTTTGGAGTTACTGGAGAGTGTGAAAAAAAACGGAGAGGATATGCTCTTTACCGTAACGAACATTCTGGATACTGCCAAGCTAACCAGTAAAAAGATGGAGTTTTTGAAATCTGTCTTTAACCTTAGCGAGTTGGTGTCGGAGGTAGCTACAAGGATTATACCGCCTAGCGGCATATCGTTTTCGGCCGATATTCAGTCCGAGGTATATATAAAAAGCGATAGATTAAGAATAAGTCAAATAATATCCAATTTACTTTCCAATGCACTCAAATACGGCAACGGAGAGATAGAGCTAGCCCTTAGAACCTACGATAAAATGTTTTTTTTATCAATAGAGGATAACGGCAGAGGGATAAAAGACCCTGAGGCGGTATTTGAGCTTTTTAAAGCCGAGGAGGATACCTCGATTAGAAGCGACAAGGGGACTGGGATCGGCCTTTATTACGTGAAGATGCTATCAGACGAACTGGAGCTCGAAATTGAAGTGGATAAGTCGCAAAAACTAGGCGGTGCGTACTTTTGCATATCTGGGCAATTACAAGAAAACAAACACTTAGAAATCTGAGAAGGGCTCTTTTATGATAAAAATTTTAATTGTTGACGATAACAAAGACAACAGAACTACCGTAAGGCTTTTTTTGGAGGATTATGAGAATCTATCCGCTTTTGAGGCCGATAATGCTGAAAAAGCGATAGAGATCGCCAAAGTCTCTAAGCCTGATATTATCTTTATGGATATCATGATGCCCGGTATGAACGGGATTGATGCAACAAAAGAGATACGAAAATTTGATAAACAATCCATGATTATAGCGATGTCGGTGTTATCGGATGATGAGCACAAGAGTCAAATGCTTCAGGCCGGAGCGGAGGATTACATCACAAAACCGATAAATGAAGAGTTGTTTGTCAAGCGGATGGATAACTATTTTAAACTGATAGAGTACAAAAAAGCAAAAGAAGCCATGGAGAAACCGGTAAACCTCTTCTCGGATAGTGTCTACTCCGGAAAACTAGGGTTCATGATAGATTCGGAAGCCTCTTTGGCAGAATTTTGGGAATATTATCTAATCAAAAATCATAATGCGAGTGAGGCATTGTGCGATGCGGTGAGAGCCATCTACAATATCGGCTTGTATCTTTTGCCCGATAATCCGTCTTTTAAAATTGTTGCAGAAGAGGATGACGAGAGTCTGTTTTTTTCGGTTGTAGAGTTAAAGGGGTTTAATGAGGCAAAAGTCTCCGAGATACTCTATAGGGAGTCTAGCAAGTGTGATATAGCTGTAAGCGAGCAGAATGAAATATCGGTCAAGCTTCCAAATTATAAAGTAGAGGCGGCTCCAAAAAAGGAGACGATGAAGATCGATGGGGAGAAAGAGCGGATACTACGTATGTCCCACTCTGATAAGATAGGGGCTAAGTCTTATATAGCGGAGCTGGGTCCAGATATTATAGATAAGCTTGAGAAACTGGAGATAAATGAAGACAAGCTTGATGAGGCGGTGTACGAGTATGAAACGGACGGAAACTATATATGCATAGCTAGGATCTCATCCGAGTTTGAGGTATACGCTTCGGTATTGGATACTTTGTATGAATTTAAAAATATAGCGTATGCTTTGGCTACACTCTCTTGCTTTATGAACGGCTTGATGCCTGACCAGATCGACGAGAAAAAATCTAAAAAACTAGGTGTTTTACTTAGAAATATGGTCTCAGATTTGATGAGCTGGAGAAAGACTATTTTTGTAGATAGAGATACCGGAGATATCCACTATCTGGATAGCTCACTACTATCGTCTTGTATGCAAATTGAGTTGATATTTAAAGATGCGGAACCGGAGGATGACGGGTTGGAGCTTTTCTAGGCTCGCCCCCCCTTCTTTTATATCCCTTTGCCGGATATGACTGTTTTGGCTGTCATCCATACTATTTTTAGCTCCAACCAGATACTCCAGTTTCTGACATAATAGAGGTCATACATTAGTTTTTGTCTTGTATCCTCCAGATTGCTTCCATAAGGGTAGTTCACCTGAGCCCATCCTGTAACCCCAGGGGCAACCTGATACCTCCCCTCGTAGTACGGAATTTTCTCCTCATACTCTTCAACAAAACATTTTCTCTCTGGTCTAGGCCCTATTAGGTGCATATCCCCTTTTAATACATTCCACATTTGCGGTAACTCATCTATTCTGGTTTTTCTGATGAACTCACCGTATTTAAAAACCCTCGGATCCGAAAAGCTTGCAAATTGCGCCCCGTGTTTTTCGGCATCAATATACATGCTTCTGAGTTTTACGCACGAAAACTCATCTCCGCCGGCTCCGACCCTGTCTTGCCAGAAGAGTATAGGCCCCGGAGATTCCTTTTTGATTCTAAAAAATGAGTAGACTATAACAGGCCAGCTAAAAAATAGAAGCCAAAAAATTCCAAAAAAATCTACCGCTCTTTTTTGGATATATTGTGTTTTTGTGTAAGGCCTTAGCACGTCAAGCAGTTTTGGATCCGGATGTTCGTAGTCTATGTAGTATTTGTCTAAGTGCTTGAACATAAAATGCTCTAAAGTCATAAACTTTAGGCCGTGAAGGCTTAGTTTTGTGAGTACTTTTACGAGTTCGTCTTTTATTATCGGCTCTATATTCAAAATGACAAGATTGCTGTTTGTCCTTTTTGCCGCCTCTTTTATCTCTTCTATCAGTTCGTTAGGTTCTTTATTTTCGTAGGCTACCGTTTTGATACTTTTAAATTTTTTTATCATTTTACGCAATTCAAATCTGGTAAATTTGTAGCGCCGCCCCAAAATTAACATCTATCCCCCGATATGATTCGTGTTATCCAATAAAAAGTAAAATTTTATTATACCGATAAAAAATGATTAAATAATGCGAAATACGATAGTTTGGCTGTAATCGTGTAAAATATCTAAAAAATATGGATTTAAAGAACGGCAAGAGTGGTAATATCAAGGAAAAGACTGGGTATAAATCTTATAGATTTTGTCGTAATAGTGCTTGCGTGTTTGGCTTATGTTTTATCGATAGAGTATATAGGCTCAAAACTAACGTTATCTGCTTTTAGGGGCGATGCATCTTATTATTATGTCAAAATCATTAAAAACGAGTGGATTGATATATATCCGCTTGAACCTCTTTTGTGGGTCGTTTGTTTGCCGTATCATAATATTAACTTTACGGAATATCTAATAGCTTCGAATCTTCCGCCGTTCGCACTTAGCCTCGTTAGCGCAAAAATGTTAGGCGTGTCCGGTATTAGACTCGTAACGGTTGCCTTTTTGCTCTCATTTTCATATTTTGGACTTCATCTACTATTTAATTTTCAAAGACAATTTATATCGCTTGCTTTATTGCTTTTCGGGATGGCACTTAGCGGCAAAGTGAGGGTGATTCCGCTTTTTGCATCTCCTATGGGGCATATTTGGTCTGTCGTTCCGGCTCTACTTATATGGGTAGAGCCTTTTTTGCAAAAAAAAATAGTCAAAATAGCCATCTCGGTTGTGATGCTAGTTATATTGGTAGTTCTTTCGATAGTCGGTGCTTCGGAGTTTTCATCGAAAGCTGCAACATATAGTGCTTACGGAGATGAGGATCCTCTGAGGCTCATAGTTAGAAGTGCAATCCAATTTGGATTTATGATTACTTTGGTGCTTATAGGCGGAGGTTTTAGCTCTCTCGAAAAGAGATTGAGAAATCAGTTAATTATATATTTAACTATTATGTCCTTGTCGGGCGCAATTCCAACACTATCTGCTTTATTTGTGAGATTTGATTATTATTTTTATCCTATTTTGATAATTCAACTTTTTGTCCATTTTGGGCATTCGCAGGTTTCTATTTATAGAAGCGTTACAGCTTCTATATTTGTTTTGGCATATTCGATAGCTAGCGGTGTCCAATGGGTAAACTCAATATCCTCATGGATTTTTTATGGGATTATGTAGTTTCTTATGATTAGAAAAAACAAAGATATCTTAATATTTCAAGCCCTTAACTGGATTGGGTCGTATTTTTTATACGTTTCGTTCCTAAAAGCGGTATCGCCGGAAATTTTTTCAAAGATTGCGGCCGGAGAGGTTTTTTTCGGTGCTTTCGGTGCTTTTTTGATGACATGGTCGCTAAGGCGCTTTGATGAATCCCCCTCTTTTGGCTCAGAGATAAACGGACTATCTTTTAGGCTCCTCGTTTTGGGCACCGTTGCTATTTTATTTGCATTATTCGGGCTCGATTTTACATACATGGCGGCAATCGTACCGATTTTGCTCACTCCGGCTCATCTACCGTTAAAGCTGGGTTTCACAAAACACGCATATCTACTCATATCACTCAAACTCATTTTTGTCCCGCTCATATCTATTATAGACACATCAAGGTTGTCTAGTATAGATATGGCATTAATATATTTTGCTCCGACGATTATATACGGCATCGGCATATATGTAGTGTACCTACCGAAATTTAGAGATATATCACATCTACCAAAACCGCACAAAACAAAACAAAAAATAAAACAAATACCGCTACTTCTCTCACACATTACGGTTACGATACTCTCCAGTTTAGCATCGGCAACTGCGATAACAAAAGTGGTAGAATCCGGGTGGATTGTTGCGGCCATAGAGCGCCTAGCTAGATCTGGCTACTCTTTTTTATACCCACATCTAATCAGAAAAGGGGTTATAGGGGGGAGTTTTTCAAAATTTGCCGACGGTATAATTATCGGGATAGTCGCCCTACTCTATTTTTATACCGGCGAGTATGCGTTTGTGATATTAATGCCGCTACCGGTACTAATAGACATTTTTATGACAAACGGAGCCGGACGTCACTATAAAAGTGATATATTTATGATAATTATATTTTTAGCATTGATTGGGGTTTTGAATGGTTAAAAAAGTGATCATCAGCGCCGGAAGGGAAGTCGGTGGACTTGATGCCTTTGCTAGGGCTTTGGCGCACGGCTTTGGCGAACTTGGAATAGAGGCTGAAATATTACCTCTAAAAGAGATTTTGAGCAAAAGGCGAAATGAGTTGCGAGATGCAAACGTACTAAAAATTTTTAGCACTACAGCCGTTTTTATCGCCCCTTTTTGTAAAAACGTTATCTCCGTAGCACACGGATTACCCAGAATGGATGCTCAAGGATTTTGGAGGTTTGCGGTCATTTTATTGTCTTACAGATTAGCCTCAAAATACGGCATTTTAGGATGTGTCTCAAATTACTCAAAACGTAATTTGAAAGCTTTTTTTAATATACAAGCCGACGGAACTATTTTTAATGCCGTATTGCCTATGTTTTTAGATACCGACAACAAAAAAATACAAAGAAGCTATATAACCTATATAGGAAGGCTTCATTCCGTAAAAAACGTTATCGCTTTTTTGGAACCGCTAAAAAAGATATCCAAACTCTATCCGGAGTTTACTATCCAGATTATAGGGCACGGTAGCGACGAAAGAGCTATAAGAGAGCTAACAAAAGATAACGATAGATTTTTTGTATTACCGCCAAAAGAGCCAAATGAAGTAGCCGAAATACTCCGAAAAAGTGAGATATTTTTTTCCGGATGCGAAACAGAGGGGCTCGGTATATCGTATATAGAGGCGTTAACACAGGGGGCAAAAGTCGTAATGCCAAACTCAGGCGGCGGATTGGAGATTGCCCCAAAATTGATCGGCAAAAAAATATTTACGTTTGATTTGAGTATGGACGAAGATGCTATCTTTGAGGCATTAGAGGCCGCCGTGCTCTCAAAAAGCGAAGATATATTCGACACAGCTCTGTTTATCCCAAAAACAGTAGCGGCGGAGTATCTCAAATTATCAGAAACAAAAAAGAGGTAAGATGAATTTTTCAGTGTTAATGTCAGTTTATACCAAAGAAAATCCGGAGTATGTCGATAGAGCTTTTCGTAGCATCTGCGATGAGCAAAGCATTAAGCCGCAACAAATCGTATTGGTTGAGGATGGACGATTAAACGAAGGGCTATATAGTGTTATCCAAAAATGGAAAAGTATTTTGGGTGATACGTTAAAAAGCGTCCCATTGGCAGAGAATATGGGGCTTGGTACCGCTCTTAAAATAGGGCTTGAAAATTGTGATTACGAAATAGTCGCCAGAATGGATACGGACGATATCGCATCTCCCGATAGATTCGAGAAACAACTCTATTTTTTGGAGGAAAATCCACATATATCCGTAGTCGGTAGTTTTATTACCGAATTTGAGGGAGACGAGCAAAATATCTATGCAAAAAGGGTACTACCGCAAGAACCGGAGAGATTGTCTGCATTTGCAAAAAGGAGAAACCCGTTAAATCATATGACCGTTATGTTTGTAAAAAACGACGTATTATCGGTTGGAAACTATATACCGTTTTTGGGTTTTGAAGATTACTACCTATGGATTAGAATGTTAAAGGCGGGCAAACAAATCGCCAATTTACCGATGTTTTTGGTCAACGCTAGAGCCGGAGCGGCAATGCTAGGAAGAAGAGGAGGCCTCGGATACGCCATAACAGAATATAAGCTTCAGCGAGAGTTTTTGAGGATAGGGTTTATAGGGATTTTAGATTTTATGTTTAACGTATTTGTTAGATTCTCAACCAGAATAACTCCGCACACCGTCAGAACAATATTTTATAAAAAACTTTTAAGAAAATCATAAGATCCGATAGTAACCCCTAGTGGGTCTCAATTAATATTCTTTTTAATTTTAGGGATCACAAACGATAATCTTGATTGCTTTTGCAGTTTATCTATACTTTCGCATCCCAGCCCATCTCCATAGTCTCTCCATTGTATGCCGTTTAGGATAATTCCGGTTTTTGAGATATCTACATCAAAAAGCTTTAGGTTTGCAAATATTTTTTCCAAAGAGCGTTTTTTTGTAGAGTACGCCCGCAGAACAAATATAGTAAGATCAACATACTTTGCATACTCAAAAGCATCTATCGTAATGGACGTATTTGGGCAGTTTAATAAAACAAAATCAAACTCTTTTTTGAGCTCTTCTATAAGTGTAAAAATTTTTTTAGGGGATAAATACTTTGTCCTTTTATGTTCCCCGGAACCTGTCGTCACCATAAATAAATTTTCATGATTACATTTTATAGGCAATTTTGCAGACCCTACGGCGGAGTCAAAATAATTACTTACCCCGGGATGCCCGCCGCTTGAGAGCTCAAACTCGGATTCTATTTTTGACTCTTTAAAGTCCAAATCCACAACCACGGTTTTATATCCTGCAAAAGCCAAAGACGACGCTATATTAGATACGCACGTAGTTTTACCGTCGTTTGCAAAAGAGGCAGATATGGAGATGCATTTACACATATTCTTGTCGCTCAAATGAAGTATATGCGAGCGTATATTTCTAAAAGCACCACAAAAATAGACATCTAATTGTTTTTGTATATACGGAATCATATATACCGTATGCACATCTACCGCCCTGAGTATATCCTGCTTATCCTCCAGCACTCCATCCCAAAAATAAAGCCCTAAAGATATTGATATCCCCAATACAAGACCCAAAAAAGAAAACACAAATAAAGTCCTATTAACATTAGGGGATACCGGAATATCAGATGCGGTAGCAATATCTAAAAGAGAGTTACTAGATACTGTGGATGCTTTAAGAATAGAGGCTTCCGACTCTTTTTCTAGCAAATAGGAATACACTTTTTCGTTTACCAGATACTCTCTTTTGAGGTTTATATATTCTCTCTCTTTTTGCGGCAACCCCTTAAACATCCCCTCGTTTTTAGCAATAATCCTTTCCATTGAGTTTTTACGCTCATGTATCCCAACCTTTACACTCTCCATATTGCTGGCAATGTCGGCCTTTAGTTTTTTGATTTGGCTATTGACCTGCATCACCTCCGGATGCTTGTCCGTATATTCGGCCACAAGGGCACTTTTTTTAATCTCCAAATCACTTAAACTTTTTAGTAGCTTCGTAATCAAAGCATCATTAATCGACGGAAATACCGTCTCGGCGGCCAAATAACCGTAATCCCCTTTTTTTAGCGCCTCTGTCAACCTATCTATCTGTCTAGTCTCTATCTCCATTTGGGCTAACTGCTGATCAAGGGCACTCAGTTTTCTTGCGGATACCTCGGTCTCTACGGCTATATCCATCAAACCGTTATCTTTTTTAAAGGTTTCCAATATTTTTTCAGATTTTTCCAAATTTGCTTTGATTGTACCCATTTGGTTTCTGATAAAATCTAGTGTAGCCGTTGCTTGGGCGGTTTTACTATCGACGTTATGTTCTATACTGCTTTTTGCTAGAGAGGTTACTATCTCCTTTGCCCTCTCCGGGCTAGTATCCTGATATGATATGCCTATTACGTAAGCCTCTTTTGCTATTTGTTCTACTTTTAATCTAGAGGTAACATCATCTGCCATCTCAAAGTTATGCCTATTAATAGAAAAATAATAATTATTGCTTAAAAAAATATCATCGGAGGCATTTTTGGATAGCACAAAAGTCACCTCTTTTGTTTTTACCGTATCTCCAAATTTATGCACCCCTTTATAATAAGTCTCATCCGATAATCCTAGCTCCGATAACAATGAAACATCGGTTTCAACCTTAAAAAAATTCTTATCAAGAACTTGAACTTTAAACAACTTATTATATGCACTCTTATTGTGTACCTTGTAACTTGAAACAAAAAACGGGGAGTGCCCCCTGTATATCTCTTTTTTTTTGAATAATCCGTCTGCTATATACCCAATGTCAAACGAAACATCTTTTAACGCCTTATTAATGAGTTTTTTTGATTTTACTATCTCTATCTCTGTTTTTAAATCTTCAACCCCGCTCGCTCCGAACGCTTCATCTATCTTGTTTTTTGCTTTATCGTTATCTTTGTTTTTTATAAGTATGCTAGCCTTTGCCTCATAAAGCGGCTCAGAAAAATATAACTTTACAGCTCCGATAACCAAAAAAATAGCCGTGCAAACATTGATTATGAGTTTTCTTCTATGTAGTGCTCTAAATATTTTTTTTGGACTAATCGATATCTCTTCAGTATGCTCGACTGTTTTTTGGTTCAAAATCTGGTCTTTCTTGTGATTACATTATCGAGATAGAAGACACTACCGGTTAGGGCTAGTAAAATCTGTCCGATATTCGTATTTACCATCTTCAGTCCGTTAGGCTCTACATATATTATATCCCCCGGAAATATCGGCGGAGCTTTTTTTATGGAAGCTATTTTGGTCATATCTACTTCGTAAACATCCGGATTTTTTGGATTTCCCCTAATTATTTTAATTGAACTCCTATCGGCATAAGTGCTAAAATCTTCGGCGTACGCCAACGCCTCCATTATGTTGAGTACATTTTTATCCACCCTTATGGCTCCCGGTTTATTCACCTCTCCTATAATGAAAACTTTAGGATTTATCAAATCGATAGTTACTTGAGGGTTCTTGATAAACTGCAATAGTTTTTCCGTAACTGCTGCCGTGGCTTCACATAATGTCATGTTTTCAACGGATACATACCCGATTAACGGCACCGATACCCAACCGTTTGAAGTAACTAAAATGCCCAAATCGGAAGACGGCGGAACCAAATCCGACCTAGTGCTAATCTCGGGATGTTTTGCAACTATAATGGCCAATCTATCACCTTTTTTAATTTTATACGAAGATGTTTTGTTATTGTCCATCGCATTAGCATTTGTTTTTGCATCGGATATCAATACATAATCTTGTTTTGTCATGCAACCGCCCAAAATCAAACAAAAGTACAAAACAGTCAATATATTTTTCATAGGTTTAAACGTTTATTTTTTGGTTGAAATAATAACGGCGCTTGTCGTATTTATATCATCCGCACTATAGTTGCTAAATTTTGAATCTAATACAAAACCGACACTCTCTGCTTTTTCAAGCAACGGCTCATCGCCCTTTTTGTTGGCAAACAACTCACAAAATCCAATATCACCGAAAATAGCCGTAAAATCAGAGTGCCGCAAGCGGTTCATATACATATATCTATTGCCCGCCAATTCATCAAACTCTTTATCATTAAATTGCAAAAAATTTATTGCGGATATATTTTTGTCTGAATATGCAAAATGGTCGGAATAATCTATGTTGTTTAGCATAAAGCCGTCCTTTTTTAGCACCCTAAAAACTTCCTTAAATACCCCTATCAAAATATCTTTTGGAATATGCTCCAAAACATCCCAAGAGTAGAAAATATCAAAACTACCGTCCGCAAAATCGAGTTTTTGCGCATCGGCAGGTGATATATACGATATACCAAAATCGGACGTTTTAAAGCTTTTAGGTTTTATATTTTCTAGCAGATAATCAAATTTAGTTCCAATAACCCTGCCGCCTAGGGCTTCTTCTATTATTTCTCTATTTTTTTGCATATATCCCAAATAATCATTCATAATGTCTTCATTTAGGTACGGGTTTTTATCTACCGTTGTTACCGAATTCACACCGCATAACCAGAGTGCAAGCGGTATGATAACGGTTCTGCCGGTTCCTAATTCTAAAAACTGTTTATCTTTGTACTCGATATTTGCACGCTCAAAAGAAGACAATAGCTCATTTGCAGATTTAAAATGTTGGATATAGTCAATCTTGTCGGCTCTGAGAGATCCAAAATTTCTTTGTAGTAAAAAATAAATATTGTATGAAAACTCTTCCGGCAATTTAGAAACTGCATTTTGGATAAAAGCTTTGAGCTTAAAATTCATCTGTAGCCCTTTGCAAAAAATCCTCAAAATATTTGATCTGAGCCAAAACAGACTCCTCGGAGGTGCCGCCGAGGCTTTTTCTGGCATTCATAGAGTTTATGTGCTTTATCGCCTCCATGGTGTCATTTTCTATCCTGTTATCTATACTTTTTAGCTCTTCAAAAGTCAGTTCTGAT
>CALJKN010000179.1 GCA_937973585.1 uncultured Helicobacteraceae bacterium
ACAATGTGCTTGCGGTGGCACTATCAGAACAGACAGCACAAACAAAAACGGCAAACAGCATTACTACTACGCTTGTAAAAGTAGGGGTGGCGATAGTGTCGTAAAATGTAATCAAGAGAGATTTAGGCAGGACTTAATAGACAAGTTTCTACTTGATGCAATACTTGAAAAAGTATTCACAGACGAAGCACTAAGCGAACTTGAAAAATATCTAAATACGGAACTTGAATATTACAGACAAGAAGCAACCAAGGACAAACCAGACTTAACGGCTAAAATCAATGATATTGAGCGAAAACTTGGCAACCTATACAAAGCAATAGCGGACGGAGTTATTGAGGCAACAGATATAACCACAATGCTAACAGACCTAAAACACGAAAAAAGAGTTATTGAAAGACGACTTGACACCATAGAAGAAAATATTGATATATCTTTCAGGCTCACAATGACCCAGTCAATGATTAAAGAACTGGTAGAGAAAGTCAGGAACGAACAAAATGTTAATGTTTGTAGACGACTTATGCGAAATATCATTGACAAGATTGTCGTCAAGGGTAAAACATTTAGTATTTATTACAGCGATAAAGTGATAATGCTAACAAAAGAAGATAGTGACCCAGACGACGATAATGACGGTGGGAGTGGTGGAAGTGGTGGAAATAAAAACAACCCGAACAACGACAATAACGGGTCTGAAAGCGATAAAAATCCAAAAAGTTCGTTAAGGGATGGTTTGGTGGAGGTGGGGGGAATCGAACCCCCGTCCAAAACCCTCTCCATCATGGCTTCTACATGTTTAGTACGGTTGATTTGTTGGCTCTATCGGCGGCACATACGCACAAAGCCGAACCCGACAAAGCAGGTCAAAATCTCACCCAAAGCGCCGACCCAAGCACCTTTGGCTATCCGTCAGAGTGTTATGCTTCTAAGCGGTCGGACGGCAAGACCGAAAAGAAACACGCCCGAATGTGTGTTTAACTTAGGCTGCTAGTGCAGCTGCAGGGCGGAAAGATGCATTGTTTGCATTTATTGTTTGCGGGCTATTTTTACGGCGCACCCAAGCCGACATGCGACCAAGACTCAGATGATCCTGTCGAAGCCAAGTCACCCCCGATTCAGAATACAAGAGCGTGATTATATCGTATTTTTTGGTTTTTTGTTTAGCGTGGATTGCCAGAGTGTAGTTTTGCCCCGATAGATACCGGAGCAAAAGGAGACGTAAAAATTAGTATTTTAGTCTTACGTGTCCGTTTGGATGCGCTACTTTCATTTGGCAAGAAAGTCTAAGATTTTGGCTTGGATTTGTAGCCTCTACCACTTTTAGAACTTTTTCCTCTTTTTCAGTTTTAGGAGACAAAAACTCCATACCCGCTACAACTTCTACAACACAAGTGCCGCACTCACCGTCTCTACAACCAAACGGTAGACCTGAACCCGCTTTTTCTACGATGTCTTGTATAGTGGCACCGGCTTTTACATTGATAGCTAGAAAATCATTAACAATCTCAACTCTTGTTGTCATATTTTTATCCTTGATATGGTTTTACTAAAATGTCGTTTCTTACGATACATTGGCATGCTAGTCTAACGCCTGGGGCTTTGTCGCTCATCTCAAAAGCTTCGGCATCCGCTTTTGTATAAACGCCTCTACCGATTAGAGTAGTTAGCTCTTTGCCTTGTGAATCGAGTCTTTCGCATTGCGGATCTTTTTCGCCTAGAAAAACTACCTCAACGGCGCAGCTACCGCATTCACCGTCTTGACAGTCACAAGGTATCTTGACACCGTTGTCTTTGGCAGCTCTTAGAAGCAGTTCGCCGGAGGCTACCTCTACTTCTTTATCGCTTCCAAAGCCTGTAAACTTTACTTTTACCATCTTATTTCCTCCTTTTTAAGATTGGCCTTTTTTGGCCCTATGTTCTTTGATCCACCGCATCTCTTCTTCGACATCGTCAAAGTAGTCATCATCAGCGTTTTCCAACTCCTCTTCCCTGCATCCGTAAACTACGCCGTGGTTTATAAACTCAACCTCGTAGACACGGATCACCTGCAAAAAATCCCCCATATCACGGATATACCCCTCTTCGCCTGCAGCCATCAAAATATCTCCGACTTTTGCAAACGGAAAGGTGCCGTCGTTTCTGATATCTTTTGTTAGCCTCACCCTCTGACCGAAACCGAATTTCGGCAGGATCTCGTCCTTAGCTGAAGGTGAGCTGTACTTGTGACTGGCAGTTGCCATGGTTTACTCCGTGATCTTCGGTTTTGCAGCTCATTTGAGTAGAGCAGGTAAAGCATGGGGTTGGATTTTCAAACAACCCCCACACGTCTGCCGCACTAGGGTTATAGCCGCTTTCAAAATCTTTATAAATTTTTATTAGGGCAAACTGATAGGCATTTAGCAGTTGCTCCTCCGTCAGGTTGTCAAGGGTTTTTGCCTTGGCGATTAGCTCACCGAATTTTCTGAGCATATGGAATCTTTTTACGTCAAGCAGATGCTCATCGTACTCGAGACCGAAAAAATCAAAATAATCTTCGGCATCGGTCAACTTGTAAAATTCGTCAATACTTTTCATTGCATGCCCCCTATCTCAAAGCGTCGGCATCTCTCTCGCCGGTTCTGATTCTATATACTTCGTCAACGTTATAAACAAATATTTTCCCCGCCCCTTTTGAGAGGTCGTGTGCGTTTTCGGTGATGATATCAATTGCCTGAGTTTTGTACTCGTCACTTGATACGACTATCTCAAGTTTTACCTTTTTATTGAGCTCACTCGGGTCTAGCTCTGTATCTAGTTTTATATTTCCAAACCCTCTGGTATCGCTCACCGTAACGCCGCTAATACCGTTTTTTAGTAGAGCGTTGATGATCTCGGACAACCTGTCTTCGTTTACTACTGCCATTACCATTTTCATAATGCGATCCTTTGCTTTTTATGCAACTTCCATAGGTAAATGCTCAAAGCACCCTTTTGGGCAAACTTTTGCACACACTAGGCAACCTATGCAGTTCTCGGCATTTACGAGTATCATATATTTGTGCTCGTCACCGTCCTCGTCTTCCTCTTCCGTTAGTGTCATTACGCTTGACGGACAGGCTTTGTAGCATCTACCGCAAGCTATACACTTCTCTTTGTCAAGAGTCTCTGCAAATTTTTGAACCCATTCGCCGCCGCCTTTTGTTTTTGCCATTGCATACGCCATATATCTCTCCTTAAAAGTTTAAATTTACACGCCAAAGCGGGCAGAAGCCCGCTTGACTACGCTAGCCGCTGTAGCACTAAAGCTAGCCGCATACAGCGGCAGAAGCCCTTTTGTCATTTTTTCATCTCTTGGTAAGTTTTTACCGCACGTTCTAACATCTTGTCACCCTCTTCTATCAGCTTTTCAACACTCAAAAAACTGTACCTATGGGCATCCTTGTAGTATTTGTCCACTATCACTATCTTGTCTGCTACCACAACACCTCTGCCGAATCCCTCGT
Source organism: uncultured Helicobacteraceae bacterium (assembly GCA_937973585.1). GTDB lineage: Bacteria > Campylobacterota > Campylobacteria > Campylobacterales > UBA6016 > UBA6016. The sequence goes on from CALJKN010000179.1 coordinate 3,486, forward strand.
GGCTCATCTCCAAAACAACATTGGCCATCTCCATAGTCTTCACCTCAAAAGCCAAAGCCAATGCCTGCAAAATAAGCCTAATATCGGTTATCTGCTCTTTGTCGATGTCGGCTATAACCGGAATCTCTTTTAATTGCTCTTTTGTTTTAACATACTTTTTTGTCAGTAGCTCTTCATCACTTGTCTTATCCCAAACACCGTAGGTATCTATAGCCCTGATCTGTTTGACCAGCTCTTTTAAAAAAACGCTTTCCGTATTCATGCCGAAAGCCCCTCCTCTCTTGCAATAATTCTTTTTATCCAAGGCGGCGGATTGCCGTTTAACATTTTTACCAGGCTCTCCAATGCCTCTTCTATAGGGATAGTTTTTTCTACTTTGATAGGGTGTATATGGTTTTTTACAACCCTTGCGGCAGCAGTCGGCCCTATAGCCTGACAGTAGACTATCGATGCCCCTTTTATCATGTCTATTTTGGAGTTTATCTTGTCATCTTCCGATTCCGGCGAATCCTCAGTTTTGACTATCTCGGACAATCCAAATCCGTCTTTTGTTATCTCATATACGGCAAACTGTTTAGCCCAACCGAAATGTTCATCTATGTTTACTAGGTCTTTAGTGGCAAATGCAACTTTCATAGCGTTCTCCTCTTTTCTCTCATTAGAGATGATTTTTATCTTACAAAAAGCTTTTTTTTGCATCCAGTCTTAATGTCCGCTATTTTCTATGAGATTCGCAACCTCAAACAAAAGCTGAGCGCTCCCCTCGTACAAAATATCGGTTTTGAGCGAATGTCCGAAGTTTTCAAAAATCGGAAACCCTCTAAGAGCCAAACTCTTATGTTCTCTCTTTGCAATACTCTTTCCGTGCTCGTTTGTTACGATGACATCGATGTTTGATACCATTTTTGAGCCGTCTTCCAAATCACCTTGTAATACATTTTTGTAAGATGAAAAATCATTTTGTGATTTTTGAGGTAGCAAAATTGTTTCAATTTTGGCACCGGCTTCGTACAATACATCTGCCACACCTAGCGCATTATCCGGTTCCAAGGCAACAAAAAAGCTCTTTTTGCCTATAACAAAATGGGTATCGAGCATCGCATCCTGAAGTCTCGCCCTCCATCTTTTTATCCGCTCATTCGGCGCATATCCAAGCCCCATCAACGTCTCAACAAGGATATCCGTATTTCGTAGTCCACCCAGAGAGTCCAGATGTATATGGACTATATCTTCGTTTTTGGCTACAAGTGCCTCTCCACACTCTTTTACGCTACCCCCGACACTCAAAACAATCTCGGCAGAGGATAGCTCCCTAATATCGTCAACGGTTATCCCGCCGGCGCTAATGGAGCCTTGCTTTTCACCCAAAAAACCGTCTAAAGATGTTGAGATGTCAGGTAGAGCAAATATTTTTGTAAATCCCATATCCCCAAAAAAATCTTTTAGTTTCTCGACCTCTAAGGCGCTCATTGATACGTTCGGGATAATTGCCGCCTTTTTTTTAATTACGCATTTCGATTCACTGACAAGTTGTTCGATGATTGCCGTGACGGAGTTTGCCCACCCTTGTTCAAATCCGCCGTCAAAATCGGGAGTATTTACCCATACTATCGGCAGATCTACTTTTGAGGCTGCACCCCTTAAGTCATCCCCTTTTGTCTCGGTGAGTCCGGTGCTATACAGACCTATTAACTCCGGTGTCACCTTTTTGGTTATGTTTTCAACCGACGTAGATATACCGTATTCGCCGCCGTCGAAAACAGCAGTCAAATCGTTTACGGCTGTTGTCTGTATCGCTATAGGTTCATTAAAATGTCTTGTAAAAAAAACTTTCGTAAAACTGGCGCACCCTTGCGCCCCGTGCATTAGCGGCATGCACCCTTTGATCCCCAAAAAAGCCAATGTTGCACCCATCGGCTGCGAGAGCTTAAAAGGGTTGATTGAGAGCGGTTTTGGCGCTATTTCGCCCATGGCGCATCCTTTGATGCAATTTTGAAGACCGGATTATTCAGAGCATCGGCAACATCTTTTGCAAAATTAACAAGACCGTCGTATCCGCCGTAGCTGATTTTTTTCTCCTGATTTACATCCACAAAAGCAATTTTATTTTTCAAAGCAGTATAGAGGCTCCGTCCGCCTGCAAGCAAAATATCGGCACCTTTCTCTTTTATAACCTTAGGCTGATCGACACTCGGTACCTTCATCAAAACCCCTTCCGGCCCTAGATACTCTCTCGCTTTTTCTACGTCGTCTTCGGTTGCTTTGTTGATTGCCGTAGCCACTACATCAACCCCCAAATCCTGCAAAGCCGATATAAAAGACCAAGATTTATTCCCTCCGGTATTTAAAACAGCCTTTTTACCAC
>CALJKN010000180.1 GCA_937973585.1 uncultured Helicobacteraceae bacterium
CCGAGATAGCCGGAAACGGAGAGATTATCGATTATTTGGGGAAAAACTAGGCCGGACTTTATGCACAAGCATACGCCAGACCGTAGTTTTCCTCACAAAATACCGGTTTTTCGCAGATTTTGTCCTCTAGCTCTATCCAATGATCTACGAGTAGCTCCTCTTCGCAATCCTTGCATACAAATACCGTAGAGGCTCCGTCAACTATATACTTGCTTAGGTGTTTCGTGTTTTCGCATAGATAACATTTCATTTTAATCCTTTGTTTATGATAAATCGCCCATATATCTCTCCCTTTTTGCGGGGAGGATTTTGTCTATTTCGACTATGATAAAGCCGTCCACACAATCCCCAAAATCAGGGTCAACGCCAAAATCGCTAAAGTAAACACCACCTTTTTCGCATAGCTCCGAATATTGTTTAAATAGCACCGGAACGGCTGAGCCGTAGTTTTTTAAGAGGTTTTTTAGTTTCCTAAAATCTTCGTCGTAGTTGTCAAAACTAAAATATGACGAAAACTCCTCCTCTTCGTTTTTGCTGATTACAAAAGGGTTTTTTGAGGTTGCAAATTTTTTCGGAGCCGGAAAATACTTTGAATAAAAATAGATAATTAGCTTTTTTGCCTCGTCCGGATAGCTGTTTGAGAGGCTGACAGGGCCGAACATATATTTGACAAAACCGTGTTTTTTGAGATATGCCCCTATCCCGTACCACAGATAATCAAGCGCCCTTGAGCCCCAGTATTTGGATTGGACAAAGCTACGCCCAAGCTCAATAGAGTGGGGCAAAAGCTCTTCAAACTCCCTGCAAAAACTAAACAACGAGTTTGTATAAAAACCATCTTTGCCGAAAATATCGTATATCTCTCTCCCTTGCCCTATCCTGTAGGCTCCTACGATCTCAAGCTCCTTGTCGTCCCATAGGACTATATGCCGATAGTATTTGTCGTATTCGTCGGTATCCCTTTGTCTGCCGGTTCCCTCTCCGACTTTGCGAAACGTCGCCTCTCTGAGTCTTCCGACCTCTTTTAGGATGGTAGATTTTTTGGCGTAGTCGTATAGATAAATCATCTTGTCATCTGCCGTTTTCCCCAAAAGCTCAGATCCGGCAAGTTCGTCACGGAGGCTTTTTCTCTCTTCCGGATGTGCTACGTTTCGTTCAGTCGCAAAAACCCCTTTTTTGTTTTTTGCCACACGGTATAGGTGCTTCCGGACGAGTTTTAGCTTTTCTTCTTTGGAGATTTTTAGTCCCGTGACGTTTGTAGCCGGAATACTCTCGCCCACGACAAATTCCAGACTTTTATTTTTTTGCCTCATCATCTCCGTCGGCAAGAGTAGCATCCCAAGCGGCTTATAGACAGTTGAGGCGGCGTAAAAGACAAAAGAGTTTTTCGCTTTTATAAATACAGGAAGTATCGGAGCTTTTGCCTTTTCTGCCAAAAACAAAAATCCGCTCTCCCATCTGGTATCCCTAATCCCCACCGGTCTAGCCCTGCTCACCTCTCCGGCCGGAAAGATGATGACGGCCTCCTCGTTTTTTAGAGCCGACAAAATCGCTTTCATATCGGACATAACGGATGCTTTTTTGGTTATATCTAGTCCAAGCAGTAGGCTTTTGAGGTTGGGGATACTAAGCAATAGGTCGTTTGCAACTACTTTGACGTCGCTTCTAACCTCTCTAACAAATCTAATCAGGCTAAGGGCATCGAGAGCGCCTAGCGGGTGGTTTGCTATGATTATTAGTTTTCCGGAGGATGGGATATTCTCTTTTGAGCGGCTAGAGAATTTGTACGTAAAGTTTAGTTTTTCAAGTACCGCATCTATAAAATCAAACCCCTCAAGCTCTTTGTTTTGAGATAAAAATTCATTTATCTCCCTCTCTTTTACGATTTTTGAGAGAGCGCTTACCGAGACATCCGCAAAAAGTTTTGGGTAGCTTCTAAAAAATGACGGGTTTTTTGAGCTTATAATCTCTCTGACGTTTACCATTGTGACCCTAGAGCTTGATATTCATTAAAATTTTGGAAATCATAAAAATATAAACGGAAATATAAAGTTTATTTATTACGATTCGGTTGCATAGAGCTTTTAAAACAGGGTTAAGTAAAATAAGCCAAAAAATTGAAGAGATTTATAGATGTATATCCCTCGTAAAAGTAAATTTGATCCGGATGAGTCGGGGCATTTCGGCCTTTTTGGCGGCAGGTTTGTCCCTGAGACATTGATGCCGCTCCTTATAGAGTTGCAAGAGGCTTATGAGAGTATAAGGTTTGATGAGAGTTTTTGGAGGGAGGCCGATTATTATTTCAAAGAGTATGTCGGCAGACCCTCGCTTTTGACTTATGCCGAAAATCTCTCAAATGAGCTTGGCGGCAAAATATACCTCAAACGTGAAGATTTAAACCACACCGGAAGCCATAAAATCAATAACGTAATTATGCAGGCTCTAGTCGCAAAGAGACTGGGCAAAACAAAGGTTATAGCGGAGACCGGAGCCGGACAGCACGGTGTTGCTACCGCTACGGCATGTGCTTTGTTCGGGTTTGAGTGTGAGATATTTATGGGCGAAAAAGATGTGGAGAGGCAAGAGCTAAACGTCTTTCGGATGAAGCTTTTGGGGGCAAAAGTCCACTCGGTAAAAAGCGGCTCCAGAACCCTCAAAGATGCTATGAACGATGCCATCAGGCATTGGGTTACAAATGCAAAAGATACATACTATATGATAGGTACGGTGGCGGGACCTCATCCGTATCCGATGATGGTTAGGGATTTTCAGGCGATTATCGGGTATGAGGCGAAGGCGCAGATACTAAAACTGGAAAACAGACTTCCTGATTATGTGGTAGCCTGTATAGGCGGCGGAAGCAACGCAATGGGGCTTTTCAGCCACTTTTTGGAAGAGCCTACGGTAACTTGTGTAGGTGTTGAGGCCGGAGGAAAAGGGGTTGAGACAAGCGAGCACGGGGCAAGCCTCCAAAAAGGTCGTGCGGGGGTGCTCCACGGACAGATGAGCTATCTGCTTCAAGACGAGGAGGGGCAAATAGAGGAGGCATACTCCATATCAGCCGGACTCGATTACCCCGGCATTGGCCCCGAACACGCATATCTATACGAGAGCAAAGCGGCCAGATATGAGGCGGTAACCGACGAAGAGGCTTTGGAGGCTTTTGTGTGGTTGAGCCGAAAAGAGGGGATCATACCGGCTTTTGAAAGCTCCCACGCCGTAGCTCAGCTAAAAAAAATGGACGTAAAAGATAAATTAGTCATTGTAAATATCTCCGGAAGAGGGGATAAAGATATGGTTCAGGCAAAAGGGATACTAAAATTCTAATGTGTATGTTAAATATTCTGTCGCCCCGTGCGGCTAGCGTAGCAAGTGCGGGCTTTTGCCCGAACCTCTGTGTAGGATCAAAATGAAACAAGCCGTTGTACTATTAAATATGGGTGGCCCCTCAAACACGGACGAGGTGAGGGTATTTCTAAAAAATATGTTTGCCGATCCGAATATCTTAACGGTAAAAAGCTCTCTGCTTAGATGGTTTATCGGGACTATGATAGTTTTGACTAGAACCAAAAAAGCCAAAGGCCATTATGAGGAGATAGGGGGGAGGTCACCGCTACTGGGCCTCACCGAAAAACTGGCGGCAAAACTCTCCAGCCTCAGAGACCAAAACGTATACATAGTGATGCGGTATGTTCCGCCGTTTGCGTCTGAGGTTATTAAGCAGATGATGGATGACGGGGTAGAGGAGATCGTGCTGTTTCCTATGTATCCGCAGTATTCGACCACAACCACCAAATCGTCTTTGGAGGATTTTCACGCCACTGCTATCAAAATGGGGTTTCATCCAAAGGTTCATACCGTTGAGAACTTCTATAAAAACAGAGAGATAAATACCCTGATAGTGGAAAAAATAATCGAAACATTGGGCGGAGAAGAGGCCGGAGAATATGATATCGTCTTTAGCGCCCACTCGCTACCCCAAAAGATTATAGATGCCGGAGACGAGTATGAGAGGCAGGTGGAGGAGCATACGGAGATTTTGCAAAATATGCTCTATATGCAAGGTGCAAACTTTAGAAAAGCACATCTGGCCTATCAGTCAAAACTAGGTCCCGTAAAGTGGCTGGGACCCTCACTGGAGGAGATGTTACACAAAATATCGCAGACAAATAAAAAAGTCGTGATATATCCGATTTCGTTCACGGTTGACAATGTAGAGACCGTATATGAGCTTGGAATCGAATACGAAGAGGTAGCAAAAAAATTTGGATTTGAGTCATACAAGGTCGTATCGTGTCCAAATGATGATGAGGATTTTGCCAGAGCGCTTAGTGAGATAATAGACGAAAAAATGGAGAGCTAGTGAAAGAGTTGGTCGGTTTTATAACGTGTGGATTTCCGGATAAAGAGTTCACAAAAGAGCTTGGGGCGGCGCTTATTGGGTCCGGATGTGATAGATTGGAGCTTGGGTTGCCTTTTTCGGATCCTGTTGCCGATGGGGAGCTTATAGAAAAAGCGGGGCAGATAGCTATAAAAAACGGCTACAAAAAAGCCGATGCTTTCGAGATAGCCTCATCTTTGCGTGGTGATGCGAAGCTATATTTTATGGGGTACTTTAACTCTTTTTTCTCCGGCGGTTTTGACGCTTTTTGCGTGGATGCGGCAAATGCAGGGGTCGGCGGTCTCATAATCCCGGATCTGCCGTTTGAGGAGGGGGCAAAATATGCCGATTCGTTTGGACGAAACAACCTCTCAAATATCTCGTTTTTGGCCGTAACCCACACAAAAGAGAGGATCAAAAAAATAGCCGAGGGGAGCAAAGATTTTATATATCTCGTAGCTTTTGCCGGAATCACCGGAGCCGATAAGAGCGAGGATTTGTCGCAGATTTTGGCAGATGTTAGAGAGTTTACCGATACAAAGGTGTTTGTAGGTTTCGGGGTAAATGAAAAAACGGCAAAAGAGAGAGTGATGGGGGCTGATGGCGTAATAGTCGGGAGTGCATTTACAAAACTCCTTCTTGACGAGAGTCTGAACGGCTCCCAAAAAATCAAAGCATGTGCCGATTTAGCTTCCAAAATCAAAGAGCTTATAAATTGCTAAAGCCGTATCACCGTTTTTTTGAGACAAAGGAGGATTTTCGAGGGGCGTTTGACAGAGACAGGGATAGGATTATTCACTCCCTCTCGTTTAGAAATTTGGAGTACAAAACGCAGGTTTTTATAAACTCTGACGGAGATTATTTTAGAACCCGTTTGACTCACTCTTTGGAGGCCAGTCAGATAGCCAGAACGGTCGCAAAAAATTTGGGTCTAAACGAATCTTTGGCTGAGGCGATAGCGTTGGCTCACGATTTGGGACATACTCCGTTTGGGCATATCGGCGGCGACACATTGGATGAAGAGCTAAAAAACAGCGGAAGCAAAAACGGTTTCGAGCATAATTTTCAGTCGTTTAGGGTGTTAACAAAGCTGGAAAAGAGATACAAAGGGTTTGACGGGCTAAACCTCACTTTTGCTACATTGGAGGGGGTATTAAAACACTCCGCACCGTACAAAAAAAGCTTTTTGCCCCCGTATTTTGACGATATATTTGCCCTTGGATATCACCCCTCTTTTGAGGCGATGATAGTGGATAATGCCGATTCTATAGCGTATATATCGGCCGATATAGACGATGCACTCAAATATGAGCTTGTGACTTTGGATGAGTTGGAGAGCTCAACACTCGTATCCGAAATTATCAAAAAAATAGAAAAAGAGGAGGGGATAGATAGAGGCGACCCGCTTTTTAGATTTAGACTGTCTACCCATATTATCACCGACCTCATCACCGATCTCATTCAAACTTCATCAGCCTCAAGAGAGGTATTTTGTAGCTTTGAGGCTCCATCGTGCGGCGTGTTTGACGCAAATGAAAAGCCGCTTATTAGATTTAGCGAAGAGATGTGGGGGCAAATCAAAGAGCTAAAAGCTATTTTGCTCCAAAAGGTATATAGGCACGAGCGGATTATGCGAAAGATGTATTTTGCGAAACAGTGTGTAAAGGGGCTGTTTTTGGCGTTTACGGCAGAGCCGAAGATTATGCCGATAGGGTATTGTGCTATGGCTGAGCGGACAAATCTGAACAGAGCCGCCGCCGATTATATATCGTCAATGTCTGATAGAAGTGCTACGGAGCTTTATAGGGAGCTTTATTAGGAATAGGTTTTATGGTTTTTGTGCCTAGGCGCATAGCGCACCAAAGCGGGCTTTGCCCGTTTGGTTTTTAACTATTGCTTGATAGAGAGGAGCGTTTGGAGTAGCTGATCTGATGTTGTTATCGTTTTTGAGTTTGCTTGATAACCTCTTTGGATTACTATCAGGTTTGTTAGCGATTTTGACAAATCGACGTTACTCATCTCTAGCGCTCCGGAATACAGAGCCCCTCTGCCGCCTGCCGCCGCAGTACCTATCGTAGGGTCGCCGCTGTTTGAAGAGGCTGAGAATGTATTGCCCCCTTCAGATAGTAGTCCGGCATTGTTTGTAAACTTCGCCATGGCTATTTGACCCAGAGTCAGCTGTTTGCCGTTTGTGAAGCTACCGATTATATAGCCGTTGGCATCGATATTTACCCCGTTTTGCTCACCGCTCGCATAACCGTCTTGGCTGATTAGCCCTGTAGCCGATTTTTGGTCAAAACTGGTTAGTCCGTCAAGGGCATTTGCCGTGCCGAAATTTAGAGTTATTTGTTGTGATGTGGCTCCATTTTTCCAATCTACCGCAAGCGATGTCGGAGTCACGCTAGCCAGTGAACCGTCGGAATTAAACGTAACGGTTCCCCCTTTGAATACGTTTTGATTTGGCGACATGCCGCCTACGTCTGCCGGTTGCGGTACCGTAGCCTGCCATGTCCACTCATTTTCGCTGTATTTTCTAAACTGTATAGTTACTGTATGTTTTGAGCCCAAAGAGTCGTATACGTCTATACTTGCGCCATGTGTTGCCGCATTGATGGCTTGTGTTGTTTTTGATACCGAGCTACCTACGGCTAGATTCCCGTCAAAGGCGGTAAATGTAGATGCAAACAGAGCGTTTTCCGTAACGGTTGAACTTTTTATCGACGTGGTTGCTATATTCATAGCGGTTCCGGTCGGATTTTTGATTGTAAATTTACCGTCCGAATTGATAGACACCAAAGCACCTGTCGATGTAGCCTGTGCTTGGAGCTGAAGTGCTTTTCTCAGGTCTTCCGTATCGTGGAATGTTTTATTGCTGCCCGCCGGAGCAGAACTGCTATCAACATCTGTGCTAGAGTACTGGTATTTGTAGGCGGTTACTTCTGTTTCGGTTGTTCCTGCGGCAAATAGATTCGTGCCGTCACCAGCATTTACGGTCAGGCTAATATTTTTTGTACTATCTCCCGCCGTTTGGTTTGTATTTGTAAATTTGAGTGTACCACCTGATACCACAGATGCTGTTACTCCCGTTTGAGTCTGAAATGAGTTGATGAGGGCTACCAAAGATGCAGCGTTATCGGCTGACGTTGAAGTTACTCCACCAACTGTCCCCGTAATCGATACGCCGTTTAATGTCATATTGACGGCTACGCCGGCACCCGCAGTTACTGCACCCATGGCAGTAGCAGAGCTTGCACTATCTAGTACTGTATTCTCAAAAGATACCCATATACCTTGATTGTTTTGGAGGTTATACGCTTTTCCGTTTGCATTAAATAGTGCCCCAAAATCCTCAGATACTTGGAATCTAGTAGTTACGGTAGAGTCAACACTAGGATCTCCGGCCGCACTCGTAGAGTCTACCGTAGTTGTGGCACTATCACTGTCTAGTTGGTAGATGGCAGAATATGTATTTGTAGTGCTACCTCTGGCTAGATTCGCTTTTAGCGTGATGCTCTCGGTTGTTTTGGCTGGGATTGTTAGCCCCGGTTCTATTTGTATACTTTTTACAGGCCCTGTGGAGTCTACTTTGTATTTGGAGTCTGCTACCCAACCTTGAACGGTATAGCCGTTACTATCTACGAAGTTCCCGTATGCGTCAAAGTTGAACTCACCGTCTCTCGTGTATCTGTATGT
>CALJKN010000181.1 GCA_937973585.1 uncultured Helicobacteraceae bacterium
TGCCGGATGGGGTTTTATACCCCTCCGGCTTTTTTATTTGCATCCCCGTCCCTTCTCACGTTGACAACCCACCCATTCCCTGCTAAAATATATGCTATGAGTAAATTAGACAAAATCAAAGAAGAGTTAAATACCTTGCGTTTGGCAATCAGTATATTATCTGCTTTTTTGATTGCACTAGGTGGTGCATTGGGTTCAATGTATAATATTGAAAACTTTGGTGCTATGTTTTGGCTTGCCGCATTTTTTATGATTTTGTGTATATTTGCCGGTTTTTTGGTTATTGGAAAAATAAAAGAAAAAACAAGAGATATAGAGGGGCACTGATGAAGATTTTAGCGCTAATATTGCTTGTTGCGATAGCGTTAGGTGTAGCGGGTATGTTTTTTTATATTGCTAGCGATGACCGCAAAACAAAAATAGGTTAGCCTAACAGGCATATGTATTATCATTGTAGTAGTCTTTGTGATCATATGCGGCACAAAGAGCTATGTTTGCTTTGTTTGACAACCCCACTCACTCCCTGCTAAAATACACACTATGAGTAAATTAGACAAAATCAAAGAGAGCATAAACCAATTTAGATTTTGGCTTGGTGCGCTAGTTGCTACCGATATTGGATTATTGGGATGGTTGGTTTCAAATTATGAGACCCAAAGCCTAATAAAGCTAGTTGCCTCTGTTGCCGCTATTTGTGGATTGAGTATTGTAATTGTTGCAATAGAGAAAAAGATTAGAAAAAATATAGAGGAGATTGAAGAATTATGAGGGAATATCTAGTTGTATTTGCTTTTATCTTTTTTATCGGCTCATTGATTTGGAGCGCTTTGGATGCGCTATCAATATCTACAAAATCAAAAAAGTAAGCCTTGCAAAAGATCGATAACGACGACGGCCGCCGCATTAGAATGCGGCGTTTAGTAGTATGTATCCGTTGTCTGTTATTGCATCTTTTTCGTATGCGGTTCCAAAATGCCATCCTGAGCCTGTGTATTGCTCCTCCATCCTCAGATATCCGGCTTTTAAAAATATATTTCGGAATATCCCCCTTTTTGTTTGACAAACTCTTCAAAGCACTGCTAAAATACATTCTATGAGCAAACTAGATAAAATCAAAGAAGAACTAAATACATTGCGGTTAGCAATTAGTATATTGTCGGCATTTTTAATTGCGCTTGGAGGGGCTATCGGTTCAATGTACAATGTTGGCAATCTAGGTGCTATGTTTTGGCTCGCTCTCTGTTTTCTTTTATTGTGTGTGACGATTGGTTTTGTAATAGTTAAAAAAATAAAAGAAAAAACCCAAGAAATTGAAGGATATTGATGGAAACCTTGGCTTTAGTGTTGCTGGCAATCTCGGCTCTAGGTATAGCAGGTATATTTTTCTATATTGTCCATGATGACAAAGATAAGCACAAGATTACACATTAATGTACAGTGAGCCGCATATTAAAATGCGGCGTTTAGTAGTATATAGGCGTTGTCTGTTATTGCATCTTTTTCGTATGCGGTTCCAAAATGCCATCCAGAGCCTGTGTATTGCTCCTCCATCCTCAGATATCCGGCTTTTAAAAATATATTTTTGTTGATATTGTAGATTGCGTATGCCTCGTAGGCGTTTCCTCTGACCGCTAGTTTGTTGAATGGATCTTCTGCCCCCTGAGTTCCGCTGTACCAGTATTGTGAACCATGGTTGTACTCTAGGCCGATTTTTGTTTTAAAGTCGCTAAAATTATAAAGCCCTCCGATGTGCGTTGCCCAACCGCTTTTTCTATACATCTCCCCAAAAGCATAATCAAGCCCTCTGACTCCTAGTAGTGTGCCGCCGATAGTAGCCGTACTCATATAGTCTGCGCTGTTGCCGCTAGGATTTGTCTGGCTGGCCGCTACACCAAAAAATCCGGTAAGTTGACTACTCCCAATATCTCTTAGTTCCAGATTTGCCCCGTAATTTAGAATAGAACCCAAATCGGCCGGAGTGTCGCTATCTAGCATTGCGGCAGAGCCTATAAAAGGTGTAGCTCTGATATGTCCAAGCCTGTTGACCCCTATCATAAATGTGTTGTCGCCCAAATACGGGAGTGTCTGCTCATAAAAAAGCCCTGCAATATCTCCGTTTTTTACTATGGCTCTATTGCATTGATAATAAAACGAGTCTTTATTTTGAGTATATGCTTTGGCGAATACCCCCCTTACGGCTCCGTCGGTTACATATTTATCGAGATCTATCGTTCCGATGATTCCGTATGAGTTCATATCAAACATCAAAGACGGAAACATCGATTGTCTGGGTTTGTTTTCGGCCAGATTTGTAGAGCTACCGCCGCTTGTCGGGAGGATCCCGAACGTTAGCGTAATGGGAATATCCCCTTTTTTGTTGAACGTCGTATCGACATATGCCTTGTCTATCTCAAACACCGTTGTAGTGGAGCTAGCATACCCTTTTGCGGCGTGTAGAGTGCATATCCTCTCACTCGTCTGCGTGTTTCTGTTGACCGACATCCGCCCGACAAATTTTGTCTCATCGGTTGCGGCGTAGTCCATATTTAGCCTGAGCCTGACGTTTGTTGCCGGATTAAAGTTTTTTGAGTATCCGCTCTCCCTCTCGTATTGTGCGGCGGATGTTGATGTGTACCCTGATATCTCTTTGTTTTTGTATCTAAATGAATCCGTTCTGACTCGGAGTTCCGGTGTCCAGTTTAGTTTGTCTTTAAACGCCTTTGTCTCGGAAAAAGTAGCCGCCGCCGTCGTCTCTATCTGTTGCGCCTTTACCGTATTTAGCTCTTTTTCGAGTCTGTTTACTTTCTCTTCTAGTGTTTCGCCGTAAAGAGTTGCGGCAAAAGTTGCCAAAACGGCTATAGTTGTTTTATTCATCTCTCTGCCTTGTTTGGTTATTTGCCCGGTACGCTCGGATGATCCGAGTCTGCGGCGTGGTCTATCAGGTATTTTTTTAGTTCGGTTAGTTCCGAGGTTGCTAGTTTGTCTGCACCTATCTCTTTTATTTTTTCCGGATTACCGAAAACCCGCTCCCATTGCTTTGAGGCTTTGCCGGATGCCTCAAGTCCCAGTTTTTTTGCCGTTGCTTTTCCGTCGGCCAGTGCCGATACCACAAACGTAAGAGCCAAAATAGCACTTAATAATCTAGTAGACATAATCCACCCCTCCAATATCCATAGCTACAATTACATTCATAGCGATTATAATATTAATAATTTAAAAAGAAACTAAAGTATTGGAGAAGTCTAATAATTTGTAAGTTTAGTGTTTCATTTTTACCGTGCTACGGTATTGCAATAGGGATTTTGACGGTAAATACCGCCCCTTTCTCTTTGTTTGCGACCGATAGTTTGCCGGACATATTATTTTCGACTATCGTCTTTGACATATATAGCCCGATTCCGGTCCCTTTTCCCTCTTCTTTTGTCGTAAAGTACGGTTCAAATATCCGCTCTATAATCTCATTTTTGATTCCGCCGCCGTTGTCCTCAATATCGATAATCGCATATTGATCGTCACCATCAAGTGTAATTTTTATTTTCGGATCATTTGGTTTTAGCTCACTGATGGCATCTTTTGCATTTGATATTAGATTTAGGATTACTTGCCCCAGTTCGTTTGGCAGACCCTTTGCGGTCGGCTTTTTTACGGCCTTTAGCTCTAGTTCGACACCGTGTGCCTTCATCATTCCGCTAACAAGCGATATGCTTTTTTCTATATTTTTATATACGTCAAAATTCAAAAGCTCTTTGTCGCTTTTAAAAAAGTTTCTAAAATCGTCTATAGTTTTTGACATAAAATACAGTTGTTCCATGGCCGACGAGGTGAATTTGTCTATGTATTCACCGTTTATATCGCCGTCTTTGTAGCAGTACTGGACATCTTGAATTAGGATTCCGAGTAGATTGAGAGGTTGCCTCCATTGATGGGCTATTGCCCCTATCATCTCCCCCATCGCCGCCATTTTGCTTTGAAAAGCCAAAAGTCTCTCATTTTCTTTTTGTTTTGTCTCAAGCTCTCTTAGTCTTGTGATATCGGTAAACGATGCGATGTAATGTTTTTTTCGTTTTGAATTTTCAAAGCAGGCTACCGTTGCCAAAATAACGACAGATTCACCGTTTCTTTTTTTAAACTTCCATTCGTATGGGATCGGCGTTTTTTTACAGTTAACCGAGTTTTTGCAGTAGCACGTATGCATTTCGCAATCCTGAGCCACTTGTTCCAGTTTTCGCTCGGCTCTCTCATGTTCGTCGCCGGATAAAAGATCTTTGAACGATATACCGAGTAGCTCCTCTTTTTTCTCTTGCATATCAAATAAATTCAAAAACTGCCTGTTGGCATCGACCATAACCCAGTCATCATCTATAATACAAAGACAGCTTCCCGCAATATCAAATATCCCCTCAAAGGCAAGCTCACGCTCTTTCCTCTTTTGGGTCTCTTCGTCAACTCTTTTGCTTAGAGCCTCGTTTAGTCTATCGGATATGTCTTCAAGTTGTTTGTATGCAGTAATATCTTTGGCTATACCTGTATTTCTGATATAGTTGCCGTTTGTGTCAAAAATAGGGTACGTCTTGGCGTGAATCCATTTAATGTTGCCACCCTTGTCTCGTATCCTGTATTCTTCATCAAAAATATGCTCAGGCTTCTCAATCTCATCTACAAAAGCCTGCAATACCCTTTCTCTATCCTCTTCCAGTACGGAATCCATAAAGATTTCCGGATTTGCATATATATCATCAATTTTCATCCCCAACATCTCTTCGTAGGCTTTGTTGATAAATAGCATATTGCCCGGCTCTTTAACCCAAAAAACATCTTGTATGCTGTCGGCAAACTGCATAAAGAGTCTTTCACTCTCTATCAGCATCTCCTGCATCATTGTTTTTTCGGTTATATCTTTTAGGAATGAAAATATCAGGCCGCCGTTTAGTGAAGAGTACTTTGCCGATATCTCAAATCTGACAAAGCCTCCATCTTTTTTTCTATGTACAACGGTGAATTCACTACCTCCATGCTCTCTTATCGCATTGAGCCGTTCGGCAGTTTCGGCCATGCTCTCAACGATATCCAGATCGTTGATTGACATCGAAAGCACCTCATCTCTCGTATATCCGGTTATCTTGCAGTATGAGTCGTTAACATCGAGTATTTGCCCGGTTTTGGCATCGTTTATCCAAAAGCCGTCTTTTGTCGTTTCGATAGCCGTTTTATATTCAAGTTCCAGATTCGCTTTTTCGGTGATATCTAGCATTATCCCAAAACTGATAGACTTACCGTTTGCAGCTTGTATCATGTGCTTATGGATTAGATACTTTCTAGTGCTACCGTCTTTTTTTATAAAGCTAACGTCGTACGAGTCGCTTCCTGTTTTTGAAACCCTCTCGTCAGATTTTTCAACCGCTTTGTATATCTGGCTAAAAAGCTCTTTTGAGGTCTTATGGAGTATCTCTTCTGTTTTTGTCTCCAGCAAAGCAGCAAAAGCGTCATTGCACCAAATATACTCATGCCTTTCATTTTTGCAAAACATAGCTATCGGCATTTTTGCAAGTACAAATAGGGCGGTGTTTAGATCTATGCTCAAAATAGCTCCAACTCGTTTACATCTTGAAATTCTATATTTTTCTTTGATGCTCCAAGCTGTGCCTGTATGCACGAGCTAAGCAGGGAGCTGTCCAGATAATGTATATCTACCGCATTTTTATCGACAAAAATCATTTGTCTCCAACTTGAGAGGTCAAATCTGATATTTTGAATAGACGACAATAGTCTGGACCAGTTGATCTCTTCATTGTCCGGTATAGCCCCTAGATAGTTTCCGAGGTTTCTAACGGCTATCGCTAAATCTTCGAAATCTACAAGCTTACCTATAGCCTTTGCGTAACTATTAAACTTTGCCCCTAGTTTTTCGGTAACGGCTCTAAGCTCCTCTCTCTCGGCGCTATCAAGTAGTTCATCAATCTCAAATTCCAACTCTTTTAGCTCGTCAAGCTCCTCTAAAAGCTCCATCGGCATATCGGCAGTATATTCTGCGGCCGATGTTTTGTAGGTATGACTTCTTTTTAATGCCTCAAGCTCTTGAGCGGTTATCAGCTCTCCGAGATCTTTTTTTTCAACATTTGAAGGCTCTGTTTGTTTCGTTTGGGCGCTGTTTTTAAGCCTTAGGATATCGTACAAAATATCAGTGTAGTTTTTTAGTTTGATGTTTTGGTATTCAACGGAGGTTATGTCTTTTAGATGGTAAAGTGCCGAATCGTTTTCGCTATCGATACTCAAAAAAACCTTTGACGGGTTGAATATTTTTTTCCTCCCGTTTGGCAATTTAATCTCTACCTTTTTATTTACATCAACACTGGATTCGTTGTCAATATCAAATGCCCCGTCCAGATCTATTCTTCCGTTTGATAGATCCGTTATCCGTTCTGTCGAGAAAAGCTCCAAAAACTTCTCATTCATAAAAACGGATTTCCCGTCTTTGAATAACGCAAGAGGGGATGGGATGGAGTTTGATATCTGTTCAAAAACGTTTTTGGTAGACTCTATGATTTTCTCTTGCGCCCTTTGTCTTTGGTACTCTTTTGACATATCCTCATTATAAAAACCGATCGCAATTTTTTTGATTGCGGTTACAAGGGTATCTACATTTACCGGTTTTACTATATATTTATCGATTCCGATATCAATGGATTGAATCATATATTCACTATCGCTATGGGCTGTTGTTACTATCGCCCTTGCATCTTGCGATTTTTCTTTGATTGCCTTTAGCATCTCTATGCCGTTCATTATCGGCATTCTAATATCCGTTACGACGATTCTTGGGCGATATGTTTCAAATTTGTATAGACCCACCTCTCCGTTCGGTGCGGAATATATAGTCCCAAAATGCTTTGCTAATCTCTTTTCTAGTAGCTCTCTTACGCTGTCTTCATCTTCAACATATAAAATATCTATTGTCTTTAAAAAACTGTCGAAATTTTCGCTCCCCAAATCTATGCTCAAATCTCTCCCCTTGTGTAAATATCTTCAAATATATCGTTATAACGTAAAAAAACGTTCAAAATTTCCGGATCAAAATGCCCGCCGTTAACTCTGCTATCCCCTTTTGTCATGATTTTTAACGTCTCTTTGTGGCTAAACCCTTTTTTGTAAGGTCTATCACTTCTAAGGGCATCATACACGTCTGAAATAGCCATTATTCTGGCCGAGACAGGAATTTGAGAGCCTTTTAGCCCTTTTGGATATCCTGTGCCGTCAAATTTTTCGTGGTGGTAGAGTGCGATATCCTGTGCCATTGCCAGAGTTGAATCTTTTGGCTCTTTTAAGATTGCATACCCTATCTCTGTATGGGTCTTCATAACCTCCCATTCGCTTTCATTGAGACCCCCTTGTTTTAGGAGGATGTTATCCGGAATCCCGATTTTTCCTATATCATGCATCGGCGAAGCGAAAAAAATACCGTCTTGATAACTCTCGTCAAACCCTAAAAAGTTAGCCAACTCTTTGCAATAATAGGCAACTCTTTTGATATGATCCCCGGTTTCCGGATCCTTGTATTCAGCGGCCAAGGAGAGTTTCATAATAACTTCGCTGTAAGCCTCTTTGATTGTGTAGTTGGATGTTTTTATCTCTGAGTTTTTTAACGACAACTCTCTTTTTAAGGTTGTGTTTTCAGACAATACTGCATTTCGCCTATCCGAGATTCTGGCGTAGTTTTTTATCCGTAGTTTAAGCTCCTCAAAATCAATAGGAATCTCTATAAAATCGTTTACCCCTGCCTCCAAAATCTTTCTTTGAAGCGGCTTGTCGTTTTTTTGGGTGACAAATAAAACCGGAAGACAAGCGGTATCGGCTGTAGTTTTTAGATCTTTTATAGGGGTCAGATCCATTGTCGGCTGCTCTTTGTCGGCCGCTATTATGACAAGATCGGGAGAGACTTGGGACATCAGGCTTTTTGCCTCTTGACATGAGAGCGCATTTACTATATCACAGTCTAGCGAGGCTAAATTTGTTTGGAGTGTCTCATCGATATTGATGCAAATAAACGTCTTGCCCATGACTCAAAAACCAGCTTATCGTATTGGTATGTTTGTTGGCGGATAATTTACCCCCGTTTACTTTAAACCGTACTTATACAAAATTGAGAAAAATCAAATTACAATGCCGAAATGGAAAAAGAGACGCTAAAACATAAGGTTGGATATAATTTTGCCTTTAAAGAAGGGGTGTGCGAAGGTTGCGGCGGCAGATGCTGCACCGGAGAGAGCGGGTATATATGGATAAGCGTCGAAGAGGCACTACTACTATCTGAATATCTCGGCCTCAAAATGGAGGAGTTTGCCTACAGGTATCTAATCTCCGTAAGTGGCAAGCTCAGCATAAGAGAAAAGCAGTTGGATGACGGCTATGCTTGTATTTTTTTTGATGATCAAAACAAAAACTGCACCGTCTACGAGTATCGTCCCATACAGTGCCGCACGTTTCCGTTTTGGGATTACTATAAACAAAATATTGAAGAGGCTTTTAGAGAATGTCCCGCTTTAGTTCGGCTTTAGTAGCCATTATTGCCTTGTTTGCTCTTGTCGGATGTGGTGCAAAAAACGGTGTTGTTTCAGATTCGCCGGAAAATAACATATCAAAAAAATATCTATCCATGCAGGCAAAAGAAGAAGAGCCGAAAGTCATAAAAAATAACGTATCCGATGAAGAGAGTATCGAAGCGGCGCTATTTATGACGGCTGTAGACCATCTGGATGAGAAAAACCATAAAGTGGCAGCCGGATATTTTGAGGAACTGTTTAAAAAAACAGGCAAAAAAGAGTATCTGATAGAGGCGGTAAAAATTCGTTCTACGTTCGGCGAATACGGTGAGGCGGCAACGCTGCTGCAAGAGGCGCTTTTGAAGAGCAAAGATGATACCGATCTTAAAAAAATGCTTACGGCAAACTATATTGCCCAAAAAGATTATGCAAAAGCTCTTGAGATAGCAGATGCGATAGCCCAAAAAACAAAACAAAAAGAGGACTACGATATGGCCGGAAGCATATCGTATCTTTTGGGAGATTATAAAAAAGCGTCAGGATACTTTAGGAGTTCATACGCTATCAGAGCCGATGATATAAGCGCTGACAGGATTGCTACTATATTGTTTTTAGAGGGTAACGATGTCGAGGGTATGAGGTTTGTAGAGACCCATATCAGAATGTTTGGATGCTCCAAATATCTATGCGAGAGACTGGCAGGGGCATACATACAAAAAGGTGACACTAGGGGGGCTTTGGAGGTTTTTAAAAAGCTTTATTTTAAAAACAAAGATGAAAAATACATTAAAAAAATTATAGAGCTAAGCGTTGCCGGTTCGGATATTGACGGGTTGATTGCGTTTTTGAAAAAAAGTAAAAAAGATGAAAAATTTTTGCTAGAAGCCTATAAATACAAAAAAGACAACAAAAATGCCGCCGTCGTAGCGATGGAGCTGTATAAAAAGACGAATGAGATAGATTATCTGGCGCAAGCGGCTATCTATAAGTTTGAGAGCTACCCTGAAAACAAAAAGCCGCATTGGCTTATTACTCAAACGGTAAAACATCTATCGCTTGTCGTCTCTAAAATAAAAAACGATATTTACGACAACTATCTCGGATATTTGTTGATTGATTATGATATCGACGTGGATAGAGGGGTGGGGCTTGTGAAGAGGGCGCTCGAAAAAGAGCCGAATACGGTTTTTTATCTCGACTCTTTGGCATGGGGCTACTACAAACAAAAAAAATGCGTTGAGGCTAATGAGATAATGAAAAAAGTGGTAGCTGAAATCAAAAACGACAAAACTATAGATGAACATGTAATGCAGATAAAAAAATGCCTTCAAGGACAAAAATGATATTAGATGAGATAATAAAACAGACCGCAGAAGATTTGGAGAAAAGAAAAAAAGATTTTGGGGAGGAGTGGCTAGGACGAAGCCTTGCATATAATCCGTATGCTCCAAGAGATGTCAAAAAAGCTCTTGCGAGAACAGAGGATAATAAATATCGGATCATCGCAGAGGTGAAAAAGGCCAGCCCTTCAAAAGGGGTTATCAGGGAGGATTTTGACCCTATTTTGATAGCCAAAGAGTATGAGGCCGGATTTGCCGATGCCTTATCTATTTTGACGGAACCCCATTTTTTTCAGGGGAATCTGGAGTATCTGCCGCAAGTTCGCCGTTATGTCCCGATGCCTCTTTTGCGAAAAGATTTTATAATTGACGAGTATCAGATTTTGGAAGCTTTGGTTTATGGGGCAGACTTTGTTTTACTTATTGCAAAGGCTCTTGACGGCAAAACTCTCAAAAAATTATACGAATATGCACTAAACGTAGGTCTTGATGTTTTGGTTGAGGTTCACGATACCGACGACCTCAAAAAAGCGCTTTTTGCCGGAGCCTCAATCATCGGTATAAACCATAGAAATCTTGAGACTTTTGAGATGGATATGTCTCTATCTGAAAAACTAATTCCTATGATTCCAAACGGAAAAATCATAGTAGCGGAGAGCGGTATCGACAATTTTGAGACGGTTAAGCATCTAAGTTCCATCGGAGTCGATGCATTTTTGGTAGGGGAGCATTTTATGAGACAAAAAGATATAGCCTCCGAGGTAAAGAGGCTAAAAGGGCTTTAGGAGGCCGGAAGATTCTTTTTGTAGATTGTCGTAGCCGTGTATACGTTTTTTGCCAAAACAGCAAAAGATAGTGCGGCAAATGCCGAACCTAGCTGCATAAATATAGCCGATAAATAGCCGCTTAAAAACAAAAATATCGCAACCCAGTGTAGATATAGTTCTATATTTGCCGATTTGTCGGTTATCATCTCTCTGACGCTCGGCGCATCCCACTTCCCTCTGCTGGTCAGGTGAAACCACGCCAAAAAAGGGACGATTTTGTTTATCATCGCTTTGACTATGGATGCTATGAAGCCGTATCCGAATAGCACGGCAAGCAGATATTCCAGATTTTGAACCTCCCAAACAGCGCTATACCCCCAAATAGATATGGCAACAATCAAGGATACGAGGCCGGTTTGCCACATTTTTAACGATGCATCCGATAGTAGCCTTCTCCTCTCTTTTAGCTTTTTTAGGGCTACGGTGGCAAATGCCGACAACGCAATCCATATAGCTATTTTGGAGGCTATTGCCGCCTCATTCAAAGGAATTGCCGCACATAACACTGCGCCGAAGATAACAAGCGGCCAAAAGTTGCAAAATTTCGGAAATTCAGGTGCAACATAAAACATCGGTAGTACCTGTTTTGAAACCGAGACTATGAGTATCCCTATAAAGCCGAATACGGCAAATATAATATGCAAATTTACGAACTTCAGATGCGATTCGCCGATTCTCCCTATTGCGTGTGAGGAGAGAAGGTGTATTCCGAGTAGTAACGCCGCAAAACCGATAATCAGCGAGAGTCTCATCCCTTTTACGGTTTCGGATGCGATTTGCTTTTGGGTAAACAATGAGAGTAGCAACATAGAAAAAAATGATATTACCCCGACACTGAGGGCTAATAGTGCCGGAAACATTGCCGCCTTGAATCCGGCTAACCCCGCAAAAAACATCAAAGCGCCTATGTTGATTGAAATGAAGGTAAGTTTTATGATTTTTGGGCTATCTATTTTTATCCCGCCGACTACCGGAAGCATCTGAACCAGAGAGCCGAAAATTGCATTCAACAAAAAGCCTATAGTAAATAGATGGATCCCCCCTATGATGTAAGGGTCAAATCTGTTTGGCTCATTCGCAAACGATAGTGCCGCAAACGATAAAAATCCGTAAACGGAGGCCGCTATAAAAAACGGGTAAATTTTTTCAAACGGAGGTGCGTCAGAAAGTGATAGTCCTGCCGTATTCATCCTTGATGTTCTCCGATATTAGCTTGATTGTCGGGTTATCCGATTTTTTTGCGGCGTAAATATAGTGGTTGCCGCCGTCTTCAAAATATGTATACCAAAAACCGTTTGCGTCTAGTATCGCATCTAGCTTGCAAGGTTTCATCCTGTGTATCATTTTTAGGTATTCTCCGTCTTCAAGAGAAGAGAGTATTTTGATTGCGTATTCAAGGGGCAAAGGAGCTTCTAGTTCCCTTGCGTCCAGTAGTTTTTCAGCCGTTTTGTTTGACATCTTTCATTTTCTCTATCAACGCTACCGACTCTCCAAAGAGTACGTTGTCACACATTGTGTAGAGTATCTGCTCCTCTTTTGAGTTGTGTTGTTGAACCAGTATATTAAACGATTCGCAAAGGCCGAGAATTTGAGATTTATTTCCGCTCTCCATGGCTTTTTCTAGCATTCCGATGTTAAATCTCATCTGTTCGTGCTCTCTTCTCATAACCTCTGTAGGGCCGCAGCTCATACCGCTTTTTGCTTCAAACTCCGGAAATAGGGTTCCCTCTTCCATTTTGAAATGCGTTTCAAACTCATTTTTCATTTTTTCAAAAGCCGCTTTTGCCGTTTCAGTTTCACCTTTTACTATTGCGTTTTCAAAATCGGCAAAATTTTCGTCGCAATCTTTGTGGTCTGTCGATAGAAATTCTCTTATGCTCATAATTCAAAACTCCGTCATTAATTTTTGTCAGGAAAGTTTAGACAAAAATACTCTTTTTTTTATTGACGACGGTCAACGAGCAAAAAATTATTTGAACCCTCTGATTAAATATGAATTTATCAGAGCAACTAGTTGCGAGAGCCCTCACGCTGAAGACCTCATTTTGGGCTTTGCCTGAAATGAGAGACAGATGATTCTATTTTAAAACCGTTTTTTTAATTGAGATTATAGCAGTAGGGAGTTGAGTGTGTCTCGTTTTTTGTATTTTTGAGTTGTGTATAACTAAGCTTAAGGCAAATATTTATTAAAATTTGTTTATTATCTTGCAACGATAAAAAAATTTGTTCGAGTCGGTTACATAAGGTAATATTATTTTTTACCAATGAAGCCGAATATTAATGCAGGGTGAGTTTTGAAATGGCAGAACCTTTAAGCGTCGTAACGTATTCAAAAGTATCCGGAAGTCCGGTGTTTGCGGCTAAGCTGAAAGACTCTTTTTGTATCGTAGATAATATGTATAATTTTTATACGATACACCCTGACTCGTATAGAGTTGATAGTGTTATATGCTTTGCAAAAGAGGCGAAACCTCTACATAGGCACTCAAAAATACTCTGTGCTTCAAAAAACAAAGATGTATGTATATCTCTCGAAAAAAGCGCCAAGCTCAATATCCTTGCCGCAAACGGTGATAAGTTCTCCAAAAAAACAACGCTGACATGGCATGACTCAGAGGTTGAGTGTAGCATATACTCTCCGGATGGAAATTTCTTTGCTAGCGGTGGCGCAGACGGTAGAGTTATCATATATGACACGGCGAAATACGAAATCCAACACCTTTTGGATAGACGCTCCGACTACATCTCTCAAATCTCCTTTAGCGATGATTCTACGCTTGTATGTGCCAGTTCGTTTGACAAGGTGACTATGGTATATGACACCGACAGGGCAAAGATGCACTGTGCTTTTGAGCTTGATGATATTGTAGAGAGAAGCTTCTTTTTTAACAGTATGACAAGGCTTTACTTTGTCACAAGATACGGTTCAAGCGGCATATACGACCTTTTGGAGAAAAAACAGATAAGTCTTTTACATCATTTTGCCAGTTGGCCGGTATCAGTCAAAAAAACAGACGACAATCTGTTTGCGATAGTAGGTACAAAAAGCGATAGACTGTATGTTATAGATCTAAGAGACAACAGCGTTGCAATTAGCGTGAAGTTGGAAAACCCCACCGGAATAGCCTCGCTTGAGATACATAACGGTAGATTGGCAATAGGTTTTACCGACGGGAATATCGAGATTGTCGATTTTAACAGCGGTATCGATGAGATTGACGTATACCTAAAGACCAAAAATTACGAAAAAGCCCTTAGAATGCTAAATGCCAACTGTTTTTTGGCGATCTATCCGGGGCTTTTGGAGAGGATAGAGGAGGGGTGGAAAGAGACGTTGCCTAAGGCGATAGCGCTAATATCAAAAGGGCTTATCGAGGAGTCGTATAAAATAGCAAAACCGTTTTTGGAAGATGAAAAAAGAGCTGCCGAATATGAGTTTTATGTATCGCAACGTGGCGAGGTGGCGGAGTTTATGGATGCTGTCGAGAAAAAAAATCTCCCGAAAGCTTACTCTATAGCCCAGCAAAGCCCTTTTATCACCAAGATGTCGGTCTTTAAGAATTTGGAAGATTACTGGTATAAATGTTTCGGCTATGCAAAAAAAATCCTCTCCGAAGACTCTAGCCTCAATAGACCCAAAGCCCAAGAGACATTGAAGCCTTTTGCTATGGTTGAAGAGAAAAAAAATCTAATCGTAAACCTGCTCAATAATGCCGATAAATTCAAAAATGCAGAGGCGGCTATCAAGGCAAAAGAGTTTACGACATATTTTGCGTTGTGCGACAAATATCCATTTCTAAAAGATACCGAGGTTTACAAAAAGACTCTTTTGTTGGCTGAGAGCCTGATAGAGCGGGCAGTAAAACTGGAAGCGGACAACAAGCTAGACGATGCTCTCTCTGTAATCGCCACCCTCAAGACTTTTACTCCGTATGAGCGTGCCGCTTTTGAGAGAGCTGAAGCGATCAAATCCAAAAAGCTGTTTTTGGAGGCTTTTGAGGCTAGAAAAGACAGTATGTATCTCTCCAAAGCGTATGAACTTGCCGTAAAACACGTGTTTTTACAGACTACAAAAGAGTTTAAGGTGATGTACGAAGAGTTTAGGCGTGTATTTGCCTCTATAGAGCACAAAGTACATTCGCTTAAGCCGTATCAGGTGTTATCTGAGTTTGGAAGTTATACCAGAGTGAATTATTGGGCCGGAAAAGTGGGGCAGTTAATGAGGGTTGCCTATCTGGACGAGATAAAGTATAACTGCACCGATAAAAATGCAAATATCAAAAAAGCAATCGATGAGTTTGTGAGGATGTTCGGCAAGGACGTTGAGCTTGAAAAGCTATGTAAAGGGATTGGACTCGGCGAATTTTATGACTCCCTAAAAGATGTCAGAATGCCGACAACAGAGTATTCTCCGACCTTATTTTAAATCAAAACTAGCTAAAATCATTCAGTTTTATAGCGTCAAATTGGGGTAGCCGGTTTTGACGGGATAGTTTTTCTAAAGGCATATAAGTGAAAAAAATCTCCATAGCTATGTTAGGTTTATCGTGCGTTTCAAGTTTTGCATTTACGATAACCGATATTAAATACGAAGGGCTATCCAGAATCTCCCCCCTTATAGCCGAAGAGCTATCCGGCATATCAAAAGGTGATAAATTCAACTACGACAAAGTCGGCAAGTCGATATTAAATTTTTACTCCCAAGGGTATTTTGAGGATATCTGGGTAGAGGAAAAAGACGGCTCTTTGGTTTATCACTTCAAAGAAAAACCTGTTATCTCAAAAATAGAGTTTGTCGGTTATTCCGATAGCGAACTGGAGAAGTTAACTCCGGTAGTCGGTGTCAAAAAAGGGGATAGCTATGACGATGAAAAGATCGAAATCAGCAAAAAAGCGGTTATAAAACAAATCGAGGGCGAAGGGTATTTCAATACCGTTGTCGAGGTAGACAAAAAAGAGCTTGGAAACGGTGCCGTAGAGTTGTCGTATGTTATTAACAAAGGTGAGCAGATTTATATCGAAAAACTCACCACCGTCGGCAACAAAAAGCTAAAAAAATCAAAAATTCTATCTCAGGCCGCCAATCAGGAAAAAGAGTGGGCAGGATGGCTATGGGGTAGAAATGACGGAAAGCTAAAGCTAGAAGAGCTACCGATGGATTCCGCCAGAATAAAAGATATGTATATGCAAAACGGCTTTTTGGATGCGACCGTTAGTGATCCGTTTTTAAAGGCCGACCTAAATACCTATACTGCAACGTTGGATTATAACGTTGCAGAGGGAAGTGTGTACACTATATCCGACGTAAAAGTGGAACTGAGGGAAAAAGTAGTCGAAGAGGCACCTTTGTTGGAGGGGTTAAAACTCAAAAAAGGTGAGATCTTTAATGTTGATAAACTCCGAAAGGATATGGAGGCTATCAAAAATAAAGTCGCCGATAAAGGTTACGCCTATACTAGGGTTATCCCTGATTTCGTAAAAGACGAAAAGACGCATACGGCATCTGTGGTATTTGCCGTAGATCCTGGGCAAAAAGTCTACATCAATAACGTCTATATCTCCGGAAACGATAGAACGCTTGACAATGTAGTCAGACGTGAGGTGTTTTTGGCTCCGGGTGATCTATATAGCCTGACGGATTTAACAGATAGTAGAAACGCCCTTAAACGAACCGGATATTTTGAAGATGTCACGATAGACGAAAAAAGAATCTCCGAGGGCAAAATGGATCTCGTCGTAAAAGTCAAAGAGGCGGCGACAGGAAATGTCCTCGTCGGCGGCGGTTACGGCTCATACGACGGTTTGCTGTTTAATGCCGGGATAAACGATAAAAACGTATTTGGTAGTGGGTTAAGTCTAGGATTCAACCTTGAGCTATCCGGTAAACAATCAAACTATGATATATCGCTCACAAACCCTAGACTAAGAGATAGCGAATACTCACTAAGCGGAAATCTATTTTCTAGAAAATACATAGCCTACGACTATACCGAAAAAAGCACCGGAGCAAGTATCACAAGCGGCAGACAACTCACGAGACACTTATCCGGCGGGCTCGGTTATCAGTATGCAACGATAGGATACTCCGACATTTCGGCTAACGTCACCAGACCTGAGGATTTGGAAAATACGACAAAATCCGCCGTTACGCCGTTTTTAAGCTTTGATAATACCGACGATTATTATATTCCTAGACGGGGTATGAGCGCAGGGACAAACCTAGAGTATGCGGGACTCGGCGGCAAAGAGCAATATGCAAAAAGCTACACCCGATTTAGCTACTTTTATGGCCTAGAAGATGCAATAAACTACGATATTATCCTAAGATACAAGGCTAGACTCGGTTGGATATTTAACGATAGTAAAATCTCCAGAGGTAGCAAGTTTTATATGGGTGGGATCTCTTCGGTTAGAGGGTATCAGTCTAGCTCTATCGGCACAAAAGATTCAAACAACTACTATCTTGGGGATACAAAAACATTCTCAAACAGTATAGAGATGAGTTTGCCGCTTGTTGAGGCCGCAAAAATGAGATACTCGCTATTTTATGATTTTGGTATGATAGGGACAAGCTCTTTTAATGAAAACAATAGAGCCGGTATGGGTGTTGCGCTTGAGTGGTTCTCCCCTATAGGGCCGGTGCAGATTATATATGCAAAACCGCTAAACGAAAAATCAGGCGATAAAACGTCAAATATAGAGTTTACGATAGGAACCCGTTTTTAAATATTGAAGCTATACGCAAATGTGAGCAAAGTCTGCATTTGCGGCAAAGGGTAGTCCACCCTTTGCGGATCCCCAAATGTATCTTCTATAGGCTCTCAAACCTATATCCGACCCCGCTCCCTTTTAAAAACCCTTTTATCCGCTCTTCCGCAAGATACATCCTTGAATCGGTTTTTATATAGATTATCTCTTTGTCATATGAAATCTCTATCTTATGGTTTGTATTGTCGGTACAAATTGCTTCTGCGATAGATAGTATTGTAGAGAGCCATTTTACACTCTCCTCGTGCGGGAGTAGCATCGATCTAAACTCGTCTTCGTCTAAGCCTGTAAACTTTTTCCCGTGGTATTTACAGACGGAGGCTATTATCAGCTTTTCGATGTGTGTGTAGCCGTAATCCAGATTGTTTAGGATGAGATAGTATCCGTGATGTCTATGGCTGTAAAAATTCAGTGAGATCCCTATATTTAGGAGTTTTGCAGAGTTCTCCAAAAAAAATAGTTTTGAATCGTCGAGCATATGAAGCGGTTTTAGGGCAAAAAATAGCTTTTTTGCAATAGACGATATAGCTTTAGTCTCTTTTTCGTTTATGTCAAATCTGTCGGTCAGGCTTTTTAGGCTTAGATAAAAGTTTTTTGGAAACTTATGGTTTTGGTTTCTGAGAAGATCGGTCAAAAATACCCCCTCCCTGACACCTACACCGCTAGCTACCATCTTTTTGGCTTTTGTAAGTCCTATGATTGATTTGATGATTAGGGCACCCTCTCTGATGACATCAAATCTCTCCGGCTTTATCTTTAGGGCTTTTAGTTTGTGCGGCTTTGTATTGATGATCTTATCGATAAACAAAGCCCCTTCTTTTAGGCAAAACTCAAACCCGTGCAATGTATCCACAGGGTATTCATTTGTGACCATTATGGCATTTGCCAAAGCTCTGTTTGTGCCGCCTATCCCTATGATCGTATCGGATACAAAATTTTTTGGAATTTTTGATAGCTCTTTGTCGATAAACTCTTTTGCAACCTCTATCGGAAGCGATTTGTCAAAAAAAAGCTCTTTTAGTCTGACGGTTCCGATATTCAAAGAGACTAAACCCTCTATCTTGCCGTTTTTTATAAGGGCTAGTTCTGTAGATCCACCGCCTATATCTACGGTGATAGCATCTTCCGCTTTTAGCATATTTAGAGCCGATACGGCTCCATAATATGCCTCTTTTTCGCCGTCTATTACTTTTATATTTAGAGAGAGTTTTTTTCTAACTAACGATAAAAATTCAGATCTGTTTGGGGCATCTCTGACGGCGGACGTGGCAACACAGAGGATTTTTGTAGCTTTGTAGGATTTTGCGATAGATAAAAACTCGGATAGGGCGTTTAACGCTCTCTCCATGGCAAACGGCTGTAGGTTTCCACCGTTTTCATAAGCCCCCTCAGGGATTCTGACTTTTGATTTAATCTCTTTAAGTAGATGAAACCCAAAGCGGCTCGTCCTGCAAAAAATTACCATTCTTGCAGAGTTTGAGCCGATATCAATAACGGCCGTTATCCTAGCCATTCGGTGCTAGTTTTTGCTCTGGATTTGCTTGAATTTGAACTTTAATTCCTCTAAAGTCTCTTGGTTGTCCGGATCTATGTGGATTGCATCTACAGGACAAACAGCCACACAGGCAGGTTCGTCGTAGTGTCCTACACACTCCGTACATCTGTCGGCATCTATAACATATATAGGATCGCCCTCGCTAATCGCCTCATTCGGACACTCGTCAACACATGCGTCACAGGCTATACACTCTTCAATAATTAACAAAGCCATGCTGTCTCGCTTTTTATTTTATTATACTAAAAATACAGGCAAAGCCCGTATTTGGGGCAGGGACACTTGTATCCCTTGTAACCCCATGAAGCTTCCCGCTGATAGCGGGAGTATGCATAAGGTAACTTAGCTTTTTAAACAAAGCTTTAAACGGGCGAAGTTATACAAAATCAAAACTTAATTTTATGCCTCACACGCCGGTTTTGGATAGCAAAATCTATACCCTCTCCGTCTTACCGTCTCTATTGTGGATATTTCAAGAGGTTTATCCATTTTTTGTCTGATTTGGTTGATTGCGACCTCTATGACGTTTGGAGTGACCAGTTCCGGCTCCTCCCAGATTGCATCCAATAGTTGCTCTTTTGAGACGATTTGGTCTCTGTGTCTTGCTAGGTGCGTTAGAACCTCAAACGGTTTCCCTTTTAGCTCTATCTCAACCCCTTTAAAAGTGATTTTCTCCTCATCCGGATCTATTACCAAATCCTCTATCTCAATGATGCTAGTCCCACCAAATCTCAGTCTGGCCTCTATTCTTGCTACCAAAACATCAAAGTCAAAAGGTTTTCTGACGTAGTCGTCGGCTCCGGCTTTTAGCCCCTCTATCTCATGCTCTTTCTCGTGTTTACCGGACAATAGTACTATTGCTGTTCTGTTTGATTTTTTCTTGATGTCAACTATAAAATCTTTAATATCTCCATCCGGCATCAGCCAGTTTGCTATGATTAAATCGTAATTTCTAATACTTATAAAATACATAGCATCTTTAATGCTCTCCGCATCGTCGGTCTGGTATCCGAGCTCACTTAGCCCCTCTACTACGGTTTTGTTTAACGTTGATTCGTGCTCAACGACCAAAATTCTCATAATTAACCTTAACCCTTCTTAATTTTTTTCGGATTATAGCAGAAAATTTAAACTTTTTATAAGGTTCGGAGAAATTTTTTAAAAAAAGATTCAGCTTCTTATCCGCTGTTCTACTTTTTGTTTTTTAGGTAAGATTGCTTTTGCGTCGATTTAAAAAATATATGACATCGGAGATTTATTTTTGAGATTATTTATAGACGGTGACGCATTTCCTAATCTGCTAAAGCCGATTGTGGTGCGTGCCATAGAAAAAAAATCCCTACAGACGATAGTCGTATCAAACAAAAAAATTTATCTGGGCGACTCGTCGCTTATCGTATACCATATAGTCGGACAAGGGGCGGATGTGGCCGATAACTATATAGCCCAATCCGTAGAGGAGGGTGAGCTAGTCATAACCGCCGACATCCCGCTAGCCGACAAGATAGTAGCCAAAAAAGCCCACGCCATAGATCACAGAGGCGAGCTATACACACCCGAAAACATCAAACACTACCTAGCGATGCGAAACCTGATGGAAGAGATAAGAAGCATGGGGGAGACGACCAAAGGCCCGCCCCCGTTTAACAAAAAAGATGTCCACGCATTCTCAAACCAGTTGCAAAAGTTTTTGGCGAAGGTGTGAGGGTGTTAAATTAAAGTAGCCTGTCCCCTTTATTTTAGACTGCCAACAAAAGACCTCTCACCTACTCTAAATAGTGGTAAAGGGATAGCTAGGGGGGGATTGGGGATTTTGAGAGAGAAGATACAGCCGTAAAAAAAATTTCCAGTATAATAAAGGCAATAAATGCGAGGTGATATTATGACTGTTGCAATGAATAAAACTATCCGAGACATTGAAGAACTAACGCCGATGGAAAAAGGGTTTGTGGCGCAATACCTCATTTCTTCGCTTGATAGCACAGAGGATGCGGATGCGCAAAAAGAGTGGGCGGATTTAGCTCTAAAGCGTTTTGAATCTCTTGAAAACGGGGAGGTCGAAGCGGTAAGCTGGGATAGTATCAAAAACAAGATTCTTGACGCCTAAGTGAAGCCTCTACATTTTCACCCAGATGTCGGCATTGATGTCAAGGGTTCGTACGAATGGTACGAGGAGCGCTCAAAGGGGCTTGGGGTTCGCTTTATCTCGGAACTAGAACACGCTTATGAAGCCATTACTCTCTTTCCGCATACTTGGGCTTCTTTTGAACACGGCTTTCGTCGCTATATCTTGCCCCATTTTCCATTTTCCGTTATTTACAAAGAGACTGCAACCGCAGTCTATGTGCTCGCCGTGATGCACAACAGCCGTAAGCCTTGGTATTGGAAAGATAGGCGATAAGCATAGATGAGTCTTTAGAGATTTTGAGAGAGAAGATAGCGTTATAAACCACATAAAAACAGAGAAGTTGTCGTAGAATGCAAATAAAGTAGCAAATGCAATTTTGTTGAAATTCTCTAAAACATCTCAAGAAGTAAGGGTGACTATATACACAAAAACAAGCATGGTGATAAATGCTCAGCATATTATAGAAATAAATAAACAGCTCAGTTTCAAATAAATTTATCTTAGAAGTTTATACACCTTAGGGCTATTCATGAAATTTATTGCTTTATGAATATTTGCTTTCTGTGAGTTAAAAATAACAAAAACATAGGACGCAAATTTTTTTTGTCGTATTTTAGTCAAAAATTGAAAAATTTGACGCAAAAATGAAAGGGGTGAGCCGATTTTTAAAACGGCTAGATACTATTAAAAAAGCTTTGTTCTCCTAAAATACCCAATATCCAGCACTTCTTCCTTCTAAATACGGTTATCAAAGAGGTTTTTTGCCCTCATCTCCGTCTTTTGCCAGTTCGCCCATGATGTAAAACTCTAGCTCTCCTCTGGAGACTTTCTTTTTTACCGCTTTGGTGTAGATGTCTGCTACTTTTTGGCTGTATACCTCATAATCAAACAATGGAAAATGCAGTCTCCACCCCTCTTCGACTCTGAGTGCCGATATCCTCTCGACGAGAAGCTCCCTAAAGGCCGTAAACCCTATAAATATAGCCCCGGTGATCACAACGGCGAGTATGATGGAGAGGTGGCAATCCAGTTTTGCCAGAGGCTTGTGAAATAGCGCAACTCCGGGGATAATAAAAAATAGATGGATCAGGGTCAGGAACGAAATATATAAATTTTTGAGTTTTATCTTGTATCCGAGCGCTCCGCTGTTTGGGGTCAGGCGGTCTTTTAGCTGCCTGTTTGCCTCTAGCAGATCGTGAAACAGTATCGGGTTTGATGAGACAATAAAAATATACGGTATCAGTTTTTTCTCTATGAAGTAGTCAAGTTTCATTTTGCTCTCCTCGTTTGAGGCGGTATTTTACACTCTAAAAGCTTCTCTCAAAAGCTACACCGACTTTTGCGTCGTTTCTGACTTCCGGTTTTTTGATTTGGAGCGATATTTTGCAGATGTTGCCGTTTTTTGATTTGAGCTTGTCGGATATCGATATGGCGGCTTGTTCTAGGAGTCTGAATTTTTTTATCTCAAACTCTTTTTTTATCTCGTTACAGATTTTCATATAGTCCAAAAAGCCGTGTCCATCGTACTCATAGCCGACGTGAGCGGTCACGGATACCTCTTGGGGCTTTAGCCTCTCATCTTTTAGGATGCCGACAATAGCCTTGAAACAAAAATCTTCGATGATTAGTGTCATCATACGACTTTTGCCTCTTTGCCGCTAAATAGCCTCAGGATGTTCGGGATGTGTTTGTAGAATACCAAAATAGCGACGATCCAAATCGGTGATTGGCTCCCGACCGAAAAAGGCTCCCATAGGTTCGAGTGTGCGACTACGAGCAGGGTCAATAGGCCAAATAGCGACGAAACCGATGAGATTTTGATAGTTTTTGCGGCTATAAACCACCCGACAAATGCGAGTCCGGTAGCAATAGGATTCAAAAACAAAAGCGCCCCAAAAGCCGTAGCGACACCTTTACCACCTTCAAACCCCAGATACGGGCTAAAACAATGCCCCAAAACCGCTAAAACCGCAACCCCCCACAGTACAGAGTTGTCCAGATGAAAGATAAAAGCGGCAACAGCCAAAACCGCAACCCCTTTGATAGCATCAAGTGCTAAAGTCGCAATCCCCAGTTTTTTTGCGAGAGCCGGATCTTTTTCCTTTACGACACGCAGGACGTTTGTGGCTCCGATACTTTTACTGCCGGATTCTCTGACATCTACTTTTGCATATTGTTTTGCCAGTATCATCCCAAACGGTATCCCGCCCACGAGATAGGCTAAAACATAAAAAATAACGTTGATATTTCCTAGAGACGTTAAAAAACTTTCCATTTATACTCTTTGTTGGTGTTTTATCTTACGCACCAAAAGTGCACAAAATCAAAAAAGTTAGGTTATCGTCATTTTTGTTACAACATCTTTAAGCCCCCCTCAAATAAAATCCGCAAACTGTTTTAATTTTTTGGGTGTTTTTTATGAATATAGCTAACGAGATTTCTGTTTTAAAAAAAGAGCTAAACGTCCTTATTGCCGCTCACTATTACCAAAGAGACGAGGTGTTTTATGCGGCTGATATCACCGGCGATAGTTTGGAGCTTGCAAGAAAATGTATGGAGGCCTCCGAGGAGACCGTCGTTTTTTGCGGTGTAGGATTTATGGGGCAAAGTGTCAAGATACTCTCTCCGGACAAAAGAGTTTTTATGCCTCGCCTCGCCTGTTGTTCTATGGCCAGGATGATAGATTCCGAGTTTTTTGACGTATCGGTTGCAAAAATGGTCGAGGCCGGAATCAACAAAGAGGATATTTTTCCTGTTACATATATCAACTCCAATGCCGACGTAAAAGCAAAAGTAGGAGAGATGGGCGGCGTAGTATGCACTAGCTCCAGTGCCGAGAAAATCATCAACTATGCGATGGCGAGCGGCAAAAAAATCCTCTTTGTGCCGGATAGATGCCTAGGGGTAAATACCGCCAACAGAATGGGTCTAAAATCTTGCGTCATTGGGGACGGGCAGAATATGGCAGAGTCAGATATCATCTGTTATGACGGATTTTGCTCTATCCATCAACTCTTCTCGACGGATGATATAGAGTTTTATAGGCAAAAATACGACGGTATACTGATAGCGGTTCATCCGGAGTGTACGCCGGATGTGGTTGCAAAAGCTGATTTTGTAGGTTCTACGTCGCAGATTTTAAAATACGTCGAATCGCTTGATAAAAACCAAAAAGTGGCCGTCGGAACAGAGTTTAATCTGGTTAATAGGCTAAGGGGTAAAAACACATACGTCCTCTCTTCTACAAAACCGGAGTGTCCGACGATGAATGAGACGACGCTTGAAGATCTGCACTCTTTGCTTTTGGCAATCAAAGAGGGTAGGGGTTATAACGAAATAACCTTGGATGAAAAAACAAGAGTCGCCGCAAAAAGTTCGCTTGATAAAATGTTGGATATTACTAAGTGAGCATAGAAGATTTCGTCAAAGCGGCTTTGGCTGAAGATGTAGGCAGGGGGGATTTGTTTGAAAAAACGGTTCAAAAAACCCCATATACGGCAAATATCATCTCAAAACAGGATGGGGTCTTTGCCGGAGCGGCCTACGGACGGGCTTTACTTGAGCTTTTCGGTATCGGGTACGAGTTTTTTGCGGACGATGGGGAGAGTATTAAAAAAGGGGATAGGCTCTTATCCGTTAGCGGGTTTAATACTGACATTTTAAAGATTGAGAGAACGTTGCTAAATATGTTGCAACACGCCAGCGGGATAGCGACAAAAGGGGCTTTTTTTTGCAAGCTTGCAGACGGCAAAGCCGCCGTTTTGGATACGAGAAAAACAAGACCGATGCTCAGGATATTTGAAAAATATGCGGCAAGATGCGGCGGGGTCAAAAATCA
This sequence comes from uncultured Helicobacteraceae bacterium, assembly GCA_937973585.1. Classification (GTDB taxonomy): domain Bacteria; phylum Campylobacterota; class Campylobacteria; order Campylobacterales; family UBA6016; genus UBA6016. Next base: position 24,994 of record CALJKN010000181.1, read on the forward strand.
CCGTTTCGGTCTTGACGATACATTGATGCTAAAAGATACCCACCTAAAATCGATATCGGATTTGGAGGGTTACCTCACAAATGCCAAAAAAGCCCTCCCTTTTACCGCCAAAATAGAGATTGAGTGCGAAGATGTCGAGTCTGCAAAAACGGCTATGGGTCTCGGTTTTGACATCGTGATGTGTGATAATATGGATGTCGCATCGGTAAAGAGTGTCGTAGCGCACAAAAAGATGTATAATTACTCTACGCTTATAGAGTGTAGCGGAAATATAGACGAATCGAATATAGCCGAATACGCCTCTTCGGGGGTCGATGCGATAAGTATAGGTTCTATAATACATCAGGCCGTATGGCTTGATTTTTCGATGAAAGGGGTATAGATATGAGAGTTTTGTTTATTAGGCATGCGCCGGCACTAAATAGATCGGACTGGCTTAGAGACGATATGTTAAGACCTCTTAGCGACAAAGGGATGACGGCCGCTAAAAAAATATTCAAAGGGCTTTCAAAAGTCTACAAGGCACCGCAGATAGTGCTTACATCGGAGGCGGTTAGGGCAAAAGAGAGTGCTGAGATTTTTTCCAGGTATTTTGGGTCGGCCAAGATAAAAGAGAGTCCGGTATTGAATCCAGGAGCTACCTTTGAAGGGGTCAGAGAGCTTCTCGTGGAGTCGAATCTGGAGTATGTTGCCCTCGTAGGACATGAGCCTGAGTTGTCTGAGATTGTCTCTATGTTTTTAACTAAAAACGGAGATTTGCCTATTGAGCTCAAAAAAGCGGCTCTTGTGGAGCTTGAGATAGATGATGATAATTTTGGTGTTTTAAAATCTTTGATTCCGCCGAAAATATTTTCATAAGTTAGAGGTTAGAGATTGGCGGCAGACGAAGAAGAACGGACAGAAGAACCCACCGGTAAACGGATACAGGATGCGAGGGCAGACGGTAACGTTCCGAGAAGCCAAGATGTATCTTCATGGGTGACCCTACTTGTATCTTTGCCCGCAGTCATTTTTTTATTCGATTTTGCCTCTGAAAATGTCTTAAGGCTATTTCACTACTATATGGGTCTTATCGGTACACCTTTAACAAAAGAAAAACTCTTTGAGATTGTAGCTATTACAGGGCAATATCTGGCTCTTGCAACGCTCCCGATTATGTTTCCTATAATGTTGGCTGGAATTATCTCAAACGTTGGGCAGTTTGGGTTTAACTTTACAACCAAACCCCTCACTTTTGACCTATCCAAGTTAAATCCTATCTCGGGTCTAAAGAATATTATATCTATACAAAAAGCAGTAGAGGGTCTAAAAATGACCCTTAAAAGTTTTTTGGCTCTAGGTATCGGATACTATTACTTTTTTGGATACATAAAAGAGCTTCCTACGGTAGCTTTATTTCCGCTTATGACTCAGGTATGGTGGTTTGTGGAAAAAGCAGTACAGATATCCCTCATTATGCTCGGTGTTTTTTTGGTTTTTGCAATAATAGATCTTTTTTGGTCTAGGTATAAATACTTCAAGGGTCTAAAGATGACCAAGCAAGAGGTAAAAGACGAGATGAAAAATATGGAGGGTAATCCGGAGATTAAAGGGAAAATTAGGCAGCTCCAGTTTCAGATGTTTAAAAAGAGGATGATGGCAGCCGTTCCAAGTGCGAACGTTGTAGTCACAAACCCGACCCACTATGCCGTAGCCCTAAAATACGATCAGGCTCAAGATTATGCTCCAAAAGTCGTTGCTAGCGGAGTCGATAACGTGGCTATGAAAATCAAAGAGATAGCGATGGAACACGATATCCCAATCATTGAAAACCCGCCGCTTGCAAGAGAGCTATATGCAAAGGTAAAGCCGGAAGAGTATATACCGGATGCCCTGTTTCAAGCCGTTGCCGAGGTTCTCGTATACGTCTTTAAACTCAACAAGAAAAAAGAGGGGTAATAGTCCGCCGCCCATAAATAAGCCCCTATTTGTTACAATCGCCGATAAACGCAAGCTAAAACGGTGATATTTAACGCCGTTTTAATAGCAGGTTTGACGTATTTTGAGGATTCGTTTTTATGAGAAAAAAAAGCGGCGCTTTGTTTGTTTTGGGATTAGGGTTCATAGCTATTGCCGGTTTGGCCTTATTTGTATATTTTTCGCCTATGTTTGAGAGGGAAGCCCCAAAAGTATCTATCCCGCAAACTATCTATTGGAATTTAAAATCTCCGTTACAAATCCCCATATCCGACAATCACTCTATTGGAAAATATTCAGTTGAGCTAGACGATGGCGGCAAAATAACACCGCTAGCAGAGGCCACGGCAAATGGACAAAAAGGTGTTACGCTCAATCTAATGTATCCTAAAAACGGAATGACCCCGTCTTCAAAAGAGCCGAAAATCGTAGTCAAGGTATCCGATAACAGTTTTTGGAATTTTTTTATGCCAAACTCTACGACCATCGAGTCAAAACTAATATGCGATACCACTCCGCCGACTTTATCTGTTGTATCCAGCTCCTACTCTATTTCAAAAGGGGGTAGTGCGGTCGTGGTGTTTGAGGCAAAAGATGCCGGACTAAAAGAGGCATATGTCAAAACGGCAAGCGGTAAAATTTTTAAAGCACAGCCTTTTGTAAAAAACGGTTTTTATGTTTGCGTCATAGGCTGGGGGCTAAAAGAGCAGAACTTTTCTGCCTCGGTGGCGGCCAGCGACAAAGCCGGAAATACCGCATCTGTCCAGATTCCGTTTTACCTAAAAGATGTGGCCTATAAACAATCAAGACTTGAACTAAAAGATGATTTTTTAAACCAAAAAATTACGGAGCTTTCATCGGGGATGAAAGGGGTTCAAAATGCTGCAGGGCTTGATAAGTTTATGTATGTCAACAATACGCTAAGGGGTGAAAACGAAAAGCTGATAGCCGAAATCACCTCCCGCATAGACGATAACGTTGCAAGTAGTTTTTTCACTGAACCGTTTCTACCTATCAAAAATGCCTCCGTCGTTGGAAGTTTTGGCGACTTTAGGAGTTTTTATATAGGGGATAAACTGGTTAGCGAGTCGTATCATAAAGGGATAGATTTTGCGAGTCTAAAAGAGGCGAGTATTGTTGCCCCAAACAAAGGGGTTACGGTCTATGCCGGAAATAACGGAATATACGGCAATACGGTGATTTTGTATCACGGAATGGGTCTTTTTACCCTCTATTCGCATTGTAGTTCGTTTGCCGTCAAGGTCGGTGATGTAGTAGAGAGAGGCAAAGAGATAGCAAAAACCGGAACTAGCGGCCTTGCATTCGGCGACCATCTGCATTATGGAGTTATCGCACAAGGGGTCGAGGTAAGACCTGTAGAGTGGCTTGATTCAAACTGGATAAAGCTAAATGTGACCGAAGTATTGGCAAGTGCCAGATCGATTATCGCAAGTAGACAATAGTAGATGAAAGTAAAACAAAAAAATATAAGGGTCTTTGAGATTGAGTGTGAAGAGGTATCTCTGTTTGAGTCGTATATAGAAAAAAATAGTGTTTTATTTACAGGCTTTTTGCTTTTGCTGACCGGAGATAAAAAGATAGAGTGCGGCCGTATCTGTGAGACAAAAGGGATAGGGTACGCCATTGCCGGTGAGGCCGGATTTGATTTTGAGACGTTTGACAAAATATCGAAGTCGGCATACAAAGAGAGGGAGCATGTCAGGGCGGCCGAGCAGGAGGCGGCTAAAAAAGAGCTTCTCAGGCAAGAGATAGAGGCAACCATCCAAAAATCAAAACTAAACGAAGAGCCGGAAATTTTGATAGATAGTGAAAAGGCTGTGCTAGTTGACAAAAATCTCCGTAGCGGCGAAGAGATAAAAGCCGATTCGGATGTTATAGTAACAGGCAGAATTAATAGCGGGGCAACGGTAGAGACCTCCAAAAATGCCGTAATACTGGATGCGGTAGACGGAGACGTAAGGGTTGAGGGGGATTTTATAATCATCAAAACAATCAAAAAAGGCTCCGTAATGTTAAAAGGGATCTTGCTTGATAAAGAGATGCTTGACGGAGAGCTAAAAATGGCATTTTATAAAGACGGCATAACATACAGAGGTATCAAATGAATCAGACTACGATAGCCAAAAAGGTGGAGCTCTCCGGAATCGGGCTTCATAAGGCGGTGGTAGTGAGGCTACGCCTTGAGCCGATGGAGGAGAATAGCGGTATCGTTTTTTATAGAGAGGATGCGGCAAAGACGATAGAGCTAAAACCGGAAAACGTTGTAGATACAAAAATGGCGACCGTAATAGGCAAAGACGGCGTAGTAATCTCTACAATTGAGCATTTGATGTCGGCTATTTCGGCTAGCGGGATAGATAATCTCAGAATAGTCGTAGATAATGACGAGATACCGATTATGGAGGGGTCGTCTGCTGCTTTTTGTATGCTTCTTGAGGAGGCTGGGATAAAAGAGTTGGATGCGGCAAAAAAAGTTCTCGTAGTCAAAAAAACAGTAGAAGTAAAAGAGGGTGAGAAGTTTGCCAGACTGTCGCCATCTGAAGAGTGCAAATATAGTTATGAGATAAAATTTGACCATCCGCTGATTCAGGTTCAAAATTACGATTTTGTCTTTACCAGAGAGAATTTTAAGCATGAGATCGGGAGGGCTAGAACTTTCGGATTTTTAAAAGAGGTTCAGTATCTCCGCTCTATAGGGCTTGCCAAAGGGGGGAGTCTTGAGAATGCAATAGTCTTGGATGATTCAAAAATATTAAATCCGGAAGGGCTTAGATTTGAAGATGAGTTTGTAAGGCACAAAGTCCTTGATGCAATAGGCGATATGACACTTTTAGGGATGCACTTTATCGGGCATTACGAGGCGAGTGCCGGAAGTCACAAGCTGAACCATTTGCTAACCAAAAAACTTTTGGAGAGCCCTGAAAACTATGAGATTGTAGAGTTTAGTTTTGAGGGTGAAAAAGAGCTTCAAAAAGCGGTTCAAGCGGAAATCTGATTGACGGTTTTTTTGTTCTTAAACGTCTATTCCCCTTTTTCTTTAGGCGTATACGTGGACGGTAGACTTGTAGATTCATTTTTGGAGGACGGCAAGGCAAGCGATGTTTTGGCAATTATGATGGGTGCGGCATTAAAAAAATATTCGCCCGATGAAATCTATTATACAAACGGTCCGGGCAACTCTATGTCCTTAAAAATCGCCTATATCACACTAAAAACCGTTGCAGTTATCAGGCAAATACCGCTTTACGGTGTCTCTCCGTTTTTATTTAACGGTGAAAAGCCTATCAGGGGAATTGGCGGCGGCTTTTTTGTTAAAGATAAAAACGGAATAATGTTACAAAAATCAAAAGATTTAAAAGAGAAGGTTTTGTCGCTTCCGGATTATTCCGACTTTACCTCGTCCAAAACGGATGCGGAACCTTTTTATATGATTGATGCAGTTTAATTTTTAGAAGGAGCAATATTGTTTTTTTCCGTTCCGGCGACAAGCGCAAATATGGGGCCGGGGTTTGATACGCTAGGTGTCGCCCTCTCTCTTAGAAATGAAGTAGACATCAAGAGGTCAAAATTTTTCAGTGTCTCGATAAAAGGGGAGGGGAAAAACAACTCTCGGATGAAAAGCGGTAATATATTTGTAAGTATATTTAATGAGCAATACAAGAATATCACCGGCAAAAAGGAAAGCTTTAGGTTTGAGTTTTCAAACAATATACCTATCTCAAGAGGGCTCGGTAGCTCTTCCGCAACTATTGTAACGGCAGTAAAAGCGGCATACGAGATGGCCGGCGTAGAGATATCAAAAGAGAAAGTTTTAAATATTGCCCTTACATACGAGTCTCATCCGGATAATATTACTCCGGCAATTTTCGGCGGTTTTAACGTTGCGGCGGTGGAGGATTCTAGGGTTTTTAGCGTAAAAAAAGAGATGCCTAGTTTTTTAAAGGCTGTTATCGTGATACCGAACGTCCATATGTCTACTAATCAGTCGAGGGGTTCATTGCCAAAAAAGTATACCAAGGAAGAGGCAATTTTTAATCTATCCAGATCATCTCTGCTGGCCGCCCTCCTATTTGGCGGAAACTATGATATGTTGCGGGTTGCCTCAAAAGATAAGTTTCATCAAGATATCCGGATGAAGACTTTGCCGGAGTTGTTTGAGGTTCAGAGATTAGCCCTTGAAAACGGCGCACTAATGAGTACGTTATCGGGTAGCGGTTCCAGCTTTTTTAATATGACTTACGCCGATGATGCACAGAGGATAAAAAAGGTTCTAGAGGGGGCGTTTAGCTTTTTTAGAGTCGAGATCATGGATTTTGACAATGACGGACTCGTCTGCAATAAAAACTAGTTAAAGCCCAAAAAGCTTATATCTGGTAAAATATAAATAAAAGAATAGATGCAAAAGCGTACTCCTATCAGAATGTGTATAGTCTGCAGAGGCAGATTCGAGCAAGATAAACTCCTAAGACTCCAATATATCGACGGAGAACTGGTACGGCATACAAAGATTGGAAGAAGCTTTTATATATGTCGTGAGTGTATGGGTTCAAAAAATCTTACAAAAAAACTCTCTTCGTTTTTAAAAATTCCAAAAACAGAGACCGAGCATATTTGCGAAAAACTAAAGGAGACCGCTTTTTAGATGGACAATAAGGTAAAAATAAAAGAGATAGCCGACGAATTAGGGGTAAAAAGCAAGGAGATACTTGAAATTTGCGGTGAGTTTAGCATTGAGGCAAAAACGCATCAAAGTGCGATCAGTATGGATGATGCCGAAAAGCTGATGAAATATTTTATGACGGGTGAAAAACCGGCTTCGGCGAAGCCGGAACCTGTCGTGGAGGCAAAAAAAGAGGAGCAAAGAGCCGAGCAACCTCAAGAGAGCAAACCGGTTGAAGTGTCAAAAGAGACAACGGTGGAGGCTCCAAAAGTGATCAAGCAAGAGCAAATAAAGCAAGAGGTGAGACCGCAAAGGGTTCAAACCGAGAGAAAACCGGTCGAGATAGTTAGAAAAGCAAATCAAGCCCCGAAAAAAGATTTTTTCAGAGATGAACCTAAGCCGGAACCAAAACCGGAATATAAAAAAGAGACCCAAAGAAGAGACGAAGCCCCTAAAAAGCCGAAACCTCAGCCGATAGCTCACAAAAAGACCGACGGGGTAAAAATAGATATATCTAGAGACTTTGCCGAAAAAGACGATGATGACAACGATATTATCGTGTTGCCGGATTTTTCCGTTCAAGAAAAAGATGTTGTCGAGGATGAGCCGGTAGTAGCCAAAAATCCGGATGCACAAAAAGCAAAAGCCGCCGTCAAAAAACCTCAGCCGAGATTGAATTCGCAAAACATAGCCAGAGTTTCCAAAAAGAAAAAATTCAGACCCGTAGTGGTTGAGAAAGAAGAGATAGTGACCGAAATAGAGATTCACGAAGATATAAGGGTCTATGAATTTGCAGAAAAAATCAACAAACCGATAGGTGAGGTGATAAAGTCGATATTTAATTTAGGGCTTATGAAAACCAAAAACGACTTTATGGATAACGACCTTATCGAGATTTTGGCCGAGGAGTTCGGTGTTACCGTCAATGTTACAAACGCCATGGAGGAGTTTGACTACCTAAAAGAGTATGAGGACATTGATGACGGATACCAAGAGGAGAGACCGCCGATAGTTACAATCATGGGACATGTTGACCACGGTAAAACTACACTTCTTGATAAAATCAGAAACGCAAAAGTAGCGGCCGGAGAGGCTGGCGGTATCACACAACACATCGGTGCTTATGCCGTTGAGAAAAACGGACACAAAATAACGTTCTTGGATACACCTGGACATGAGGCGTTTACCCATATGAGAGCCAGAGGTGCGCAGGTTACCGATATTGCAATTATCGTGGTTGCGGCGGACGACGGTGTAATGCCTCAGACGAGAGAGGCGATAAGTCACGTTAAAGATGCAAAAGTACCGTTTATGATAGCGGTCAACAAAATGGACAAACCGTCCGCAAATCCTGATTTTGTAAAAACACAACTTTCGGAGATGGGGATCAGCCCGATAGAGTGGGGCGGTGAGTATGAGTTTGTCCATATATCCGCAAAAACCGGTGAGGGGCTTGAGACGCTTCTTGATACCATTTTGATCCAAGCGGAGATTTTGGAGCTAAAAGCAAATCCTAAGAAAAATGCAAAAGCTATCGTGGTCGAAGCTTCCTTGGAAAAAGGGAGAGGTGCGGTTGCGACGGTACTGGTACAAGACGGAACGCTAAAAGTAGGCGATAACGTCGTAGTTGGGCAAAACTACGGAAAAATAAGGGCAATAATTGACGATATGGGGGCAAATATCAAAGCCCTGAAACCGTCGGAGCCTGGTAGAATACTAGGTCTTGACGGTGTTCCGGGAGCCGGTGATGTTCTTGTGGCTGTAGAAAACGAGAGAGTTGCTAGAGAGTATGCCGAAAACATAAAAGAGCATCAAAGACAAAGAGAGTTGTCAAAAACTACGAAAGCAACTTTTGATGATCTTCACCATCTAATCAAAGAGGGTAAGCTAAAACGTCTAAACGTAATCCTAAAAGCAGATGTTCAAGGTAGTCTTGAGGCTATACGTGCAAGTCTTGAGAAAATCAGAAACGAGGAGATCAAGGTTCATCTGGTTCACTCTGCCGTAGGCT
>CALJKN010000182.1 GCA_937973585.1 uncultured Helicobacteraceae bacterium
TAAGAGATTCTGATACAAAAGAAGAATGGCTTGATTTTGATATTAATAATATAGCTTTTGATAAAGAAATTGTTATAAAAACGCAAGATTGGAATGATGAACACAAGGACGAATACGGCGACTATAGCGAGTGGTTTTCTGAGGCAAAAATCAAGATAAAACCGATTTTGAGTATACAAAGCCGCAAAGATGTTGAAACCATAGCCGATGAGCTTAATAAGATGACAATCTAGGATGCAGAGGCTTATCGCCTCTGTAGCTCTTCGCTTAGCTCTTTGACCCTTACCTCTGTCATAGATGCTTTAATCCCAAGCCCCTCAAGTCCTTCCATACTGCCGCCTCTGGAATAATCGGAGAAAAATATAGAATCTGCATCCCTTGAAGCCAGCCATGCTTTTTGGGCTTTTGCCAATTTTTCTTTCCCTGTTGCGTCTAGCTTTGCCGCAAGTTTTTTATATGTTGCATTCAATACTTTTTCCGCTTTCAGCAATCTCGCATTTTCGCACTCCTTCATCTCGAATGTTGTAACTGCGTTCGCACAATCAGCAGCAATCACCCCTTTGACGCAAACAAGCGCTGTTAGTACCATGAGTTTAAAAAATCTTTCCAAGTTAAGCTCCTTTTTTTGAATAGAACATATTTTACGGTTTAGTGCAGACAAGCTTGTGTCCAAAAAAATTTTCTTAAGACAGACATAAAGGTGTCCTTGCTGTGTGGAAAAATACATCTTTGAAATACGACAAAAGGGCAATAAGATGCATGACAAGGATTATAGGTTTTATTTTATGGTGTTGGATAACGGCATATTGTGCGTTTGGATTGCATTTTCAATATATTCATTTGCCCCGTTTGTATATAAAAAAGCCGCATTTGGGGCAAGAGTGGCGTCACTTGCAGAGGCAAGACACCTAGATATAATAATAGTGGATGTTACCACCAATAGCCGCAGTAGTATTGCACTAACCAACACTTATGTAAAAGTAGAAGCCGGCGAGTGGATTAGGGAATCGCTTTTTGATATTGTTGCGCAAATCATTGTAAAACTTTCAAGAAAAAAATTTTTCCAAAAAGGAGTATGGCAATGAAACCAACAAAACCAAAACCTAGCGGCAAGCTTGTACTACCAAAGGTTGGCATAATGAGCTTAAATACAAAAAGCGAGGAGGTTTTAAGGCTTGTATTGAACAATGCGCCTCAAAACACCATAAAACGCATTGACTATGTCAGCTCGGAAGATGATTTAAGAAACTCTTTATACGGAGTGACGCTTTTGTTTGTTATTGCGGAGTATTTAGAGAAAAGGATATTTGATATTTTTGAGCTTGCCGAAAGTATTGGAATATTTTGCGTTTTGTCTCTTCCTGATGTTGCAAAAGATGGAATATATTACAAAAAAATTGCAGTGTTGCTTTCGCGGGAAAATGATAGCTCGGCAGATGAGGCAAAAAATATTATTTCCATTTGTAAGTTTTATTCTGCGGAATACAATAAAGATTGCAACAATATAACCTATGACACTGAGGATATGCGCATCATGATGCCAAAAGCTTATACAAGCTTATTATTTCGCAGAAGCCTAGATGGGGTGTCAAAATTTATAAAAAATACAAATATTTTACATAACAGAGGCGTGTTTTTAAACTGTGTCTATAACGGAAACATGAATTTGGTTGCGGTGCAGCAAGCTATGGGCTCAATATATAATGCCGTTCACGAAGATGCAGATGTGTTTTATGGCGTTTATCATGACCTGAATATGCCGACAGATTCACACATCGTCGAGGTGTTTACCGTAGAGGCTATGCTATGAGGCTTGGTGCATCTAATTCGCCAACTCATAAAGTCTCTCGGGCGCAATATCTGCCCCGTTTGCCCACTCGATGGTGTCGATGTCGAGGTTGAATCTCAAAGTTTGGAAGTTTTCTAGCTTTAGGTATTTATCTCTATTGCCGCTTGAGTCTTTACGACAAAGATATAAACGGCAAGAGCTGCAACTCCGCAGAACATAATCATGCTACCCATCGAAATCAGTGCCGCTTTTTGGAGTGCCCCAAGTAGTATTGAGGAGCCGGCGGCCATTGAAAACTGCATAGTTCCCAGTAGTGCCGAGGCGCTTCCGGCGTTTGCGGCAAACGGTGCCATGGCAAGAGCCGTAGCGTTTGGGACTATAAAACCGATAGAGGACATAAAACATAGCAGCGGCAATATAATGCCGTATATCCCGCCGATCTCAAACAGTGCAGCCGCAAACATAGCTATGCCTGAGAGTGCCAGCATTGCCATCGCCGTGTCAAATATTACCGATGAGTCTATTTTGTTTACTATCCTTGCATTTATCTGTGCCGAGAGTACGAAAACCACCGCATTTGCACCAAACAGTATCCCATAGTTTTCAACCGACAAATGAAAAGTATCTATAAACACAAACGGCGACGAGGTGATATAGGCAAACATTCCGGCCATCGCAAAACCGCCGGAGAGGGCATAACCCATAAAATATTTGTGTTTCAGCAGTTTGGCATACTCGTTTGCTACGTTTTTTATAGCTATTGATTCTGTCCTGTTTTTTGCGTGACTCTCCTCTAGCCAAAAGACTATACTAAACAGCGATATGACTCCAAGTGCAGCCAAAATCAAAAATATAGCTTTCCACCCAAGCGAGATTAGTATATATCCTCCGGCGATAGGGGAGAGCATAGGGGCGACACTGGAGACTAGCATTAGATATGAATATATTTTTGAGGCTTCCGATGGGTGGTATAAGTCTCTGACGACGGCTCTTGAGATAACCCCTCCGGCGCAAGCCCCCAAAGCTTCTAAAAACCTAAAAAATATAAGCCATTCAACCGTTGTAGAAAGGGCGCATCCGACCGAAGCGACGACAAAAATCAAAAGTCCTATATATAAAGGCGGCTTTCTGCCGTATTTGTCGGAAATAGGGCCGTAAAACGCCTGTCCAAATGAAAAGCCGATAAAAAATGATGCCAAAGTCAGCTGTATAGTATCGGCCGAAACCGCAAAGTAGCGCTCCAAAGTCGGCATAGAGGATAGATACATATCGATAGAGAGAGGGGCAAAGGCGGACAAAAATCCGAGTATTAGTGCGAGCTTCAAATTATTATTTTTTGTCAAGTGTTACTCCACGTTTTGTTGCGGAATTTTATGATAATGCCCCTAATATTTATCGGCTAACCCCTCAGAGGGTATAATTGCGCAAAAACTTTACGGAACATTATGGCTTTAATAGACCTTTTCCAAATTAAAAAAAATTACGAAGCCCAAAAAATCCTCGATGGTGTGGATTTTGTCTTAGAGGCTGGAGAGAGAGTATCGCTAATCGGTAAAAACGGTAGCGGCAAATCTACTTTGCTAAAAATAATAACCGGAGAGACGGATGCGGACGATGGAAAAATAATCCGCCAAAACGGGATAGAGATAAAAATGCTAGCCCAAGACCCGAAGTTTGACCCTGACGATACGGTCATAGAGTCGCTCAAAAAAAGTCTAAAAGAGCTTTTTGGGGCACTCAAAGAGTTTGACGAAGTAAACGTCGCACTCTCGGTTAACCCTACGGATTTAGAGCTACTGAAGCGGAGCGAGGAGCTTACACTGTTTTTGGATCACCATTCGGCGTGGAATCTGGAAGATAAGATTGAGAGGATAGTGGGACAACTAAAACTTTCAGAGTTTAGGGAGCAGCTCACCGTCACACTCTCCGGCGGAGAGCAGAGGCGTGTGGCTCTGGCCAGTTTGCTACTGCAAAAGCCGGACGTGCTGCTACTAGATGAGCCTACAAACCATCTGGATGTGTATATGGTTGAATTTTTGGAAGAGCTGATATTATCCGAAAACTACACACTGATTTTTATCTCCCATGATAGGTATTTTATCGACCGGATAGCTACGAGGTGCGTCGAGATAGATGAGGCAAAACTACGAAATTTTAAAGGGGGATATGAGTCTTACCTCTCCCAAAAAGCGAGAATACTGGAAAACCTAAAGACAGAACACGAAAATCTGTTGCGGCTATTAAAACAAGAGGAGAACTGGTATCAAAGGGGTGTAAGCGCAAGAAGGAAACGAAATGAGGGTCGAAAGCGAAAGCTTTTGGATCTAAGGGATCAGGCCAAAAAAAATCCGTCGGCAATCCGAAAAATGCGTGTAGAGCTTGAACGTGAGAGGAAAAACTGGAACGGCGGGAGTGCCGCAAATCGTCAGAAAGAGCTTTTCTGGCTTGAAAACGTCTCCCTCTCTTTTGGCGGAAAACCGATAATCAAAGATTTTACGGCGAGAATCCTCCAAAAAGATCGCATCGCAATAGTGGGTCCAAACGGAAGCGGAAAGTCAACCCTGCTCAGGCTTTTGCGTGGTGAGCTAAAACAAGATAAAGGGACTATCAGGGTAGGAGATTTTGCCGTAGGGTATTTTGACCAGACAAAATCCGGACTAAACGACTCAAAAGATATTTTGGAAACCTTTTGTCCAAACGGCGGCGACAGGGTGGATGTGCAAGGGAAAAATATGCACGTTTACGGTTATCTAAAAAACTTTTTGTTCCCAAAAGAATTTCTGGATAAAAAAGTTGGGATCCTCTCCGGCGGAGAGAAGAGCAGGGTGGCCTTGGCTTTGCTGTTTAGTAAAAAAGTAGACTGCCTGATACTGGATGAGCCGACAAATGATTTGGATATACCGACCATTAATATATTGGAGGAGTACATCCAAAACTTTGAAGGCTCCGTGATATTTGTAAGTCACGATAGATATTTTGTCGATAAGCTTGCGAGTAAACTATATATATTCGGCGGCGGAAATATCGAGGAGAGCCATCAGAGCTATTCTGAGTATCTGGAGATTGAAAAAGAGCTTAGAGAGCTTGATACGATGGAAGAGGCGGCAAAAGAACCGCAAAAACCGAAAGAGGAAAAACCAAAATCGGCTCCGAAAAAACTCAGTTTTAAAGAGAAAAACGAGTATGACACCCTCCCAAAAGAGATTGAGGCTTTGGAGGAGGAGATAAAAAATCTAAAAATTGCCCTAAGCGACCCTGAACTGTATCAAAAGGTAGGCATAGTCAAACTATCGGAAGAGTTGAGTGACAAAGAGGCACTTTTGGAGGTGAAGGTGGAGAGATATTTTGAAATTGAGGCAAAAATAGAGGGCTTTGAGAGCTGATGGAAGCTTTTGATCAACTCGATTCTATACTCTGGATAGGCAAAAAGCTGATGGAGTACGGAGCCGATAGCGCAAATGTCGAAGAGGCGATGTATGCCTATGCAAACGGTATAGGTGTAGAGCAGATGGATGCTTTGGTATTGCCCAGATCTGTCCTTGTGACGATATATCTGGGCGATGAATATAAAACAAAAATGAAGCACGTAGGCGATTTGGTTCCAAATCTAGGAAAAGCCTCCAGAATTTACAAGTACGCAAAAAATCCGGACGGAAAAAATTTTGACGAATTTAAAACCGAAATCGACGGCACTAGAACACCGTACACAAAAACTGCTCAGTTTGCCGTATCGCTAGCTTGTGCGGCTTTCGGTGTGATTTTAGGGACAGACTTTGTGGGCGGGATCGCAATTTTTGTAGCATCTTTTGTCGCATTTTTTATAAAAAGCAAGTTGATTCATATAGAAGTATCGTTGATTTTCGTAAATATTATTTGCGCTTTTGTGGCTACGCTGCTATCGTATCAGTTGGCTACCCGTTTTGGATCCGTCGGTGTTGCCGAGGCTCAAGCGGCATCTACGTTTTTTTTGATCCCCGGTGTTCAGCTTATTAATACGTTTAGGGATATGCTAAAGGGGCACTATCTAAACGGAGCGGCAAGGGGGCTTCGGGCGATGTTTTTGGCGTTTGGGATAGTCTTCGGGACAACTTTAGCGCTACTTGCCCAAAAAGGTTTTATATGGAATTTTTGATAAAGCCTTTTTTTGCAGTTATTGCGGCAATCGGTTTTTCGATGGTTTTTCGGGTTGATAAAAAAGATTTGCCGATTGTCGGGTTGTTGGCTTTTTGCGGTTTTGCAGTCCGCTCCGTTTGTCAAAAATACGGACTAGGACTTGAGCTTTCGGTGTTGTTTGGGGCATTATGTATTGGAATTATAGGCGAGATGTTGTCCAAAAAAAGGGAGTTTCCGGTACAGATGCTGACGGTTCCGGCAGGGATTGTGATGATTCCCGGTCTGTATGTGTTTGAGTCGATAAAAAACCTGATTTTATTTGTTTCGGCAGATTCAATGTCGATAGAAAAAGCGGGGATGTTTTTTTATTATTTTGGGAAAAGTATGTTTGTATTAGTCGCTTTAGCTATCGGGCTAACTTTTTTTTCTGTGATTTTTAGGAGATAAAACAGCCCGCTCCCCCCGTATTGAGAGGGGCTATTTTTATACTAGCAAGAGAATGAAGTCAAGAATTCGAATGGATGAGGTCTAGCTTCATAAGGCCAGATTTGAGTTTCAAACAAGAATTGTTTGTAAGTCTCAAGCATATCAGGTGTAAATACGCCTGTTGATTTTAGGAAATCCCAGTCTGCGATTAGAGATTCAGCGGCACCTCTTAGAGTGTGCGGCATTTGCTTGATACCTTTTTCTCTAATTTCATCAAGAGTAAGTTCAAATAGATCTTCCTCTCTCGGCTCACCCGGATCGATTTTGTTTTGTATGCCGTCGATACCCGCAAGAAGCATTGCAGAGAACGCAAGGTATGGGTTTGCAGTTGAGTCAGGGAATCTAAATTCGCATCTTTTTGCTTTTGGGCTAGATACGTATGGGATTCTGCATGATGCCGATCTGTTTTGAGCGGAGTATGCAAGGATTGAAGGTGCTTCAAATCCTGGGATAAGTCTTTTGTATGAGTTTGTTGACGGGTTTGTGAACGCCGCAAGAGCTCTAGCATGTTTTAGTACGCCACCGATATAGTATAGAGCCGTATCGGAAAGACCTTGGTATTTATCGCCTGCAAATGTGTTTTCGCCACCGTTCCAGATTGATTGGTGCACGTGCATACCGTTACCATTGTCGCCGTAAAGCGGTTTTGGCATAAATGTAGCAGTTTTACCGTTCATAGCGGCAACCATTTTTACAACATATTTTACTTTTTGTACGTTGTCGGCAGCCTCTACAAGCGTACCGAATCTAACGCCGATTTCGCCTTGACCTTGTGCAACTTCGTGGTGAACAACGAAAGTTTCAAGACCTACCTCTTCCATTACTTTTACCATTTCAGCTCTAAGGTCAACCATTGTATCGACCGGAGCTACAGGGAAGTAACCGCCTTTCGTACCAGGTCTGTGACCTGAGTTGAAGCCGTTTTCACCATAAGATTTTGCAGAGTTCCAGATACCTTCTTCGCTATCTATTTCGTAGTATTGGCAGTTGATATCGCTTTTTACTTTGATATCGTCAAAAACGAAAAACTCATTTTCAGGACCAAAGTATGCAGTGTCGCCTAGACCTGTAGTTTTTAGGTATTCAAGAGCTTTTTTTGCTATTGCTCTAGGACATTTTGCATATAGTTCGTTGTTGTAGATATCGTATGCGTCACAGAAAACTACCAGTGTAGGATCGGCCGTAAACGGATCTACGAAAAACGCTTTAGCGTCAGGGATTAGTTGCATATCCGACTTATTGATCGGTTGCCAGTAAGGGATGGAGCTTCCGTCAAAAGGTACACCTTTGAAGCTGTCTTCGTCTATAGATTTTACGTTGTAAGATACGTGATGCCAAGTTCCTTTGAAGTCCGTAAATCTGAAATCTACGAATTCAATTTCTTTTTCTTTGATTACGTCAAATATTTTTTTGACGTCTTCGGCGCTGCTGTACATTCATAACTCCATTTGTAAGTTCAGCTATTAATAAAGTAGCTTATAACAAAATTGTAGCGAAAAAGATTTTTAATTTACCGCAAATGTTGATTAAAAATTAATCAAGTTTATTTTTCTATTTTCAAAATAAGCATAATTCTTAAAACCGATAGATTTTGCAAGCTCCATATTCTCCGACATTTTGAATCCGATATGGGATGGGTCGTGTGAATCGCTACCGAACGTTATTGGGACTTCAAACTCCAAAATAGTAGACAAAAGCTCATTTGATGGGTATGCTTCATTGACGGGCTTTCGTAAGCCGGAGGCATTTATTTCTATCGCCATCCCCGCTTTTTTTATCTCCTCTATCGCTTTTTTTGCCATTTTTGCCGTATCTTTGGGTTGCTTAAAATTAAACACTTTTAAAAGATCCATATGTCCAACTATATTAAAAGCCTTTGTTTCTGCCATTTGTGCTATGAGCTTAAAATATTCCGTCCAAGTCTCGGTAGCATCTTTGTTGGCGTATTCTCCTATAAACTCTGGATTATCAAATCCCCAACTCTCTATAAAGTGTACAGACCCTATCATGTAGTCAACCTCTCTATCCAAAACCCTTTTATCGACATACCCCGGTAGATAGTCGACCTCGTAGGCGAGTTTTATATCGATTTTGTCTTTGTATTCGTCTTTTAGCTCCGCTATTTCTCTCTCATAGCCGTCCATCTGCTCAAAAGTCATCCTGTAGCCTTCATCGAACTTCATAGGGGCATGGTCGGAAAAACCGAAGAGATTGATTTTTTTCTCAATGGCTTTTTCAATGAATTCTCTAGGGCTCCCTTTGGCATGGTTGCATAGAGGTGTGTGGTTGTGTAAATCTACTATCATTTTTAAAATACGCTTTTGTGTTTAGGTTTTACGTGGTTAATAAAATTATAAATGAAAAAAGCTATAATTCTCCGATATTGAAGAGCGCCCAGTTTAGACTTTAAAAAGGTAAAGAGTAATGACTCAAGAAGAGCTTGACAGGCTTATGAACGGCGATTTCGATGACGAAGTCGAGTCCGCCGGAGATAATAACGGTACACATGAAACGCATACCACTAGTGACGGATTTGATGAGATAGCCAGTTTAAATAACTATGATCTGAGCCCTACCAAGAGTTGGCCGCCGCCGCCGCCGTTAACGGAGAATAAAGTTGTTCATCAGCTAGATGACGTAACAAAAGAGTCGGAAGAAAAAGCGACGCAGATTTTTGATATGTTAGAGCATATATCAAATGACTCTATGGAGTCTGAAATACCTATGGGGCAAATCACCGATACCCTGAATTCGGTATCCGAGCTTTTAATGAAACTATCGGAAAAATTTCCGAACTTTGAAGTATTTAAAACTGAAAACGAAAAGATACAAAACGCCCTTGCCTCTGCCGAAGATGTCAATATGAGGCTTTCAAATATAGGGATGAATACCCTGAGTGCCATGGATATGATGCAGTATCAGGATATTCATAGACAAAAAATAGAGAGGGTCATCAAC
Organism: uncultured Helicobacteraceae bacterium; assembly: GCA_937973585.1. GTDB lineage: Bacteria > Campylobacterota > Campylobacteria > Campylobacterales > UBA6016 > UBA6016. The sequence continues at coordinate 9,347 of CALJKN010000182.1, forward strand.
ATAATGAGGGCGCTTTCAAACTATATGAATAAACTCTTTGAGGGCAAGATTGACGACGAAAAACGTGTCAGTAGCGCAAAACATATTCACGGTGATGAAAACAACGATGTTGCCGATGACGACGATATAGAGGCGCTAATAGCCGCATTCGGACAAAAATGACCGAAACAAAAGTAGAGCTTCTCTCTCCTGCGGGAGATCCGGAGAAGTTCAGAGTAGCATTAGAGTATGGTGCCGATGCCGTATATGGGGGGGTAAGCCATTTCTCTCTTCGTATTAGGAGCGGCAAAGAGTTTGATATGGAGAGTTTCAAAGAGGCCATAGAGTATGCCCATGCCAGAGGCAAAAAAGTATACGCTACGGTAAACGGATTTCCTTTTAACTCTCAGCTGGGTCTTGTAGAGAAACATTTGGCAGCTTTAGCCGAGCTGAAACCGGACGCTTTTATAGTGTCTACACCCGGCGTTATAAAACTTGCAAAAAAGATAGCACCCGATATAGGCATACACCTTTCAACTCAGGCAAACGTTCTAAACTATATGGATGCCGAGGCGTATGCGGATATGGGGATAACCCGTATCATAGCGGCCAGAGAGTGCAGTATGAAAGATTTGGAAGGGATAAAAAAACATCTTCCGAATCTGGAGATAGAGATTTTTGTTCACGGCTCCATGTGTTTTGCCTATAGCGGCAGGTGTCTGGTGTCGTCTTTGCAGATGGGGCGCGTTCCAAACCGCGGGAGTTGTGCAAATGATTGCCGTATGCCATATGAGGTATTTGTAGAAAATCCAGAACACAAAACTCTCATGCGACTGGAGGAGATTCCGGGCGAGGGGACGTATCTTTTTAACGCCAAAGACCTAAATCTATCGCAACATATAAAAGAGATACTTGATAGCGGCGTGATAGACAGTCTAAAGATAGAGGGGCGGACAAAAAGCCTCTACTATGCGGCCGTAACCGCAAAAACATACCGGAAAGCTATAGACGATTATTATGCCGGAAAATTTGACGGCGGTTATTATGAGAGCGAGTTAAATACCCTCAAAAACAGAGGCTATACCGACGGATATATTGTTTCCAGACCATTTGAGCGAGATGATTCTCAAAATATGCAAACGGCTATGAGTGACGGTGAATTTCAAGTAAAAGCATTTGTTCCGGAAGATGGGCTATATTTTTATTGCAAGGACAAGATATTTCCGGGTGACGAGATAGATATATTGTTGCCTTACGGCGGTAAAGTAGAGGATTGTGATAACGATATCGGAAGTGTCTATGTCAGGGACGGTAAGCAGGTAATAGTTTTTAAAAAAATTATTACGGAGGGCGAAAAAGAGCTTGACAGCGTACACAGCGGCAATACAAATAAAATACTTTTGCCGACACTATTCCCTAAATTTAGCTTTTTAAGAAAAAAGGAGGATTAAAAATGGCTTTTGTTTCAATTATAATGGGTTCAAAGAGTGATTACGATGTTATGAAAAACTGTGCCGAGACACTTGAGAAATTCGGTATCGCATATGAAATACTCGTTTCAAGTGCACATAGAAGTCCGGATAGAACGCATCATTACGTCAAAGAGGCCGAGGGCAAAGGGGCAAAAGTGTTTGTCTGTGCCGCCGGAATGGCCGCCCATTTGGCGGGTGTTGTAGCCTCTTTGACCACAAAACCGGTTATCGGTGTCCCGATGAAGGGTGGACTGATGGACGGTCTGGATAGCTTGCTCTCCACAGTGCAGATGCCGGGCGGTATGCCTGTTGCGACGGTAGCGGTAGGTAAAGCGGGAGCCACGAATGCGGCGTATCTGGCTATGCAGATAATGGCACTATCCGATGATGAACTATCTGCTAAACTGCTAAAAGATAAAGAGAAAAAGGCAAAAGCGGTCGAAGAGGATTCGGCCACAATAGAGAAGAGAATATAAGAGCCAAAAGGAGCCTTGATGTCAACGTGGATAGCGCTAGATGAGTTTGCATCGATAGTCGGCAAGAGTAGCGAAGAGGTAAAATCGCTATGTCGGGATGGTATGCTTGCGTTTAAAGACGAAGACGGCCGTTTTTTTATCGATGTCGGTAGCGGCACACAGTTGGTTCTTAGGTCGACGGATGCTATATCGGACTTTGAGAACCAAAGTTCCGGAGAGATGGTGCACTCATCCTTTGCCGAAAAAACCATCGGGACGATAATAGCTTTTCACGAGAGGGTTTTGGAGGCAAAAGAGGAGACTCTGGAGACTTTGAGGCGTGAGAATAAGTTTCTAAAAGAAGGTCTAATCTCCATGCAAGAGATTTACGACGAAGATAGAAAGACGATAGACGCTTTAACCAAACAGCTAGAGGCGGCACAAGAAGAGCTTGAATTTACAAAGAGAAAATACAAACTGATGTGGGGGCAAGTGGTCGAAAACCACGCCAAATAATGTCACAAAATATAATAATCTTCGATCTGGACGGAACCCTTGTAGATAGCGGTGAGAATATAGCAAGAGCTATCAACTACACTAGAGAGCGGCTTGGGCTTAGCATAGTTGCTTCCGATTTTGTTTTAAATCACATCAACAAAGACGACATTAACGCCGCAAAAGTTTTTTACGGGACAAACTGTTTTACCGAGGAGCAGAGAGGGCATTTTGAACCTTACTACGACTCCATCTGCCACATGGATATTGCCCTTTATGATAGGGTGGAGGAGTTTTTGGAGAGATTCAAAACCCTTGACTTTAAGATGGGTGTTGCAACAAACGGGAAAAGTACATTTGCAAAAAAAATGCTCTCGCAACTAAAAGTGGACGGTTATTTCGATTTTATATACGGAGCCGATTCGGTAGCATATCCAAAGCCAAACCCTCAAATGCTTTTAAAGATTCTTGACGGATACGACTTTGAAGAGGGCTCAAAGGCGCTTATGGTGGGGGATAGCATAAAAGACGTAAAAGCGGCTAAGGCAATAGGGATAACATCTGCCGTTGCCGAGTGGGGCTTTGGGGATGAAAAGCCTATCGGAGACAAGAATCTCACCGATACAAACGAGCTAGACTGGATTATAGATTTTTTTAAGGACTGATGCGTGATTACTTTTAGTGAAATGTTTTTAAAGCTTCAAGAGTTTTGGATGAAGGAGGGGTGTTCTATCGTTCAGCCTTATGACCTGCCGGCAGGGGCTGGGACTTTTCATCCGGCTACGCTTCTTAGAAGCCTTGACAGGAGACCTTGGAGCGTTGCGTATGTTGCCCCCAGCCGTAGACCGTCAGACGGTAGATACGGCGAAAACCCAAATAGACTAGGGGCATACTATCAGTTTCAGGTAATTATAAAGCCAAGTCCGGATGGAATACAGGAAAAATACCTCAAAAGCTTAGAGTTTTTGGGGCTAAACCTTGCCGAACACGACATAAGATTTGTTGAGGACAACTGGGAGTCTCCGACGCTTGGCGCATGGGGGCTCGGTTGGGAGGTCTGGCTAGACGGTATGGAGGTTACCCAGTTTACCTATTTTCAGCAAGTAGCCGGAATCTCTTGTGATCCTGTTGCGGTTGAGATAACGTACGGTATGGAGAGACTCGCTATGTATTTGCAAGGGGTTGAAAACGTCTATGAGCTCTCATGGAACGACTCTTACAAATACGCCGACATACACTTTGAGACCGAAAGAGAGTTTAGCGCCTATAACTTTGAAGTCGCAAATACGGCTATGCTATTTCGCCACTTTGATGATGCGATAAACGAATGTAAAAACTGCTTAGAACACGGTCTGCCGCTTCCTGCTTACGACCAGTGCGTCATAGCCTCGCACTGCTTTAATACCCTTGATGCCAGAAAAGCGATATCGGTTACCGAAAGGGCAAACTTTATCCTTAAGATTAGAGAGCTTGCAAAATCGAGCGCAACCTTGTACAAAGAGCAAGAGGAAGAGAGGGAAGAGAGGCTAAAGAGGTTTGGATGAAACTTTCCGAAATATACTCGTTCTTAAACTCTCTCAGCCCGTTTGAGCTTGCCGAGGGATGGGATAATAGCGGACTTATCGTGGGGGATATGGGTGCTACGATAGAAACGGTATATCTATCCTTGGAGCCGACGTTTGAGGTGGTTTCGGCAATTGGCGAAGGCTCTTTGCTTGTAACCCACCATCCGCTCATTTTTTCCCCTCTAAAAAAGCTTGATTTTTCAGATGCTACCGTCCGCACCATTTGCCTTGCCGTGCAAAAAAATATCTCAATTGTAGCAATGCATACAAACTACGATAAAACACATCTAAACGAGTATTTTGCAACAAATGTGATGGGCTTTAACAGTGTTACCAAAGATGGGTTTTTGGTGTATGCAGATGTCGATACCGAGTTTGGCGATTTGGCGGAGTCGGTCAAACAAAAACTGGGATTACCGGTCATAAACTGTGTCGAAAAAACCGGAAAAATAAAAAAAGTTGCAATAGTAACCGGAAGCGGTGCATCTTTTTTAAACAAGGTAAATGCAGATTGTCTGATAACCGGTGATATCAAATACCACGATGCCGTAAATGCGAAAGAGGCGGGAATAGGGGTAATTGACGTTACCCATTATGCGTCAGAGGCGGTTTTTTGCGACTCAATGCTTGAAAATTTGAAAATTTTGCCGATTCGGGTTATAATTTCAAATTCAAAAAATCCGCTTAAATTTTTTTAAGATATACAAACAAACAACAAGGGAAAAAATCGTTTATGAACCAAGAGCTGAAAAAGATTATAGAGCTTGCCAAAATAGACTATGAGATTGATTCTTTCGGCCCTAAAGAGGAGTCTTTGAAGTCGGAGCTAAACAAGCTAGTCGGCAAAGCGGCGGAGATAAAAGCAAAAATAGAGTCGCTAAACGAAGAGGCGAAAGAGTGTAGATTTAAGATAGCAAAACACGACACCCACCTAAAAGAGCTTTCCGCAAAACTTGCAGATATATCGAAAAAATCATCTACTCTAAAAACAGAAAGGGAGATAAAAGCTCTTCAAGTTGAAGAGGACATAGCCAGAGAGCAAATCGATTTTGCAAATGAAGAGATTGGAAGACTTGAGAATCTGGAGTCGGGAAAAAAAGATGAGGCTAAAAAACTAGCCGATTCGGTCGGAAAAATAGAAGAGGATATCAAGGGTTACGAAACATCTTTGGCTAGCGACCTCTCGGCTTTGGAAGAGTCAAAAAAGAGCGTCTATGAGAAAAAAGACAAACTCGTGTACGAGGTAAACCCTAAAGTATATTCGTTCTACCAAAAAATTAAAAGATGGGCCGGCTCATCTACGGTTGTTTCTGTTAGAGCAAAAGCTTGTAGCGGTTGCAATATCGTTTTGACCGACAACGACTATAGAAAAGTTATAAGAAGCGAAGAGATAAACACCTGCTCAAACTGCGGTAGAATCCTCTATTTGGATGAGACGGAGGCCGAAAACGGCTAAAAGTGTAAAGCCCGGAGCCTTTTTCGGGCTAACTTTATACTATTTTTTTTCAGTAGTTTTATATATCGTTTCGCTCCCTTTATTAATCTATCTGACGACAAAGCAAAAATACAAACAATCCATTCCGGCTCGTTTTTTTCTGAAAAACAATCCACCGCTAAATGACTCCGATATTTGGTTTCACAGCTGTTCTCTAGGCGAGACCAAGGCCATCTTGCCTCTTGCTAAAAGATTTAATTCGGTAGGTTTTAGCGCCATTACGCAAACCGGATACGATGAGGCCGCTGGACGGTATCAAAATGTTAGATTTTTGCCGTTTGAGATATTTCTCCCTTTTTGGGTATCGAGAGCAAAGGTGCTTGTCGTAATGGAGGCGGAGCTTTGGCTTTTGATGTTTGCATCTGCAAAACTAAAAGGGGTTAAAACCTCTCTGATAAACGCCAGAATAAGCGACAGGTCGTATCCGAAATATCTAAAATTTAGATTTTTTTATCGGTTCTTGTTTGGTTTTGTGGATTGCGTATTTGCACAAACAGAAACAGACAAAAATAGACTTGAGAGTCTGGGCGCAAAAAACGTCGTTGTTTCCGGAAATATCAAACAGTTTACCGGTGGTTACGAGGTGCGGGAGATAACTACCGACAAGAGGAGAAACTTTGTTGCGGCAAGTACCCATCCAGGCGAGGAGGAGCTTGCTCTGGATGCTTTTCAAAGGAGCGGTCTTTTAAAAAAAGAGCGGCTAATTATAGTTCCGAGGCATCCGGATAGATTTGAGTATGTCGCCGACATGATAAAAAAATTTGCCGATGAAAACGGTGTCGGTTTTTCCAGATTTAGCGAGGACGGGAGGCTTTTGGCCGATATTGTCCTTGTCGATAAAATGGGGGAACTGATCAATGTCTATGCAAAGAGCCATTTGGTGGTACTAGGTGGGGCGTTTGCCGAAGTGGGTGGACACAACCCTTTGGAGCCGGCATATTTTGGGACAAAGCTTATCAGCGGAACCAATATATTTAACCAGAAAGCCTCGTTTGAAAAGGTTAAAAACGGCTATTTTTGCGCCGCCTCCGAACTTGCCGATTTGCTGGCCTCACACGAGCAGCTTGAGTGTTCCTATATTGACGGCTTAGAGGATTCGATAGGAGAGGTTGAGCGTGGGATCAGATTGCTTTTACAGAGAGATTGATAACTTGGTCGAAATAACGCTAAAGGTGATTCCGAACGCCAAAAAAACTGAGGCGGTAGGGGTCGAAAACGGCGCTTTAAAGCTTCGTTTGGCAGCTTTGCCGATAGAGGGGAGAGCCAATAATGAGCTCATCTCCTTTTTTTCAAAAAGCTTTAAAATATCTAAAAGCGATATAGAGATTTTAAGTGGAGAGCTTGGTAGAAACAAACGGATTAGAGTCGTAAAAAGCGGACGTTTGAGTGAATTTTTAAGGGGATATGATGAGAGATAACAGAGGTAAAAAAGGGGCTCAAAAAATAGCCCCTAAAAAACAAAGAGAGCCGGAGTTTAAAAAAAGAGTTGCCGCTCCAGATGTAGAGAGGGAGCCAAAACCTGCTTTTAAAGGGGAGGGCGATAAGGCGTATAATATTTTGGCAAAACAGCTAAAAATATCCGGTGGGAAAGCAAAAGAGATGATCGATAGAGGGTTGGTGTACTATCACGGTAAAAAAATACTTATAGCACGAGCCATGATGCCTTTAGATGCGGAGTTTAAAGTGGAGAAGCTCCAAAAACCTAGGACTATTTTTGAAAACGACGATTTGATAGTCGTTGATAAGCCGCCGTTTATGACTAGCGACGAGGTTGAGGTCGCCGTAGGCGCTACGCTTGTCCATAGGCTTGATAAAGAGACAAGCGGCGTGTTAGCACTTGCTAAAAACGAAGAGACGCTCAAAGCCGCAATAGAGGCTTTCAAAAAACGAGAAGTGTACAAAGAGTATATAGCTATCGTTCAAGGGGTTGTGGCCGAAGGGGGTGTTGTAGATGTTCCGCTTTTAATCCAAAAAGGGTCAAATGCCAAAGCGACAGTCGATAAAAAGTTCGGTAAATCTGCAAAAACGACGTACGAGCCGCTTGAGATGATGGCTAAAAAATCAAAGCTAAAAATCGTCATTGAGACCGGACGGACACATCAGATTAGAGCACATATGAAATTTATCAAACATCCGATACTAGGCGATACTCTATACGGTGGTGCGGAGGCAAAAAGGGTTATGCTTCACTCCAAAACACTGAGACTTTTGGGACATGAGTTTAGTGCCGAAGAGCCGAAAGACTTTATACTAAGGGAATGATATAAAAAGTGTGCAGATAAGGGAGCAAGACCCTCCCGTTATTTGGAGGGGGCTTTTTTTAGTTTTCTATGTAGCTTTTTAGTGCCCGTCCGACTTTCGGGTGTTTTAGTTTTTTGATTGCGCTAGATTCTATTTGTCTTACACGCTCTCTTGTTACGTTTAGCTCTTTACCGATCTCTTCAAGGGTTCTATCCGATTCATCATCCAGTAGACCAAATCTCATTTTGATTACAGCCCTCTCTCTGTCTGAGAGTTGCTCCAAAACATTGTCGATCTGCTCTTTTAAATCCTGTTTCATTACGTTGTCTATCGGACTTGCCGATGTTCTATCCTCTACAAAGTCACCGAATTTTCCATCGTCTTCATTGCCTATCGGAGCCTCTAGGCTTATCGGCTCTTTCGTGATTTTAATGATATTTTTGACTTTCTCAACCGATAGTTGTACCTCATCCGCTATTGCATCCACATCCGGCTCTTGACCCGTCTCTTGAATATGTTTTCTGATTACTTTGTTGATTCTGTTGATAGACTCAATCATGTGTATCGGAATACGTATAGTTCTGGCTTGGTCTGCGATAGAGCGGCTAATCGCCTGCCTGATCCACCATGTTGCGTATGTTGAAAATTTGTAACCTTTTTTGTATTCAAACTTATCGACCGCTTTCATGAGACCTATGTTTCCTTCTTGAATCAGGTCGAGGAAAGGTAGCCCCCTGTTTGTGTATCTTTTTGCGATAGATACGACAAGTCTAAGGTTTGATTTTGCCATTCTGGTTTTGGCTTCGTCGGAGATTCTTTTTCCCCTTTTGATCTGCTCTAAAACCTCTTTTAGCTCTTCCGGCTGCATATTGAAGCTATCTTTTCCGGCTTCATAGTTTTCAAAAAGCTTTTTAATCTCCATATACGTAGAGACCATGGTCTGCTCAGGAACACTGGCCGCAATCTCCTCTTTGGACATATTGATAATGTTTGAGAGTAGTTTATTGTGCTTCTCTTTTAGTTGTTCGTTAAAAAGCGGAAGCCTGTATTCGAGTTTTTTTAGCTCTTTTTCAAAATCGCCTTCACTTTTTAAGCTTGTCTCCATTGCCCTTACAAGTTCGGTAATCAGTTTTGAGGTTGGCCCAAGCTCTAGCAAGGCCTCTTTTACCATTCTTTTTTTATAAGCGTTTGTGAGGATGTTTAGGAGGTTTTCACCATCCATAAAATCACCGGTTATCTCAAATTTATTTGTTTTTTCCCACTCTTTTTTTGCTTTTTCCAAGCTCTTAAAGGCGTCTAAAACTTTATCAACCCTTTTTTGATCTTTCTTTGAGATAGATTTTTGGTCTTCTTCGCCGTCCGCTTCGCCCTCTTCGGTGTCATCGTAGTCCTCTTCTTCCTCTTCTTCCTCTTCTTCCTCACCGAAGCTTTTAAATAGCTCTTTGACCCTTCTCTCTCTGTTAATCAGAGAGTCTTTGTAGTTGAGGATAAATTGGATTAGATAGCCTACCGAGCAGATAGAGTCAAGGATCATATCCTCGCCCTGTTCGATTTTTATCGACAGCTCTACCTCTTCATCTTTTGTAAGCAGAGGAATCTGTCCCATCTCTCTTAGGTACATTCTAACGGGGCTATCTGATCTTGACCACTCCAAAAGCTCTTTGTCTTTTGAAAAGTCCATCATATCCGACTGCATCTCGTTTTTCATCTGCAAAAAGGCCTCTTTGTTCCTTTTTGCATCTTCGAGGTTCATTAGCTTTGCCGCCTCTGCGGATGTACGCAAGGCTATATTGTGCTTTTTTGCCAGTTCGGCTATTTTTTTAGCTACCGTGGCGGTAGGGAGTTTATCGAATGTATCGGCGATTTTTTCATACGTCAGTGCGCCTGTCGTATTGTCTTTAAATAATTCTTCAAGTTCTTTTGTAGTAGATTTTGCGGACACTTCGTACCTCTTTAGGGAGTATTATCGGGAGAAAGTTTATATAAAATGAAACCCGTATTGTACGTTTTTGTCGTTTAAAACTTGATGAAACACTGTTAAGCCTTTAAATAAAAGTGTTTAAACCATTTGGAACATATTTTGCTAAGTAGCCGTTTAAGAACACAAAAAAAGAGGTCAAATGCAAAGTAGCTATTACGACGCCACGGGCGGGATGGTAACCCAGTTTAACAGATTAAACGTCATCTCAAACAATCTGGCAAACGTCAATACGGCGGGCTTTAAACGAGACGATGTAGTAATCGGCGATTTTAAGAGGTTATTTGAAGAGAAAAGGGATGAATTGCCCCTTAATAACCATACAAAAGAGGCGGCAAAGTTTTTAAACAGAGGTCTAAACAATACGCCGCACGTGGTTGAGGAGTATACGAGTTTTGAGCTTGGAAATATAGCAAAAACAGGTAATCCGCTAGATTTTGCCCTAAAGCAGGGGGATGTATTTTTCTCGGTAGAGACTCCGGGCGGTGTCAAATACACGAGAGACGGCTCTTTTGTGATAGATCAGCAAGGCAGACTCACTACAAAAGAGGGATATCCGGTATTGCCGTCAAACTACATGGAGAGCAAAAGCTATATAAATGTCCCTGAGGGCTCGGAGGTTATTGTGGATCAAAGCGGGGGGCTTCACTTCAGGATAGAGGGGCAACAGCTAAATCAAGAACCGGATGCGCAACTGATGGTAGTTAAATTCGACAATATCAAAAATATGAAAAAAGAGGGGCAAAACCTGTTTTCAAATGTGGAACAGGGTTTGCTTTCTACAGATTCAAGTAGCGTAATTCAAGGGTTTATAGAGAAAAGCAACATCAATCCTGTAAGGGAGATGACGGCTTTGATCGAGACAAACAGGCTTGTCGGTATGTACCAAAAAGTTATGGATACGCAAATGAACGACCTCAACAATGACGCCATTAGCAAACTTGGCGCTAGAGCATAAGGAATAGACGATGATTAGATCACTTTACACCGCCGCAACCGGTATGGTAGCCCAACAAACCCAGATAGACGTAACCTCTAACAATATTGCCAACGTAAACACTATAGGGTTTAAAAAAGGGAGAGCCGAATTTGCAGATTTGATGTATCAGACTATGCAGTATGCAGGCGCAGCAACATCTACTACGACTATGGCTCCTACAGGTATGGATGTGGGTCTGGGTGTTAGACCGACGAGTATCCAAAAGATGTTTACTCAAGGTAACTTCAAAGAGACCGGAAATGATCTTGATATGGTAATAACAGGAAACGGATTTTTCCAGATACAACTCCCTGACGGCACAACCGCCTATACCAGAAACGGATCTTTCAAGGTGGACGGTAACGGTACGATTGTAAACTCAGACGGATATGCCCTTGTTCCGCAAATGGTAATTCCAACCGATGCGACAAAAGTGTCTATAGCAACGGACGGTACTGTTAGCGTACTACAACCTGGGCAGACAGCCTTGCAACAAATAGGGCAGATAGAGACTGCATCTTTTGTGAATCCGGCCGGCCTTCACTCGCTGGGCGACAATAACTACATCAACACAACAGCTTCAGGCGATGCTATAGTCGGTGTACCGGGACTAGAGGGTAGAGGCGGCATCAGGCAAGGATTTGTTGAGATGAGTAACGTTCAACTTGTAGATGAGATGACTGACCTAATCACCGGACAAAGGGCATACGAAGCAAACTCAAAGGCGCTTTTGACATCTGATGAGATGCTTGGCATCGTCAATCAGCTCAAAAAATAATAGCTAGATATGTTCGGTCTTCAAAAAAGAGGGGGAAATTTTCTCACCTCTTTTGCTTTCTTTCTGCTTTTTATACCTTTTATTCTTTTTGCACAATCAAATTTTTCCGATGATGAGAAGGCCTCTTTTCAAAACTCGCCGTTTATAATCATATCCGCTTTTGCCGATTACAAATTTTTGGGGAATGTCGGAAATGGAAGATATGAGCTTGAAGATCACGAGCTAAATCAGATATCAGACACTGAATATGAGTTGACGGTAAAACTGAAAAGGAAAAACGGAGTCTTTACGTACAGACAAAAGATAGAGATGTCGGTGATGTATGACAAAAAAAGACTTTGGATAAAAAGAAAAGACAAGGTATTCAAATTTACCCCTCCGCCGCCGACGTATGTAGAGGTAACGGAGCAAAAGCCGTTTGTGACGGCCACAAAAAGACGATCCCAAATGACCGTAACCGTTGATGAGCTTACGATGACTTTAGGATTCTAGCCCATCCAACAGAGTTTTTATGAGTAGCATATCGGCATAAGCCTCTTTTTTTGCCGATGGATTTCTAAGTAAAAAACTCGGGTGAAAAGTAGGAACTAGCTTCGCCCCCTCATATTCCATCACGCTTCCCCTGATTTTCATAATCGGATACTCTTTTTTTGCTAGCGAGTTTAGCGCCGTTGCACCTAGGGCAACGATTATTTTTGGGTTTATAATCTCTATTTGCTTATGAAGATAAGAGATACAGGTTGAGGCTTCGTCTTTTGTGGGAACCCTGTTGCCGGGAGGTCTACATTTTACGATATTTGCTATATAGACACTCTCTCTTTGTACCCCTATCGCATTTTCAATCATTTTGGTTAATAACTCGCCCGCTTTGCCGACAAAAGGTCTGCCGCTTTTATCTTCGCTCTCTCCAGGGCCCTCCCCGACAAACATCAGTTTTGCCGATTCATTTCCCTCCCCAAATACCGTGTTTAATCTGGTTTTTGCCAACTGACACAGGTGGCATGAACGGACTGCATCCGATAGTTTTTGTAGGTTTTGCGGCAACTCTAGTTGTGTGGAGGGGACAAACTCTTTTAGCGGTTTTGTATAGCTATGCCCCATCCTTTTTAGGTAGTAGAGGTATTGAAGTTTTAGCGTATCCGTATTTGTGTTCAAAAAATACCTTTTTTATCATATAGTTCTCAAATTTTGAGCAAAGCCCAAAACAAGCGAAGCGCTTGGACAAAAGTCCGATGTTTCCTCGAAAATTAGGTCTTTAGCAGACGGCTCACGCCGCTAGCGGCTTTTTTTATCCTCAAATTTATGACGGCTCTCTTGGCTCGTTGCCCTTTATTTTACTGTTTTTGGGTTTGGAGGTCTAAAAAGTGACGGTTGTTTGTGTAAATAAAGAAAAAATATCGAAAAAACATAAAATAATCATTTACTTATTGTAAATAGCTTAAAAAATAGGCTATACATTTATTTTTATTTGAATACAATACCTAAGCTTCGTTACCTATGCGTCCAAAATCTCCGTTTTTGCCCATAGCGTCTCGAAGGAAACTTCACAATCACAAGGAATTCTAAAATGGGTGAACTAAATACCCTTTATGTCGGTAACCTAAATTATAAAGCTTCAAAAGAAGACCTAGAGTCGCTTTTCGGAGAATTTGGCGAGGTAGCAAAAGTCAGGCTAATTGAAAAAGACGGTATTAAAAAAGGTTTTGGATTCGTAGAATTTGCAGAATCAAGCGCCGCTAAAAAATCAAAAGAAGAGCTTGACGGTAAAGAGTTTATGGGCAGAAGACTAAAAATAGATTTCGCTCTACCTAAAAAACCGAGAGATTAATCTCTAAACACAAAACCCCTTTTTACGGGGTTTTAGCTTTTGATGTTGAGCAGTGTTCCATACATTTCATCTTGTGTTCGTATCGCTTTTACGTTAACCGCTACACTTTTTTCTATCGGAATATGATCCGTTAGCTCTTTTGCCAAATCTGTAGAGCTTTTTTCGGTATTTTTTTCCTCTTTTCTTATATTAGGTACAGGCTGTGAGTCTACACCCTCAGTAATTTTTGTATCAGAACTATCAAATCCGTCCGTGTTTACGTTTGCCGTATTGTGTGCATTTACATCCATCCATATCTGATGGGAACCGATTGAAGAGACATTTGAAGAGAACATTTTCTACCCCCAATTTTCGCATTATTTTTAATCCATTCTTATGATTAAACTGCTATTATGCTTTGAATTATATCGGTATAGTAACTAAATAATTTATAAGGTTTTGAGTTGGGAATAGTCGGTAAGGCGACGATGGTGGTCATGGCGATGTCAATCATCCTCGTTTTGGCTTTTGTCGCATCAAAGACAATTAGCGAATACGATAATCTCGACAAAAGAAGCTCTCAGCAACAACGGTATTCGGATATCGTCTACAAAATAATACTCAAAGACCTCAGCACCGAGCTTGTGGCCGCCTCAAATAAAATAACGGAAAATGTAGAGATAAGAGAGGCATTTGCCGCAAGAGATAGGGAGAGATTATTAAAAGCCAGCAGTGTAATCTTTTCCGAAAACAACAAAACAATCAAACTGATGGCCTATATATTACCGGAAGGCTCCCATTTTTTAAGGGTTCATGACCCGCTCAAATTCGGTGATAATTTATCAAAAAAACGTCCCGTAATAAATGAGATAAACAAATACAAAACGCCTATTTTTACGTTTGAGCCGACAAAGTATGGACTAAGCTTTGTCTACCTTTCGCCGCTTTATTATGATGGGGCATACATAGGGTTTTTACATCTTGGGATTGATGTCTCAACTTTGCAGTCTAGACTTGACGAGTATTTGGGGGCAAAAAGTGCCATTTTGTTTGATACTACGTCGATGCAGACTTTCGGCGGTAGCCAAAACAAGGCAAGAGTCGGCAGATTTACATTGGCGACATACAATGATTCGGCATTTGAAAAACTAGGTGTCGATTTTGATCTAAATACCAAAGTCACAACTGTTGATTCGAAGGTATTCAAGCTAAAAACTTTTGATATTTTCGATCACAGGGGTTTTGCGGTTGCAAAAATGTTATTTGCCCAGAACATCACGGCAGATATTGAAGAGTTAAAAAACTCGGTCGTGAAAATAGTTCTTTTCTCTCTCCCCCTTCTTGTCGTTATATTTATTGCGTTGCGGTATAGCTTTGGTGTTTTGCTCCAAAAAATATCCAAAAACGAAGAGGAGCTAAAAAACAGACTTTATTTTGATAGAACTACCTCTTTGCCGAATCGACTTGCTATGAAAGAGGATATAGACGAAACCCAAAATCCGTTTTTGGTACTTATAAATATTGACTCATTCAAAGAGATTAACGACCTCTACGGCTTTGCAGTAGGTGATTACGTTTTGGCTGAGTTAGCAAAAAAAATCAAACATGTATTGGCAAAAAAGTATAGGCTATATAAATTGTCGGCAGATGAGTTTGCTATTTTGGGTAACGAAATAGAAAACTCTATTGAAAGCGATAAAATAGAGTCGATGGTTCAGGGCTTTTGCGATACGCCTATAATGTACAACGACAACAAGATTATCCTCTCTTTGACGGCAGGGGTATCGTTTGGTAAAAGTAATATATTCGAACAGGCCGATATGGCGCTCAAGCAGGCAAAGAAAAAAAGGGTATCTCTGGTTGTTTTTACCCCCGATATGGAGATAGTAAAAGAGTACGAAGAGAATATCAAGTGGACTTCAAAACTCAGGGAGGCAATCGAAGAGGACAGAATAGTCCCGTATTTTCAACCGATCGTAAATACTGCCACCGGCTCCATAGAGAGATACGAGGCTCTAATCAGGATGCACGATAACGTCGGAAAACCGGTCTCCCCTTATTATTTTTTAGAGATATCAAAAAAAGCAAAACTGTACGGAACCCTTACAAAAACTATGTTTGCAAAAACATTAAAGATGTTTGAGAATTCAAAGTATCCGGTTGCATTTAATATCTCTACGGAGGATATACTAAACGAATCGGTAAAAGAGTTTATTCTTGCCAGAACCGAAGAAAGTATGAGAAAGTGCAAGATAATATTTGAGATTGTGGAATCTGATGGGATTGAGAACTACGAGGAGGTCTCAAATTTTATAGCCGAGGTAAAAAAATACGGAGCACAGATAGCAATCGATGACTTTGGAACCGGATATTCAAATTTTGAGCATCTCATCAAACTAAAAGTAGACTATATCAAAATAGATGGAAGCCTGATAAAAAATATGCTAAAAGATAAAAACTCCATGGTTGTCGTAGAGACTATAGTAGATTTTGCCTCAAAGCTAGAGATAAAAACGGTAGCCGAATTTGTGGAGTCAAAAGAGATAGCGGATGCAGTAAATAATATGGGTATCGACTACTCACAGGGGTACTATTTTAGTGAGCCGCTAGAGTATCCGGTCGATAAAAAGAGTTTGCCGTGAGTTTTGTGATAGTGTACGCTACGTTTAAAGACAAAAAAGAGGCTCTGGATATCTCAAGGGTGCTACTTGAGGATAGGTTGATCGCTTGCTCGAATATAATTGATGGGGCTATGAGTGTATACCGGTGGAACGGTGAAACCGTTACGGATACGGAGGCCGTTGCGGTTATGAAGAGCAGAGCAGGGCTTTTCGGTGAAATACTAAAAAAAATAAAAGAGCTCCACTCCTACGAGATTCCGTCCGTCAGCATGGTTGAGCTAAAAGACATAAACCAGACTTTCGGGGATTGGATTGCCGAGTCGGTGAGGTTGGATTAGTCTTCAGCTTTGTTTTTTGCCGCCTTCTCAACCTCTTCCAAAAACCTCTCCTTTAGCTCCCCCTCTTTCAGCTTTGCAACTATTTCACCTTTGACTATTACAAGCCCTTCACCCTTGCCGTAGGCTATGGCCACGTCGGCGTGTTTTGCCTCCCCTAGGGCGTTTACCGCACATCCCATGACGGAGATGTCAAGCGGTGTTTTGATATGAGCCGTCCTCTCCTCTACCTCTTTTACGGCCGAAACCAAGTCCGCCTCTAGCCTTGCGCACGTCGGGCACGATATGATGTTTACCCCGTCATGTATTAGCCCTAGACTCTTTAGTATCGTCCGACCTACCTTTATCTCCTCTTCCAGTTCTCCGGTTATAGATACCCTCATCGTATCGCCTATTCCATCCATGAGTAGGCTGCCTAGCGCAATAGATGATTTGACGGTAGAGCCAAAAAGAGTTCCGGCCTCTGTAACACCGATATGAAATGGATACTCCACAAGCGGTCTTAGCCCCCTGTAAGCCTCTACCGTTCTGATTACATCGCTTGCCTTCATCGATACTTTGATGTCTGTAAAATCGGCATCTTCTAGCAGTTTAATGTTGTAAAGAGCCGACTCTATCATCGCTTTTGGTGTTTGGCCGTATCTATCCTCCAGATGCTTCTCCAAGCTACCGGCATTTACCCCTATCCTAATCGGCAATCCTCTGGCTTTGCATGCTTTGACGACCTCCAGAATTCTGCTTTTGTCGCCTATGTTGCCGGGATTTATCCTGATACAATCCACCGACTCGGCAGCTATGAGTGCCAGACGATAGTTGAAGTGTATATCGGCAACCAGCGGTATAGAGATCCGTTTTTTTATCTCTTTTAGAGCCTCGGCGCTCTCCGTATCCGGTACGGATACCCGAACTATATCGCATCCGGCGAAATGCAGGCGGTTTATCTGTTTCGCCGTTGCCTCTACATCGTGCGTTTTGGAGTATGTCATCGACTGTACGCTTATTGGGGCATCTCCGCCAATTAGCACACCCCCTACCGAAATCTGTTTTGTCGGGTATCTTTTAATCACTATCATCCCTTATTTTTGCCGTTTGCTCTAAAAGAAAAGCGTATTTTAAAATCTATTTGATAAGATTTGAAAGAGTTCAATTTTTTGTAGGCGTTTTGTTTGAAAAAAATCAGGTTTTTTAGCTATAGATATGTAGCGGCAGCTTTTATCGTTACCTCACTACTGGTTAGCGTAGGGGTAGGCTATATCTCGGCTATGGCGCTAAAGCGGGAAGCTTTGCACGATATGGCAAGCGTAGATGCAAAAAAATCTAGTAAGTTGATTTTTGAGTCTGTCTATTCGGCTATGGAGCGTGGTATAACAAAAGCCGATTTGGATAGGGTTATTGCTAGGCTAAATAAAGTTGAGCCTGATATGGAGGTAAAAATATATAGAAGTGTCCATGTCTCGGAGCAGTTTGGCGAAATACAAAAAGACAAAATTGCCAGAGAGAGCGACAAAGCAATCTCAAGAGCTATGGGTGGCGAAGAGGTTTTGATTATGGATATGTCGGATAGGGTTAGATATCTCTATCCGGTAAAGGTTAAGCCGGAGTGCCTCTCTTGTCATAAAAACGTAAAAGAGGGGGATGTAAACGGGGTTATCGATATCTCATACCCGATTACGAACCTAAAGATTAATTTTTCAGAGACGCTAAATTTTATTGCCCTCTTTTTTGTCGCATTTTTTGCGGCGATGTACGCAGTATTTTATT